>JALOTJ010000043.1 GCA_025457965.1 Spirochaetota bacterium | reverse complement strand
AGGTCGATAGTCTTGAGGTCGTACATATCGGCCACCAGTTCACGGAAGGTCGCGGCGCCGTCGCGCTGGTTGTGGATGTCCCGCTCACCGTGGCCGGTGATATACCCCACACGCGGGTTTATGCTGATCAGGTTGTCCAGAGCGCCGTTGATCCGCGACTCCAGGTCTTCGAGCCCTCCCACGGCGTACTGGCCGAAAACGGTGCGCGCCAGCATCTGCACCGTCTCGAACCTTCCGTCGTGTTCGAGCACGATACCGAGCATGCCATCGCCCGGGACGACCGGGCGTCCGTCCATGCCGGTAAAGGCCGGCCATTTAAGCCGCGGCAAACCGTACGTATCGGCCAGGTCGAGCACCGCGCGGTCGGCAAGCGGGTCCACGTGGCGGAACTCGAGCTTGCCGTAATTGCGGGCATTCGTCTTCTGCACAACGGCGCGCACTTTTTCGGCGATGTTCTGCATTCCCGAGATGGGAAGGTTGGACGATGCGTACAGTGTCACCGTTACTGGCCGGTCGAGCCCGAGGAGCGAGTCGATCTTGCCGTTCATCTTCTGCATGAGCGTCGTGATGCGGTATTCGACGCCCTCGGGCTCGGTTATGGATGGAATGGTCTCGATAAGGTCGCCGTGCACCACGGCGATTCCCATGAAGGCGTTGCGCGCCGAAACCCGGTCGTTCTTGATTTCGCGTATCTGGACGGGATGCACGCCGAAATCGGCGGCCGCGTCCCTGCTCTTTTCTACATCGACGAATTCGTAGCGGAAATTCCGGGCTCCCCGCTGGGAGTATTCCTCGAGCAGGTCCGCGAGATAGCGGGATACGGCGTTATACGGCGCCGGAAGATCCTTCGAGAAGAACACCTTGATCGTTAGCGGTTCCTCCAGCGAGGATACCACATTTTTACTGACCCGTGAAAGCGAATACGCATTGTTTGCGGTCAGGTCCAAACGGAAATAAAGAAAAATTCCGACCAGGTTGACGAGCACGATTATAACGATGCTGAGCAGCCACTGGTTGCGCGCGTCGGCCGCCTCGAGGACGGCAGCGCGGAGACGTTCGTTCAATACTTTGAAATCGACGGATGGTAGTTTCATTTCAGGCTATCTCCTATCCCCGAGTAATCTAACCGTGCCGATAAACGCGATGGCAGCCACCGAAAGGAAATACAGTATGTCCCGCGAGTCGATTATCCCGCGGGAAATGTTCCTGAAATGGAAATCGGCGCCGATGTATTCGACCGCGTTTAAAAAAGGTGAGGGCAGAAAGAACAGGAACTTATCCGCCAGGGTCATGACCAGGCATATGCTAAGACCGATAATGAATGCCACGATCTGGTTTTTCGAAAGCGAAGACGCGAAGACGCCGATGGCGGAAAACGCGAGGCCCAGAAGGAGCGCCCCGAGATACCCCCCGACGACCGGTCCGGGGTCGAGCGAACCGGCCAGGGCAGCCGAAACCGCGTACGAGAGCGTGGGGGCCAGCATGATCGCGACGAATGCGGCGCCGGCAAGAAGCTTTCCAAGGACCACGTCCCGCGCGGAGACCGGAAGCGTCATGAGTATCTCGAACGAACCCGAATGTTTTTCCTCCGAGAAGAGCCGCATGGTTACCGCCGGCACAACGAAGGAGAGAACGAGCGGCAGGAGTTGAAAAAATCCACGAAGCTCTGCCTGGTTGTAAAGGAAGAATGTTGAGAAGAAGAACCATCCGGTGATAACCAGGAACACCGTTATAACGATGTATGCTATCGGCGTGGTAAAATAGCCGGACAACTCCTTCTTCATTATAACGACCGACTCTTTATAGTTCATCATCGCCCCCCCTGGTCAGCCTGCGGAATACGTGTTCGAGCGTCTCGTGCTCGGTCGCCATCTCGTACAGATCCCATCCGGCGTCGCGCACCGCCGCAAAAACGACGGGCCTGATGTCGACGCCGCCCTCTCCGCGCACGGTTGCGGCGGAAAGGCCCTCGGCGTCGTCGAGCGGCTCCACCGACCGGACTCCTGTAAGCGCGCCTAATGTCGCCGCGAGATCGCCGAAGCCGGCCCCTTTTGTCCTGACCGAAAGGCGCATCGCGCCGCCGGCGGCCGACTTGAGATCTGCCGTGCGGGAATCGGCGATAATGCTTCCGTGGTCGATGATGATGACGCGGTCACAGGTGGCCTCCACCTCGGAGAGGATATGCGTGGACAGAATCACCGTCTTCCGCTTTCCGATCTCCTTGATGAGCCTGCGGATTTCGACGATCTGGTTGGGATCGAGGCCGCTTGTCGGCTCGTCGAGGATCAGGATCTCGGGATCATGAATCATGGCGTGCGCAAGGCCCACGCGCTGGCGATACCCCTTCGAAAGTTCGCCGATGTTCTTGTGCATCACCTCGTCGATGCCGCACATCGCCGAAATCTCGCGCAGCCTTTCCCCGCCCTCTATGCCGCGGAGCCGACCGACGTAACCAAGATAATCGTAGACCATCATATCGGCGTACAGCGGCGCCGACTCCGGGAGATAGCCGATAATTCGTTTTACCTCCAGCGGTTCCTCGTCTACCATGTGGTCTCCCACGCTTATCCTCCCGCCGTCGGGAGCGAGATAGCAGGTGAGCATGCGCAGCGTCGTTGTTTTTCCGGCGCCGTTGGGTCCCAACAGCCCGGTAATCTCGCCCCTGCGGATGACGAACGAAATATCGTTCACCGCGCAAAAATCCCCGTAATATTTGCTTACATTATTCACGCTGATCATGTGTATTTCACGACCCTCCTTGTGCGAATCTCTGAATATGCCGATGTTTTTGTGAATACAGGCGCGCGACCCGGCGGACCGGACATAGTGAATATGTAATCCAAGTGACCGCTTATGTTACAGAACGGCACATCACCCTGTGCTTGACCGGTTTTACGGGAAAGGCAAGTATTTTTTGCCTGAGCCGCTGCCCGCCCGATCTTCACCGGGCGCCGGCCAAATCCGGCAATGTACCTGCATAGCGGCACGGAATCTTATATTCAATAACTTTTATAGTGCGCCGGATTATTCGCGCGGTGACCGCCGAATATATGACAAACCGGTCAATCTATTTATCAACCATTGCTATTTTAATTTAAATAATGAACTGCTGATTCAATGCGAACATTCTAAAAATAATGTAAAACTGCTTTACAAATGCACATGCTCGACTATGTGTGGATAGGCTATGATTCCACGCATGTTGCGCGGCTTTCGGCCCCGCGGGCGTTCGACAATGCCCTGCGGCGAAGAGTCGTCGCATGTGTGGCAAAAATAATTTCCTCAGGGCCGACGATTTATTAACTGCAAGGAGAGGTGGTCTATGAATATTCTTATCTTCGGGCCCAACGGCAGCGGGAAGGGCACACAGGGCGCCCTGGTACAGAAAAAATACAATATTCCGCACATCGAATCGGGCGTTATCTTCAGGGCTAACATAAAGAAGAGAACCCAGCTCGGACTGCAGGCCAAGGAGTATATCGATCGGGGCAACCTCGTACCCGACGGCATTACCATCCCGATGATCCTCCACCGCCTGAAGGAAGACGACTGCAAGGTGGGCTGGCTCCTGGACGGCTTTCCCCGGAACTTTGACCAGGCCAAGGCGCTCAACTACTCCATGAACGAGTTTAATGTCAAGCTCGACTATGTAATCGAGATAGTTCTCGATCGCGAGATCGCCAAGAAGCGGATAATGGGCCGGCGGATATGCGAAAATGACGGCAACCATCCCAACAACATCTTCATCGACGCCATCAAGCCCGCCGAAAAGGACGGGGGCTTCGTCTGCAGGGTGTGCGGCGGGGCCCTCTCGGCGCGTTCGGACGACCAGGACGAGGAAGCGATCAACGCCAGACACGGCATCTACTACGACACCAAAAGCGGGACTCTTGCCGCGGTCGAATTTTTCAAACAGCTCTCGCGCGACAATAACGGCGTTCCGGCCATCATCGAGCTGGACGGTCGGCCAGGCGTCAGGGAAGTGAGCGAGGAACTGGCGACCAAACTGTAAAAGGACCGCCCGATCATCACGGCGGCCGCGAAGCGCGGGAATGCACACGGCTCGCGCCTTCGCGGTGTCCGCGCTGTCGCAATTTACCGTCCACAATCGCCAATTTGTCAGCATCGTATCGGCAGACCGGCCGTAAAATATTTGTTGACCAAATTCCTCGCAATCCGGTAGATTAATGTCCGGTATGGAAGCGAAATACACCACGGCTGGTTGCGGAAATCGACATGAAGAATCTTAAGATTGCTTTCCTCCTCATTTCCCTCTTCGCGGTCGTAAATCTCATCATCAGCGGCTTCTGCTATTTATACATCGGAATCACCGAATTCAAGGGCTACCTGGTCGGTGCCACGCTGAGCTTTCTACTTTCCGCCCTCTGGGTTCTCGGCGCACGCAAGGGGATGAAATCCAATACCATGGTCCTTTTAGCCATCACCCTCGGGGGCTTCCCCCTGCGGCTTGCACTTCTGGGTGTTTTCGCATTCGCAGGCCTTTACGTCATCAAGATGAGCACCATGCACTTCGCAATCGCTTTTCTGGTTGGCACGGTTCTCAGCCTTATCGTAGAGATCTGGTTCTTCAACACAATGACGGTGCCTGGCAGAAAGAAACTCCAATGATGTGAGAAAAATGTCACCCTATGGACACCAAAACACTACAGACGTTGGCCAAGGAAGAACTCATACGGATCATCGAGAACCTCCAGTTAAAGGACGCGCTGCAATCGAAGGGCGTCTGCTTCCCCAAGGTCGATTATCAGTACCTGGTCGAGGGCGCCTCCGACGCCATATTCGTACTCGATGACCAGGGCAACCTCATATTCCTGAACGCGGCATGGGAGAACTTTTCTCCGGTCGACAGGACGGAGGCCATTGGAATGCATTATTCCGCCGCGGTCCCCGCCATCGAGATCGAACGGTCGACCGCGGTATTCAAGTCGGTCATCGGCGGGAACGAAATCCTCAACGAGAAATTCAAAACATTCAATAAAGACGGCTCCGCGATGTATTTTCTCGCCAACCTTTCGCCTATCCGATCAGAAGAAGGGAAGATAGTGGGACTCCTCGGCATCCTCAGGGACATTACCGACATGCATCTGATGGAGCGCAAACTGAAGATCAACTCCAAGCGCCTCGAGGAGAAGATAAAAGAGCAGATTGAACAGGCCGAGGAACTGCGGCGGCTCACGGCGCTCAATGAAGACATCATCAACAACGCGCCGATCGGCATTATCACCATGGACCCCACGGGTATAATACTGAGCGAAAATCCCACCATTAAACATATCATGGGGCTCGATCCTGGACAGCCGATCGTGGGATTGAATTTCAACGAGCTCGAGGGCATCCCACAGACGGGATTCCAGCGCGTGCTCGACGAGGTCTTTATCCAGAAGAAACCGCAGGCCATCAAAAACGCGATGTACAGACGCTCCCCCGCTCCGGAGGACGAGCGCGCACTGAATTTAAAGATCAACCCGATCCTTGACGGCGACCGGCGGGTGAAAAACGTCATGCTGATGGTCGAAGATGTCACCGAGCAGTCGCGCATTGGAAAGCGCATGCAGCGCGCCGAACAGCTCTCGGCCATGGGGCTTCTCGCGGCGGGTGTGGCATATGAGCTGAAAGTGCCCATCAACCTGCTCGCCATCGACCTCAACTTCATCGAGAACAACACCCCCGAAAACAGCCCGATGCGGGACTATGTAAAGTCCATGAAGGAAGAACTTACCAGGATAAAGCAGATCGGCGAACAGCTTCTCAACCTCTCCAAGCCAGAGGAAACGGACAAGGAGGTCTTCGAGGCCCACAAGCTCATCACCAGCCATCCTATCCAGATAATGCTCAACCGCCTCCAGAAAAACGGGTATTCGGTCATCACGGAATACCCGGACGCCGGCGTAAAAGTGCGGGGCATCCGAAACCAGCTGGTACAGGTGCTCCTTCATCTTATCGCAAACGCCGAGGAGGCGATGCCCGACAAGGGGGAGCTCCGGATCACCGTCGACTCGATGATGAACAACGGCGCGCTGTACGCCGCCATCACCGTCAGCGATACGGGACTGGGCATTCCAAAAGAACACCTCAAAAAGGTCTTCCAGCCCTTCTTCACCACCAAGGGAGAGAAGTCGACCGGCCTGGGCCTTATGGTCTCCTACTCAATCGTCGAAAACCATGGTGGAACGATCGCCATCAAGAGCAAACCCGGCGAAGGGGCGGCGATTATGATCGTCCTGCCGGGCGTCGTTGAATAAGAGCGTCAAAGGGTTTATCATGAACAACCGGACCAGGGAACAGACCGTGCAGAAAACGAGCCTCGCGAGTGTCGAATCGAAGCTCGAGAAGGACGGATTTTACATCTTCACGGCGGAAGAATCGCTCGCGGCCGGAGAAGAGGCTTCCGGAAGGACCGCGGAGCAGAGGCCGTCGTCCAAGTATGTCATCTCCGAACAGGCCGAGAAGAAGCCCGGGGCCGAACCCGGCATCGCGGCCTTCACCGCGTCCGCGCAGAAGGAAAAATTCGACATCCCCACAACGATCGACTACCTGCGCTGGCACATGGACCGGATCGCAAAAAACGTCATCGACCGCGAGGAGATCATAAAGCAATCGATGTTCGCGATTCTCACACGCGAGCACATGCTGCTCCTGAGCCGGACGGGCATGGCGAAGTCGTACCTGGCGAACTACATCTTCAACACCTTCGACCAGGTGCGCGTGTTCATGACCCAGGCGAGCAAGGAGCAGACCCCGGACAACTATTTCGGCCCTTACAACATCGAGGAGTTCAAGAAGGGGAGAATCCGCCACAACATTCACGGATCGATCATCGAGGCCAATCTCGTGTTCCTCGACGAGTTCTTTGACGCGAGCGACGTGGTTCTCCGGTCTCTCCTGACCGTGCTGAACGAACGCAAGTTCATCAACGGCTCGGAGATCATCGACACGGCAATACACACCGCCATCGCCACCGCCAACTACATGCGCATGAACGAGGTCACCGAGGCCGTCCTGGACCGCTTCAGCTACAAATCGATCATCCCCGAGGACAACAATTCGTACACGCAGCTGCTCATCGACCACACCTACGCGTTCAGCAGGGGCAAGGCCATAGAGCCCGACCGCAAGATACCCTTTAACCAGGTTGTCTACCTGTCCGACATCATACGGAACAAAAACAAGGATATCAGGGTCGAGATCCCCGACTTCATCTATTTCATGAAAAACGTGATCACCAACAAGTTCCTGAGCGATATGCGAAAGAGCGAATACAACTTCTTCATAAGCCCCCGAAAGCAGGCCAAGCTTGCCGACTTCCTGCGGGCGAAGGCGATCCTTGACGGACGTTACGAGGTCAACATGGACGACGTCAAGAACATGTACCTCGCGCTGTGCACGCTCAACAGCTTTGTCTCGGTAAAGGCAAAAGACAAGTCCGAGAAGGACGTCTACCTTGACGCCTATCAGCAGACCCTGGTGCATTTCAACGCAACCGGCGCGACGCAGCAGATAGAGTTCCTGTTGAACCTCCGCAAAATATTCCAGGAGATCCGCGAGAACCCGGAAAAGCGCGACCGTCTCAAAGAGGCGAAGGGCCTTATCGAGGGCCTGAAGGGCCTTCTTAAAAAGATTTTTCCCTCACGCTTTAGGGCCGAGGATGAAATAACCATCGAGACGCTGAAGGGCAACGTCACCGAGATCAACCCGGCGGTCGAAGAGGTGCGCGAGCTCAAGGAAGGGATCCTCAGGGACTTCAAAGACCTCATGTGACGGCGCCAAAGGTACGCTAACATGACGGGCACGATCACATCGATCCATGGGCCACAGCGCCCCAGCCTCGACTTTATCGAGTACTGGGAGTCTCTCGGCTTTTTCGACAATCTCCAGATAATACTCCCCTCAAAATTTTTCATGATCTTCGAGATCGCGCGCGTGGTATTCACCCCCGATTTCATCTCGGAGGCCCTTTCGGCGATCGAGGATATTTCAAAGGAAGAGAAGATCGAGTCCCCCGACCGCGACGAGACGATCCTCGTCAACCGCATGGAAAAGGTTTCACCGCTGTCGGACAACATGGTTATCGACACCTACCGCACCATCTACGACCTCAAACGCACGCTTCCCAGGGAGCTCGCCCTCGACGACGACATATTCGACATCAAGCTCTTCAAACGGACGCTGTTGGTACAGCGCTTCTTCGAAACCAGGGCCGACTCGTTTAAACCGGTGTCGACGCTCCGCGACGAGTCAGGCAGGCAGGCAAACCGCTTCGACCAGAAATTCTACCTGCTTCTGGACCGTTCGCGCTCCATGGACTTCAAGATGCGCTCGTTCTTTTCAAAGTGCCTGGTCGCCGAATTCCTCAGAAGAAAACTCAACAGCAACGCGAAAATTTTCTATCGACCCTTCGACACCAAAACAGGCGACCTCGTAAAGATTGAAAAAAAGGACGACTTCCCCGTTCTGATCGAAAAGGTGCTCCTCACCACCACGGGGGGTACGAGCACCAATCTGCAGGAGGCCGTGTACCAGGCCGTTGAGGACATCCGCTTCGACAAGGAACTCATCAATGCGGAGATCCTGGTGGTAACCGACGGCATCAGCAAAATCGACAAGTACGGGATGAAGAACAAGCTCGCCGACATCAAGCTCAATGTCCTGAAAATAGGCGACGATCTTGCCGAGCCCAACTTCTTCGAGATGAAAAAGACGCTCGAGTTTTCGAAGATCGATTTTGACCCCTCCTCGGTCAATATCAAGGAGATCAAGAAGAAGATGGCGGAGGCCGGGGGCGAGGCGGACGACAGCGTGCTCCTGCCGAAGGAGCGCCGTGCCTACCGCTATTTGCTCGATTTCTCGGAACGGATGTTCAACGACCTGCGGGAAGTTTCGCAACGCTTTGTCGAGATCAAGGACCTCGAACCCTACGAGCTCTTCAAGCTCACCGACGAAATGCTCGATTCGATCGAGACCGCCGTCGACGAACTCTTCCGCATCGACCTCGAGACAAGGACCCAGGAGGAGCGTGAGCGACTCTACAAGCAGGCCTTTTTTCTGGGACAGTACCTCGAGCTCCTGATGGAATACGGGGGGAACAATAAGAATCCCATCCTTCAACGGGCCGACGCCAGGGTACGGGAGATCAAGCAGCGAATGCTCGAAGACCCGGGACTTCTCAAGATGGTTCAGGCCATGAAGGGTTATGACGAAGACAAGGAGACGATGAAGCTCGCCCGCAAGGAAGTTAAAAAGAAGCTAAAGGAGATGCAACTGCAGAGCCGCTCCCTTACCACCAAGGAGATGCAGAAGGCCCAGATGCTCCTTACCATGGACGTCGGGGAGGGAAGTGTCGGGCAGTTTCTGAAGCTTATCCTCGTAAAGCTCTGGATGCTTATAACGGCCCTGGCCCGGAAGTTAACTCGACGAGAACCGGACGAAACAAAATAATCCCGCGCGCCGATCAACCGGAACGAACGGCGTACCTACAGCTTTTCCCTCCGATACCAGTCTATCGTCTCTATAAAAATTTCGATGTTGTCTTTCGAGGGCATCCAGCCTAGGTCCTTCTTCGCCTTTGAACAGTCCAGAACGAAGTTTGAAAGGATAAAGAGAAGATGTTCCTTCCTCAGATAGTTGATGTTGAGCGGCTTTAAAATAAATGACAGCAGCTTCGCAAAGAACGGGGTGAGGTGCTTGACCCCGCATTCGAGGCCGGCCTTTTCCTTTACCTTCATTACCTCTTCCCTCTGGGTGGGCACGTTGTCCGACCCCAGATTGTACACACCTCCACGAGCGACCGGCGCCCTGGCACCCGCGATGAGCGCGGCGACCACGTCGTCGGTATAGACGAGCTGGTAGCGCGAGTCGCCCTCGCCCGCGATGTAAAGACGGCTGGAATCTTCCATGCCCAGCGCCATGTAGAGTATGACCAGGATCATCGGATCGTCCAGGCCCGGGCCGGTGATGGGAGCGGCGCGGAAGATGGTGATGTCCATCTCGTCCTTTTCGATGAACTTTCTGCACAGGTTCTCGGCCTTAAGTTTGTCTTTTCCGTAACGGGTGTTGGGACGCGGGGTATCGTCTTCCTTGACGGGAAGTTCCTCCGGCGACCCGTATACTTTAGACGATGAGAGGTAAACGATCTTGTTCACTCCGACCTCGCGCGCGGCCCGGAGCAGGTTTTCGGTACCCTTGATGTTCACCCGCTTCATGAACCTGCGACCGTAGTGTGAGGGATACTCGATATCGAGTAGATGGTATATCGTATCGACGCCTTCGCATGCCTCGAGCATGAGTTCGTAATCGAGGACGCTCCCGTCGAGAAATTCAGTGGTCGTCGGGGTCTCCTTGAGTTTCCAGAAGTCGAACCCCCGTACCTGTACACCGCTTTGCATGAGGCGGCCGGCGAGCGTTCTTCCCAGAAGGCTGTTGCACCCCGTGATCAAGACCATAGCGTTCCTCCATGAAGATCCGTGATAACCGCCGTGCTTAGAATTGACGGCTTTAATATTTTAGTCAACAATATTTACTGTGTACATATCCGAAGCACTTCATTGAACTTCCAGAAAAGGCCGTACCAGCGCCCTCCGCCATGAGCCTCCCCAGAGAATTCCCTCCACCCGGCCGGTCAGGGCTGCGGTGGGTATGCTGCTGAGCCATTCCCTTTGCAGGCGATTGTCGTCCGCCACGAAAATCCGGCCCTCACCGGCTGGAGCGGAGGGGCCCCTGTATTTCGCGAGCCTCCCGGAGCCCGAGGCGGCCCTCACCGGGTACTTCCTTGCGTTGTTCACCTCGTAAAAAAGCTGTTCCGAATTCTCGAGCCTCAGTCTTTTGACCTCGATATCGCTGTAGATGCCCATGAGCAAAAAGTCCCCGTTGACGGCTATCATCGAGCCGCTGTGCGCAACGCGGTCTTTCACCCCGGCCATCACCCGCGCGGTCGGCGTACCGCGGTCGTCGCGATACACGACCACGCTGCCCGGCGAAGGAAGATCGCGCATGAAACGGCTTACCAGGAGGATGTCGCCCTTTCGTATGAGCGGCTCCATGGAGTCATTGCCCTGAATGTGGGGACGGTACATCGCGGCCGCCATCGCGGCCGCAGCGGCGATTGCGGCCGCGGAGATAAGCGCAAAAAGAACGTACGCCGGCAGCGAATTGGTCCCTCCCGGCGGTACGGAGCGGCGGCGCGCCAGGAAAAACGCATCAACGGGCGCGGCGAACCATATCACGATACTCGCCAGGCCCATGGCCACCGCGACGAAAAGAGCATGGTTTCCACGGTCCGCAAACGGAATGAATGGGATAAAGACGATCGGGAGAAAACGGAGCAGGAAAAGCACCACCGCGCGCAAGGGCTCGCCGCAATACCACTGCCCCAGCCCGGTGAAGAAAAGCGAAAGAAACGCTGCGATGAGAGGGCTGCGCTCCTTTTCCCTGACCGTACCGATTATCCGGTCCGTCCCCGGAGCCGTTCTTTTATAAAAAGGATTCAATGAAGCGCCTGACCTTTTCCCTGCCGGCGAAGACGCCGAAATGCCCCTCGCAGAGTATATCGGCCTCGAGCGAGAGAAGAAACTCGAGCGAGCGGACATAGTCGGCGCGGCTTGATCGCAGGGAGTCGTTAAGCGGGCCATGCACGTCCTGACCGAAGAGCACGAGCATGCCTCCGGACCGCATGGTGAGCACCGACGAGCCCGGCGAATGGCCCGGGGTGTGATACATGGTGAGTTCGATACCGCCGATATCGAACAGGGCTTCGGCCCCCTCCATCCTGATGTCGACCTTCGTCGGCTCCATGCGCGCACGATACCACGAGGCTGCCGTCACCTCGGGATCGGCCATCTCGATATATTCCGCGTCGAGCTCGTGCGCCACCGTGCGGGCCGCTGTCGCGCTGCGAAGGAGAAGCGCGCCACCGGAATGATCGTAATGGCAGTGGGTGAGAAAGATATGGGTGATATCGCCGGGCCGTACGCCGGCTTCGGCGATGTTTTTCAGCACGCGGGAGTGGCCATCGCCGGTGCCGGCGTCGATAAGCGCCGCGGCGTCCCGGCCCTTGACGAGATAAATGGCCGCGTCGGACGGGTCCGAAACGGAAGGGCCGCCGACAAGGTGGACGTCCGCGGTGATCTTCATGCCTTTTTTCTTCTGGCGAGCTCCCGGGCGAGGACCTCGGAGACCCGGTCCACGTCGGGCGGAAGCTCTATCGGCCTGTTGGCATACGTGCTTTTGACCCCGTCGATGGTCCCCTGGTGGTAGCCCACCTTGAACTCGGAGAACTTGAGGCCGTGCGCGGTCGAAATAACGATGGTCCGCGCATCACGCGGGATGTCGCCCCGCTCGACGAGCTTGATGAGAACCGCGAGCGCGACCCCGGTATGCGGGCAGGCGTAGAGCCCCGTGCGGTCCGCGAGCGCCGCCGCGTCGGCGAGCTCTTCCTCGCTCGCCTGCTCGACAATGCCGTCGTACTCCCTGAGCGCCGAGATGGCCTTGCGCACCGAAACCGGGTCGCCGATCTGTATGGCCGAGGCGAGCGTCTTGCCCGGGACGATCGGCTCGAAGTCGCCGTAGCCCTTCAGGTACGAACGGTAGAGGGGATTCGCCTTTTCGGCCTGGGCGAGCACGATGCGCGGTTTGCGGTCGATCATGCGCAGATCCAGCATCATGCTGAAGCCCTTCGCCAGCGCCGAGACGTTGCCCAGGTTTCCGCCGGGGATCACCACCACGTCGGGGACCTCCCAGTCGAACTGCTGCAGCATCTCGATCGAGATGGATTTCTGTCCCTCGATGCGCAGGCTGTTCATCGAGTTCGCCAGGTATATGGTGTTGTTCTTGGTTATCTCCTGGACCACGCGCATGCAGCCGTCGAAGTCGGTGTCGAGCGAGAGCACGATCGCGTTGTTCGCCATCGGCTGCACGAGCTGCGCGATTGAAATCTTGTTGGACGGCAAAAACACGATCGAGGGAATCCCGGCGTACGCGCAGTAGGCCGCCAGCGCCGCCGAGGTGTCGCCCGTTGAGGCGCAGGCTACCGCGTCGAGGCGCACACCGCGGTGCATCATCTCGTTCACCATGGAGACGAGTACGGTCATGCCGAGGTCCTTGAACGAACCGGTGTGGCTGTTGCCGCACATCTTTACCCACAGGTCCTTCATGCCCAGCATCTCACCGAAGCGCTTCGCCCAGAACAGGTTGGTGTTCCCCTCGTACATCGATACGATGTTATCGCTGTCGATCCCGGGGCATACGAACTCCTTCTTTCCCCAGACGCCGCTTCCATAGGGCCAGCGCGTGGTACCTACCCGCGAATCGAAAAGCGTCTTCCATTCGGCGGCGCTTCGCGTGCGCAGCGCCTCGATGTCGTGGTGTACCTCGAGAAGTTCGCCGCATTTTCGGCACCGGTAGACCACCTCGTCGAGGGGATAGGTCTCGCCGCAGCCCGCGCTGCATCGGAACTGCGCCCGGTATTCCTTATTCATCGCCCGCTCCATCGCTTACATAGTCCTCCACGCGGATTACCGTCGCGTCGCCTTCCACGAAATCGAAGGCGTTAATCTCCCTGACGGCCTTGAAAAGGCCCTCCTCGTGCGCCCCGTGAGTCATTATGACCAGCGGCACGTGCGGCATGTCGCTCTCTTTCTGGATGACCGAGGCGATCGATATATTGTACCCGGAAAGCACTCCCGCGATTTTCGCGAGTATGCCGGGGCTGTCTTCGGTATGGACGCGCATATAGTATCGCGAGAGGCGCTCCCCCGGAAGGAGGTACGACGCCTCGCCGCGGAAGCGTATCGCCCCGCCGGGCGAACCCGTTTTCTGCGCGATCTGCACGATGTCGCTCATCACGGCCGATGCCGTCGGATGGCTCCCGGCGCCCCTGCCGTTGAGGCTTACGGGACCGGTCATGTCGCCGGTAAACATCACGGCATTGAACTCGTTTTGCACCGAGGCGAGCGGATGGCGCACGGGCAGCATGGTGGGATGTACGCGGATATCGAGCCGCTCGCCGGCACGCTTTCCGATACCAAGAAGCTTTATGCGATAGCCCATCTCGCGCGCGTAGAGGATGTCGAAAGCGCCTATTTTCGTGATGCCCTCGATGGAGATTGCCTTATAGTCGATCTTTTGATTGAACGCGATCATCGACAGGATCGCGATCTTGTGCCCGGCGTCATATCCCTCGATGTCGAAAGTCGGGTCGGCCTCCGCGAAGCCCCTGGCCTGTGCGTCGGCGAGCGCGGCCTCGAAGGAGAGCGACTCCTCCTGCATGCGCGTGAGGATGTAGTTGGTGGTGCCGTTGAGTATCCCCATGACGCTCATAACGCGGTTTCCGACCAGGCCGCTTTTGAGCGCGGCGATGCAGGGGATTCCTCCGCCCACTGCGGCCTCGAAACCCAGCGCGGCCCTGCCGTCATTAGCGAGCGCGAAAATCTCCTCGCCCTGCTCCGCCAGGAGCTTCTTGTTGGCGGTCACCACGTTCTTACCGGCCGCGAGCGATTCAAGGATGATCGATTTCGCCGGATCGATCCCGCCGATAAGTTCGACGATCGTATGGATTTCGGGGTCGGCGACGACCTTTTTCCAGTCCGAGACCACGGCAGCGCCGGGGGCCTTCGCCCTTACACGCGCCGAATCGAGATCGCAGATGGTCTTTATCCGTATATCGAGATCGGTGCGCTGTCCGATTATCGCGCCGTTGCGCTCAAGGAGGTTATGGACACCGCTTCCCACGGTGCCGAAGCCGATCAGCCCGACGTTGACCACGTTCCCCACAAGCATACCCCGCAAGGTTTTTCATTTAAAACCAACGGTATCTTCCGGTCTGTCTATTTTTTTGTCAATTACTGTTTGCCCGCAGGGCGGTCAGGTGACCAGGCGCGCCCTGCCCCGGGGAACGCCGGGGATGTCGAACTCGTATTCAGGAACGATACTCCTGATAGCCTCGCGGATGGCGAGCGTATCGAGCCCGTGGAGCGAGGGGATGGTATCAGCGATGAAAGCCTCGAGCGCTTTTCCGTCGTATCCTTCCGTGGGCGCGTTCAGCCTGAAGATCCTGGCGTTGTCCGTGATCGAAATTCGAGCCGGATCGTAGAAGAGCTCCTCGTAGAGTTTCTCGCCCGGCCGAAGCCCCGTATACTCGATCCGGATATCGCGTTCAGGAACGTAGCCGAATAGTCGTATAAGGCTTTGCGCTACGTCGGCGACGCGGTACTGCTTGCCCATGTCCAGCGCGAAAACCTCTCCGCCGGAGGCATAGGCCGCCGCGTTCAGCACCAGGATGGATGCCTCGGGGATGGACATGAAATAGCGCGTCACCTCCGGGTGGGTGACGGTTACGGGCCCCCCCCGCAGTATCTGCTCCCTGAAGAGCGGGATGACCGAACCGCGGCTTCCGATAACATTGCCGAAGCGCACGACCGATGTATTGAGGCCCTTTTCCAGGTAATAGTACATCGCCACCAGCTCCGCGATGCGCTTGCTCGCGCCCATCACGTTGACCGGACGGACCGCCTTGTCGGTTGACACCATCACGCACTCCGCCACTTTGAAACGGTGCGCCGCATCGAACACGTTCCTGCTCCCGAGCACGTTGTTCTGCAGGGCCTCGATCTCGTTGAACTCCATGAGCGGAACGTGCTTGTGCGCCGCTGCGTGAATGACTATTTCGGGACGGTACCGCTCGAATATACCGTCGAGCATGCGGCGGTCCTTAACGTCGGCGATACGATAGACGATTTCCGCACCGCTTTCCAGGTAATACAGTTCCTCCTCGAGCGACTTGGCGAGCGAATAAATGGAAAACTCCCCCCGGCCTACGGCGACCAGCCGCGCGACTCTGAACTTCAGCAGCTGGCGGCACAGCTGGGAACCTATGCTGCCGCCCGCCCCGGTCACAAGCACGGTTTTTCCGGCAAACCGCTCCTGCATCGCGGCCGCATCGACGGCGAACTCCTCGCGTCCCAGGAGGTCCGTAATCCCGACCTCGCGAAGGTCGGGGCTGAGCGACCTCTCGAATATCTTCGTGAAAACGGGCAGTGTCTTTATCACGATGTCCGGGTTTTCGCGGCGCAGGATGGCTACGGCCCTGTCCATGGCCTTTGTTCCGGCAGACGGCATGGCGACGATCGCCTCCGAGATCTCGTAGCGACGCATTACGCGACCCATTCCCTCGAGCGTGCAGAGAATCCTCTTGCCGCCGATGATCCGGCCGGTCTTCACGCGATCGTCATCGGCGAAGCCGACGATATCGCGGTCCCATCCGCGCCTCGCGTATTCCGTTAAAATCATGCGCCCCGCCTCGCCCGCGCCGACGATGAGGATCCTGCGCCGGGACTTCGGCGTTCCTTGCTCGCCGGCGCCGGGCCGAACGGACGCATTCCGGCCAAGCCGGTCGCGCACGATGGCGCGATACAGAACGGTGAAACCGGCCGCAAGGAGGAACATGAGGACGACCCAAACGGGAGCGGGCTCCATGCCGAAAGCGAACAACGCCGATACCGCCGCGATCATCCCCGCCAGGTTCGCCGCCAGAAGGCGGTACATGTCCCGCATATCTGAATAATGCCATATAACACGATAAATCTGAAATGAATAAAACGCGGCCAGGTACGCGGCGCAGGCTATTGCCGCCCATACCGCGGCTTCCGCACGGCCTGACTGGAAAGCGAAGCCGGGAAGGAGCGCACCAGCGCCCGCGAATGCGCCGGCGACACCGAGGGCGTCGAGCATCACGTAAATGAGTCTCCTGCCCCTGATCGCATAGAGAATCGGCATCGCCTAGCAACCTACCTTCGGAATTTTTGAATAATAGCCAGCACCGCTTCGATCACGACGTTTACCGCATCGTCCCCCATCCCCGGGTAGATGGGAAGCGAGACCTCGCGCTCGAAAGCCCATTCGCATTCGGGAAAGTCCGCGGCGCGATATCCCATCTTCTGATAATGCATAAACCGGTACAGCGGGATGAAGTGGACACTGGCGCCGATGCCCCGCTCTTTTAACTCCACAATAAAGCGGGCCCGATCGATTGAAAGGGCGTCGAGATTCAACCGGAGCGGATAAAGGTGCCATGCCGAGGAACGCCCTTCCCGCTTACCATATGGAACGAGCGCATCGGCCCCGGCGAACGCCACGTCATAGGCCGACGCGACGGCGGCCCGACGCCCGTTCATCCAGTCGAGCTTTTTCAACTGTTCCACGCCGATCGCCGCCGAGATATCGGTCATATTATACTTGTATCCTATCTCGGTCACGTCGTAGGCCCAGCTTCCCTCTACCGAGTAGCGTTTCCAGGCGTCTTTTCCTATACCATGCAGGCGGAGCGACCGAAGCCGTTCGGCCCAATCGGCGTTTTCCGTGGTTATCATACCGCCTTCGCCGACGGCAAGCGTCTTTGTGGCGTAGAAACTGAAGCAGGTGAAATCGCCGATAATGCCGACCGTCTTTCCATGATATTCCGCCGGCAGGGAGTGCGCCGCATCTTCGATGACGACAAGTCCGCGGCGACGGGCGATATCCATGATCCGGTCCATGTCGCAGGGCAGGCCGCCGTAATGCACCGGCATAACGGCCCTCGTTCTGGGTGTTATTTTTTCCTCGAGGCGCCGGGCATCGAGGAGGTGCGTGTCGCGCTCGATGTCCGCCATCACCACCACGGCATTCTGATAGCGGACTACTTCGGCCGACGAGGCGAAGGTCATGGCGGGGACAATGACCTCATCGCCCTCACCTATTCCCGCCGCCACCAGCGCCAGGTGCAGCGCCGCCGTCGCCGAGCTGACCGCAATGGCATGTGCCGCCCCGATGCGCACTCGGAAGGATTCCTCGAATTCCACGGTCTTCGGCCCCATGGTAAGCCAGCCGGAACGCAACACCGCGGCAACGGCTTCGATTTCCGCATCGGTGATATGAGGTTTATGGAAAGGGACACTGATGGTCATTGACGGCTCCCGCCGGTTGATATGCCACTTGTTTACATATCGGATCAATCGGGGGGAGGGATAATCCAAAATAACATGCCATCACACGAAATCACGATTGCGAATCGGTTGAACTTTATGACTGAATCAACGCTAATTTCGCGGGAAACTCCGATTATTTTGCCCGAAATATTGAAAAAAATTATTCACTTTACCGTTTTTGGATTGTATTATATAATTGAGAGCCTGATTTGTTATCAATAAGCAAGCCTTCCGACGAGCGGAGGCTTTTCCACCGCATCGATTGATGGTACTGTGACGGTACGAACCATGCATCCTGAACGGAGAGGACACTCCCCGCGGTAGAAGGCAAAGTAGTCGCTGACCGTGTAATGCGAAGAGAAGAACGACTCTGGTTGCCACCGACGGTGATATCCGAAAGGGAATTCAAAGAAAGAGGTGAGGGGCGACGGCCATGAAACCAGTAACGGCGATTGTTTTTTGCTTCCTGTGCGTATCCTTAACTTTCTCATGCGCCAATAAATCCAAAGAATCGACGACACTTACCGTCCATTCCGTATTCGGGGACGCGAAAATGGTCTCGCTCAACGGCGAGCGTCAACTCGCTCTCGGCGACACCATCGCCCAGAACGACACCGTCCGCACCGGCTCCTCATCGATAATCGACATAGTCTACGGAACCAGCGGGATCATCCGAATAAATGAGAACTCCCAGGTCAAAATGACCTCACTGTTCGGTGGTGAGGGCGCGAACCAGTCAAGAATGGACATGGCCAACGGGAAGGTGTTCGTTACGGTTTCAAAGCTCGCCAAGGGATCAAGTTTCGAGGTCGCTTCACCGACCACGATCGCCGCCGTGCGGGGTACCAGTTTCAGGGTTACCGCCGACGAGACCTCATCAAGGATCGATGTTCTCTCGGGCAGGATAAAGGTCAACCCGGTCAAGGAGGGCAAGGTGATCGAGGAGGTCGAAACGGTAATCGAATCCAACAGTACCGTTTCGCTCGACATGAAGGCGGTCGACAGGATCGTAGACGAAAAAAAAGAGATCGAGGTGGCGGTCCTCAGGGAAGAGGAGATAACGGCCATCCGCGAAGAAGTAAAAGACATCAAACCGGTCGACAGGCTCGAGGACGCCGTCAGGCAGGAGATCCAGCAGGTTATGGTCGCACCTCCCGTGGACACCGAGGCCGAGAAGCGCAGGGAAGACGAGAAGAAGAAGCAGGATGAGCTCGAGCGCGCAACGGCTGAAAAGAGCAAGCAGGACCGCCTCGCCGCGGCTCGTTCCGAGAAGGAGCGTCTTGCGCGTGAACGGGCCGAGAAGGAGCGCCAAGCCCGCGAACAGGCCGAAAAGGAGCGCCTCGAGCGCGAGCGTATCGAAAAGCAGAAACAGGAGACCAAGGAAAAACGGGTGAAGAATATCCCCAACCTGTAAAAACGCCATTATGGCCGCCTGTCCGGCGTCGAAGACGGATCGCCGGCACGGGCCGGGGCGGTCGCAAAAATCCTCCCTCCGGGGAGGTTTTTTTATGGAATCGATGACGTTACCGCCAGGCAGCCTGAATCCCCCGCAATCACGGAGCCATGGTTTTACACGTTCCTCACGACGAGTTCGTCCATCGGGCGCCTTTCGCTTTCCGGCCGTTCATCCGGTCGCCCCAGTGCGATGACGGCCATCAGTTCATACGAATCATCGAGAACGAGTAGTCCGTTTACCGCGCTTTTCTGACTGAGTATCTCCCCCAGCCATACGGCACCGAGTCCGAACGAGTGGCCCGCGAGCAGCATGTTCTGTATGCACGCGCCGATGCCGAGAATGTCCTTGTCGCGATTGTAGCCGGAGGGGACATGATAAAACACCGCGATGCAGAGCGCGCACGATCGGACCACCAGTCCATAATGGGTCAGCCGTGAAAGCCTCTCACGGCATTCCCCGTCCCGTATCACGGCGAATCGCCAGGGCTGGTTGTTGAGGCCGGAGGGCGCCCACCTCCCCGCCTCGAGGATGGCCGAAAGGTCTTCGTTGGAAACGGGAGCATCGGTGAATTTTCGTATTGAACGCCGAGCAAGTATCGCCTCGAATACCGGATTCATATCAT
Source organism: Spirochaetota bacterium (assembly GCA_025457965.1). Classification (GTDB taxonomy): domain Bacteria; phylum Spirochaetota; class UBA4802; order UBA4802; family UBA5368; genus MVZN01. The sequence continues at coordinate 3,518 of JALOTJ010000043.1, read as the reverse complement.
AATCTCCACAGCGTTGATTGACACAAATATGTACCCAACTGTACCGAGCAACTCGCGCCGCGCAACCGGAATTTTATCGGGCCGGCCGCGCACATCCGTTGGAAATATCTTGACAACGTTTTTTTTAATGGATAAAAATATCCGGTCATCATCAAACTTGCGCGAACTGGAAGCACGCCATGAAATCGCTCCTGGAATGCAGTACCGGCATACCGAGCCTCGACCGGGTCGTCAACAACCTCCGGATAGGGGACAACGTGGTTTGGCAGGTGGACGAGATATCGGACTACTTCCAGTTCGCCATTCCCTACGTGCAGAACGCGCTTGGAGAAGGGAGACGCGTGGTCTACATGCGCTTCGCCCAGCACGATCCGATTCTCCGGGTCGGCCAGTACAACGAGATATACACGCTCGATTCGTTCAGCGGCTTCGAATCCTTTTCAACCCAGGTTCATTCCATCATTAAAAATGAGGGAGAGGAGGTCTATTATGTCTTCGACTGCCTCTCGGACCTGCAATCGGCCTGGGCCACCGACCTCATGATCGGCAACTTCTTCATGGTGACCTGCCCCTATCTTTTCGAACTCAATACCATCGCATATTTCGCCATCTTACGAAACAGCCTCTCGTTCAAGACCATTGCGCGGATCAGGGAAACGACGCAGGTGCTCATCGATGTCTACAATTCCGAGGGAAGCTATTACATCCATCCGCTCAAGGTCTGGAACCGCTATGCGCCGACGATGTTTTTCCCCCATTTAAAGAAGAACGACCGCCTCACGCCCGTCACTAACAGCGTGGACGCCGCGCGGCTCATCCAGCACGTTCAGCAGAAGGGGGCTGGCGGCACGCGGCGCAACCTTGACTACTGGGACAGGCTCTTCCTTAAAGCGGAAGACCTCCACTGGAACCCGCGGAACCGCGAGGAAGGCGAGCAGATGATCGACCACCTCTGCAGGGTAATAATAGGGCGCGACGAGCGCATTCTGTCGCTCGCCACGCGCCACCTCGCGCTCGAGGATTTCCTCAACCTCAAGGACCGGCTCATCGGCACCGGCTATATCGGCGGGAAGGCCGTGGGGATGCTCCTGGCACGTAAGATACTGACCGCCGCCGAAGATGGCGACTGGCAGAAGCTGCTCGAACCGCACGACTCCTTCTACGTCGGCTCCGATGTCTTCTACACCTACATCGTGCAGAACGGATGGTGGAAACCGTTCATGGAACACAAGACCGGGGAGGGATATTTCAAGGCCGCCGCCGAGCTTCATGAAAAAATGCTCTCGGGCTCCTTCCCCGATGAGGTGAAGGAAAAGTTTCAGTATATCATAGAGTATTTCGGCCAGTCGCCGTTCATCGTCCGCTCCTCGAGCCTGCTGGAGGACGCGTTCGGCAACGCCTTCGCCGGCAAATACGACAGTTTCTTCTGCGTCAACCAGGGCACGCCCGCCCAACGCCTTGCCGGCTTCATCGACGCGGTCCGCCGGGTCTTCGCGAGCACCATGGACGAGGACGCACTCACCTACCGGCGGCAGCGGGGCCTGGACCGGCTGGACGAACAGATGGCGCTCCTGGTGCAGCGCGTGTCCGGCTCGCACCACGGCAATTATTTCTTTCCGGACATGGGCGGCGTCGGCATGTCGTACAACACATTCGTCTGGAAAAGCGACATGGACCCGAAGGCCGGCATGCTCCGGCTCGTCCTCGGCCTCGGCACGCGGGCCGTCAACCGTGTCGAGGGCGATTACCCGCTGATCATCGCGCTCGACTCGCCGCTCACCCGTCCGCACGCCGGGATGGACGATGCGCGTAAATTCTCCCAGCACGACGTTGACGTTCTCGACATCCCGGCCAACGAAATCCGTACGGTCCCCCTTACGGTCCTGCTTGAAGAGGGAGTCGATATCCCGATTGACGTGATGGCGGTGCGCGACCTCGAGTCCGAACAGCGGCTCAGGGACATGGGTCGTTCAGAGCGCACGTCGTGGGTGCTCACCTTCGAGCGCCTTCTCTCCGAAACCTCTTTCGCCGGCGATATGCAGCGCCTGATGAGAACGATCGAGAAGTCGTACTCCTACCCGGTGGACATAGAGTTTACGGTGAACTTCGACAGGGACGGTGCGTATCACGTCAACCTGCTCCAGTGCCGTCCCCAGCAGACCAGGTGGCAGGAGAAGCGCATGGAAATACCGGCGGAAATAGATCCGGCGCGGACGCTCTTCCGTTCGGAGGGATACTTCATGGGCGGCAACATCGCACAGCGGATCAGGAGGATAATAGTCGTCGATCCAAGATCCTACGGGACGCTTCCGCTGTCGCAGAAGTATGATATCGCGCGCCTCGTCGGCAGGCTCAACCGCCAGACGGGGAGCAGGGCGGCGCTCCCCACGCTCCTTATGGGTCCGGGCCGATGGGGCACCTCCACTCCCTCTCTCGGCATTCCGGTCCGCTTCTCCGAGATCAACAACATCGCCGTCCTAATGGAAATCGCCAGCATGCGCGACGACCTGGTACCGGAGCTGTCGTTCGGTACGCATTTTTTCCAGGACCTCGTGGAGACCGACATCTTCTACGTGGCGCTTTTTCCCGACAACGAGGGGACCGTATTCAACGACGCCTATATCGCGACCATGCCGAACATACTGGGAAAGCTCCTGCCCGACGAGGAGCGCTACGCGGATGTCGTCAGGGTATACGATATCGTGAAGGAACTCGTGGTGGTATCGGACATCATCAGCCAGAAGATCGTGTGTTTCGAGGACGGCGATCGCTGACATCCCCGCGTGCGCGTTTCACGCGACAGTACGAGCGCAGGGCGAAAACAAACGAAACGATCAGTACGCCGATATCGTCCACCCAGCCGACGGGTCCCAGCAGATCGGGTATCAGGTCGAACGGGAATAACGCATACAGTATCCCGGCCGCCAGAAAAGCGAGCGACGCGTAATAACGAATTCGCGCGCGTAATAATTGCCCGTCGGTGAGCACCCCGCGATCACTCATGATATAACCCCGGACTCAGTTGAAAATAAGCTCGAAAGCCCTCCACGCCAGCGACGATTGTGAATAATCCATCGGCGGTGTGCCGGGGAAGAGCGCGAACATGCGCACGACCCATACCGCCATAAAGCATGCCGCACAGACTGACCAGAAAACCTCGCTTCGATACAGGGAACAGAACGGCCCGGTGTTCCTGAAGACGGCAACAAGCACGAGGAGGGGCACGATCGGAACGAGCGGGTGAAACGCGATCGCCGAAACGAGGTCCCCGCCTGCAAGTGCGGCAAGCGCCCTCGTCATCCCACACCCCGGACAGGGCACTCCGTAGACGAGCTTGAAAAAACAAATCGAATCCCCGCCAATCGCCCCGGCGACAAGTAGTGCGGCGGCCGCGGCAAGCGGGACCAACGTGTTTTTACGCAATCTGGCGCCCCTGCAGCCGGTTAGCGGTCGACTGCATGATCGCCATGGTGACGATGAACAGCCCGAAAACCGAGAGGACCAGGTAGAGCACGGCG
>JALOTJ010000042.1 GCA_025457965.1 Spirochaetota bacterium | reverse complement strand
GGAATATCATCCAGCGCTTGATGAGAAGGGGAGGGTTGCCATTCCCGTGAGGCTGCGCAAGGCCTTCGGTGAGGATGCCGTCATCAACAAGCTCATCATCACCCATGGTTTCGACAAATGCATCATGGCCTTCCGGGAGGAGGACTGGCGCGAGTTCGTGGCGAACAGGCTCCAGCCGCTCTCACAGGCCGACCCCATGAACAGGATGCGACTACGTTTCCTCATGGGCGGTGCAAGCGAGTGCGAATTTGACAAGCAGGGCAGGATCATCGTGCCCGCGTATCTCAAGGAATATGCCGAGATCGATAAAGACGTGACGATGCTCGGCCTGTACAACAAGATCGAGATATGGGGCAGCGAGGTCTATAACAGATACAGGCCCGACGGCGAGGCGCTCAACGCCTTCGCGAAAGACCTGGGCTTTTAGTCGTGTCGTGACGGCTTTCGGGGGAGAGCCGCAACCGATAATGAGACATAATTCAGACGACGATCCGCGCGGGCCCTTCGCCCACACCCCGGTAATGCACCGGGAGGTGATGGAATACATCGCCGGCATTACCTCCTGCGAGGGGAGCGTGGTGGTTGACTGCACGCTGGGTGAAGGGGGCCATTCGGAGCTCATCCTCGGCGGCTTTCCGGACCTGCGCGTTGTGGCCTTCGAGCGCGATCCGGAGATTCTCGCCATAGCGCGCGAACGGCTCTCGGGGTTCGGGAAAAGGTTTACGGTGATAAACGACAATTTCGCGAACATAGGGGAAAATCTGGAAGGCATGGAAGGGCATGTGCGCTGTTTCCTGTACGATTTCGGGATTTCTTCCTTTCATCTTGATAAAAGTGGCAGGGGATTCAGCTTCCGGGGGGACGAGCCGCTCGACATGCGGCTGGACCCGCGCCTCGAAACGGACGCGGCGCGCATCGTGAATACCCGGCGGGAAAAGGAGTTGACAGATATCTTCCTTGGATATGGAGAGGAACGCTGGGCGAAGCGGATCGCCCGGCGCATCGTCGAGCGCCGGGGGGCGGGGCCGATCACAACCACCGGCGAACTCGCGGAGCTGGTGCTCCGCGCGATCCCGGCGCGGTACCACGTGCGCAATATCCATCCGGCAACCAGAGTATTCCAGGCGCTCCGCATCGCGGTGAATGACGAGCTCGCGGCGATCGGCGCGTCCCTGCGCATTGCCGCCCGTCTCCTCGCGGCGAACGGGAGGATCATCGCCATCTCCTTTCACTCCCTGGAAGACCGGGTTGTAAAGGACGCGTTCCGTAGAATGGCCGCCGGTTGCGAGTGCGGCGAGGAGCCCCGCTACTGTCAGTGTACGGGCTCGCCGCTTGTACGCATACTCACGAAGAAGCCGCTTGTGCCGGCCGACGCGGAGCTCGCGGAGAACAGGCGCTCGCGCAGCGCGAAGATGCGGGTGTGCGGGAAGATCGGGAGGGCGTCATAAAATACATCGGCATAGTTACGGGCGTCATCCTCTTGGTGGTGCTGTACGTATGGCAGAACATCGAGGTGATGAAGATGAAAATGGCGTACCGCGAGAACATGGCGATAGAAAAGCGCCTGGTGAAGGAGAACGACCGCCTGCGCGCCGAAATGGAGCGCTACCGGCGGGTGGACGTGGCCGAGCGGTACGCGCGTTCGCGGGGTATGCGCGAGCTTACTCCGGCGGATATTATAGTACTCCGGGACGGGAAGAAGAACAATGGGAAGTAAGATTTCACAACGAACGATGGCGCTGTCCGGGCTTGTCGATAAAAGCGCGCCGTTCGTATCCACGGCCTTCGGCGATGTCGGGTGCGTGATATCTTCCATAGAATACAATTCCGCGAAAGTCGGCACGGGCTCGCTCTTCGTCGCGATCGAGGGAGCGCAGACTGACGGCCATGCGTACGTCCGCGACGCAATCGAGCGCGGCGCCGGGGCGGTGGTCGTTTCCCAAAACAGGCAGGCCGAATTCGCCGACCTCGCCGGAAAGACGACGCTGCTCGCAGCGGCCGATACGCGCAGGGCCCTGTCGGTCCTGTCGGCCGCGTTTTACGGGTTCCCCTCGTCCGGGATGCTGGTGCTCGGCGTCACCGGCACCAACGGCAAGACCTCGATAACCTACATGCTCGAGTCGATCTTTAAAAGCGCCGGCCGCACGCCGGGCGTCATCGGAACCGTCAATTACCGCTGGAAGGGCGGCCTTGTGCCGGCACCCAATACCACCCCCGAATCGAGGGACGTGCACGAGATCGTGCGCGCGATGGCCGACGACGGCGTCGACGCACTCGTGATGGAGGTCTCGTCGCACGGACTGAAACTGGGGCGCGTCGAGGACGTCGAGTTCGACGCCGGCATCTTCACGAACCTCACGCGCGACCATCTCGATTTCCACCTCACCTTCGAGGACTACTTCGCTTCAAAGCTAAGGCTGTTCGATCTCATCGACCGTTCGAAAAAATCCCGTCGCGCGGGAATCGTCAACTGTGACGACGAATACGGCAGGACCGTCCTGAGCGGAAAGGGGTCCCGATCGTATCCGCTCTTCGGCTTCGGTCTGTCGGACGACGCCGACTACCGGCCGGAAAAATCGAGCATCAGGAATTCCATCGACGGCGTGTCCTACCGCATCGATCGCCCGCCACCCGGCACCGCGATCGACCTGCACGTGGCCGGCGGTTTCCATGTCTACAATTCGCTGGCGGCATTCGCGGCCGCGCATGCGATCGGCATTGCGCCCGAGGCGATTACCGCCGGTCTTTCAGCCCTTTCGACGGTTCCCGGACGCTTCGACCGCCTTCGTTCGGACAACGGCTACGGCGTCATCGTGGACTACGCGCACACTGACGACGCGCTCGCCAAGCTCCTCCAGTCCGCCCGCGAGCTTTCGCCGCGGAGGATCATTACGGTGTTCGGCTGCGGAGGCAACCGGGACAGGACGAAACGGCCCCTCATGGGCGAGACGGCGGCGAAACTATCCGACGTGGTGATCGTGACGAGCGACAATCCTCGCAAAGAAGAGCCCGGTGCGATCATCGGCGACATCCTTGCCGGCATGAAGGGGGCGCGCTATGACGTGGAACCCGATCGCGAGCGCGCGATAGCCATGGCGATCGAAAAAGCGGGCGAGGGCGACATCGTGGTCATCGCCGGCAAGGGGCACGAGGATTATCAGATCATCGGCACGGAAAAACGGCATTTCGACGACCGTGAGATCGCGATGAAATACATCGCCGCGAGGGCAAAGCGGTGAAGGCATCGTATAAATCGACCATGGGCGCCGTCGCGGCGGCATGCGGCGGAAGGCTTGCCGCGGGCGATCCTTCCGTCACGGTGGAGACCATCACCACCGATTCCCGCGAGCTCGGCGTGAACAACCTGTTCGTTCCGATCGTCGGGGAAAAGTTCGACGGCCACGACTACATTGCGCCCCTGGCGGAGAGCGGGTCGCTGGCCGGCTTCCTCACCGCGCGCGAATCGGACCTCGCCACGGCCGGGGGTTTCAAAACGGCCGCCGTCCTCTGCGACGATACGCTCGCGGCCTACGGCCGGATCGCGACGGCGCATCGCGCATCGATGAAGGCCGGGGTCGTCGGCATCACCGGAACCAATGGAAAAACAACCACCAAGGAATTGCTGTACGCGGTGCTGTCCGCGAAATACACCTGCCTGAAAAACGAGAAGAACTACAACAACGAGGTCGGGCTTCCTTATACGCTGCTGCACCTGCGTCCGGATCATGATATCGCGGTGGTAGAGCTGGGGATGAACCACCCCGGGGAGATCGGGCGGCTTTCGCGCATCGCCAGGCCCGATATCGCGGTGATCACCAATATCGGCGAGGGCCATCTCGAGTTTCTGGAAACGGTGGAGGGCGTTGCCCGGGCGAAGGCGGAGATTGTCGAAGGGCTCTCGCCGGGCGGGAAGATATATCTTAACCAGGATACGCAGAGTTTCGACATCCTCTGCGATAGTGCGCGCGCTCACGGTTGCGAAGTCGTCACTTTCGGGCTTTACGCCAACGCGCAGGTATTTCCCCAGGATTATTCGCTCGGCGCGGCCGACTGTTCGGTCATGTATCAGGATGAAACGTACCGGGCGCCGCTGTACGGCATTCACAACCTTTACAACCTGCTGCTCGCCGTCGCCCTGGGAAGGGAGTTGGGCGTGGAGCCCGGGCTGATCAAAAACGGGCTTTCTTCTTTTAAGAATATCGATAAGAGATCGCAGGTCATCGAGAAGGATTTCATCCTGGTCGACGATACCTACAATTCCAACCCGCTCTCAACGCGCTACGCGATCATGTCGATCGCTTCGATCTATCCCGCCCACCGCAAGGTGGCCGTCCTCGCTGACATGAAGGAACTCGGCCCCTCGTCGGCCGCCTTCCACGAGCGGGTGGGGCGCATGCTGGCGGAATACGAATTCGACCTGCTCTGCGCGTTCGGCGACGACGCGCAACACTATGCCCGCGGTGCGCTCGCCGCGGGCATGAAGAGCGAAACAGTGCGTCATTTCGCGGGCAGAGAGGAGATCGTCGTCTTTCTGAAAGGCTGGCTGGCGACGGGAGACGTGGTGCTCGTAAAGGGCTCGCGCTCAATGAAGATGGAGGAGGTGACGGACGCGCTCGTCCGTTAGCGATCATGTTCTATCATTTGATACTTCCGCTGAAAGAGTACCTCTCGTTCCTGAGACTGTTTCAGTACATAACGTTCCGCTCGGCCTATGCCGCGCTTACGGCGCTCGTGCTGGTGCTGATTCTCGGCAACCTGGTGATATGGTGGCTGCGCAGGATGAAGCTCGGGGAGGAGATTCGCGAGCTCGGGCCGGAGAGCCACCGGTCCAAGGCCGGAACGCCGACAATGGGGGGGCTGCTCATCCTCGGGTCGGTGCTGGGTTCCATCCTGCTGTGGGGGAATTTCAACAATCACTACCTCATCGTGCTCGCCGTGGCGACGATTCTCCTCGGTGCGCTCGGCTTCATCGACGACTACACCAAATCGATTTTAAAGAACAAGAACGGCCTGCCGGCCCGCATGAAGCTGTTTTTCCAGGTTGCCATCGCCCTGGCCGTGGCGCTTGCGGTCTATTTCTTTCCGTCAGGCGGCGAACACACCACGAAGCTCTTCATCCCTTTCTTTAACGAGGCGGTGCTCGACCTGTCCTACTTCTGGATACTGTTCGCGGTGATCGTCGTGGTGGGAAGCTCAAACGCCGTAAATCTCACCGACGGCCTCGACGGCCTGGCGATCGGTTCGGTTATCAGCGTGGCGGTAAGCCTCGGTATTATGACCTATCTCTCGGGCAATAGCAAGATCGCCGCGTACCTTCGTATCCCGTACATTCCACTCGGGGCCGAGCTCACTGTGTTCCTCTCCGCGCTCGTCGGCGCGTCGCTCGGTTTCCTCTGGTTCAACAGCAACCCGGCGTCGGTCTTCATGGGCGACACCGGCTCGCTCGCGCTGGGCGGCATCCTGGGAATCGTCGCGATAATGATAAAGAAAGAGGTCTTCCTCTTCATCGTCGGCGGCGTGTTCGTCATCGAGGCGCTGTCGGTCATTTTGCAGGTCGCCTCGTACCGCCTGCGGAAAAAGCGGATATTCAAAATGGCGCCGATCCACCACCACTTCGAGCTTTCGGGCTGGCCCGAACAGAAGGTGGTGGTTCGCATGTGGATTCTCGGAATATTACTGGCGATACTCGGCTTGAGTTCGCTTAAAATACTGTAGGATATGTCGGCATGAAGGAAATCGCCACCGGTACATCGGTACTCGTCGTCGGCCTGGGATACAGGTCGGGACTTGCCGCGTGCAATTTTCTGGCCGTCAAAGGGTGCCGTGTGGTGGTCTCGGACGTCAAGACCAGGGAGGAGCTTGCCGACACGATCGGGCGCCTTGATGCGCGGGTGGAGGTGTCCGCCGGGAACCAGGAGCCGTCGCTCCTTGACGGGGGAGTCGATCTCGTGGTGCTGAGTCCGGGTGTCCCCGCGGCCATCCCGCTCGTAGCCGAAGCGCGGCGGCGCGGCATTCCGGTCATCGCCGAGATCGAGCTCGCCTTCCGCTTTCTGCGCGGGCGGGTGGTTGCGATCACCGGCACCGACGGCAAATCGACCACCACCAGCCTGGTGGGGCACGTGCTTCGCTCTCTTGGTTTCAGGACGCTGGTGGGCGGCAACATCGGCATTCCGCTCGTCTCGCTCGTCGACGAGAGCTCGGACGACACGGTGAGCGTTATCGAGCTTTCATCATTCCAGCTCGAGACGATCGAGCGATTCCGGCCGGACGTCGCCGCCATCCTCAACATCGGCACCGATCATCTTGACCGCTATTCCTCGATGGACGAGTATTTCGGGGCCAAGCTCCGCGTTGCGATGAACCAGTCCGCCGACGACAGCTTCGTTTACAATATGGACGATCCCGTGCTCTCCGCGGGTATCGGGAACATTGAGGCCCGCCGCCTCGGCTTTTCGATGGCAAACAAGGATGCGGACGCCTTTCTCGAAAAAGATACCGTTTTCATCCGCGACAACGGCACCGTAAAGGGCGTCCTCGATCCGTCGCGCATGAGGCTCATCGGCGTGCACAACGTGCAGAACGCGATGGCCGCGCTTCTCATGGTCGTATCACTCCTCAGGAAGTCCGGGAGGGAGCCCGATTACCCGCTGATGGCCGAGGCGTGTTACTCGTTCGAGGGGCTTGCCCACCGCATGGAGCGCGTCGGCCTTTTCGGGGGGCGCCTGTTCATCAATGATTCCAAGGCGACCACCATCGGCGCGGTCGAGATGGCGCTTAAAAGCCTTTCGGGCGGGGTGGTGCTCATTCTGGGAGGCCGGACCAAGGGCGACGACTATTCCCGCCTGCTCGGCCCGATCGCGGAGAGGGTCAGGTTCCTGGTGCTGATCGGTGAATCGTCGCGGGAGTTCGCGAGGATTTTTTCGGAAGTTCCAAACGAGTCCGCGGCCGATATGGACGACGCGCTCGCCAGGGCCATGAGGGCAAGCGTAGGGGGCGACACGATACTGCTTTCGCCGGCGTGCGCGTCGTACGACATGTACAGCAACTTTGAGGAGAGGGGCGAGGCGTTCAGGGCCTCGTTCACGAGGCTTTCATCGGGGGAGATATCGTGGACCTGAAATCGGTAATCGACACCCGCAGGCGCGGCGAGCCCGATATCGTGCTCTTCGTGCTTGTGCTTTTGCTTGCGGGCATCGGTATCGCCATGAGTTACAGCGCGAGCGCCGTCGTTGCCGCCAGGACCTTCGGGGACTCGTTCCATTTTCTTAAGCGACAGACGGCATGGCTTGTGCTGGGCTTTGCCGTTCTGTTTATAATGCAGCAGTTCGATTATCGTAATTTTATTAAGTACACTAAAATCATGCTGCTCGTGTCGCTGGTTCTCCTCGTTCTGGTGCTGATCCCCGGCGTGGGACACAGCGTGAAGGGTTCGGCGCGCTGGCTGGGCGGCGGATCCATCGCCTTTCAGCCTTCTGAATTCATTAAAATCTTTGTGGTCATATATCTCGCGAAAGTCTTTTCGTCCGGGCCGGAAGGACGGGGAAACCAGGTGGTTCAGCTCCTCGTTCCGGTTGTGGTCGTCGCGCTCATCTTCATCCTCGTCATGATGCAGCCCGATTTCGGGACGGCCATCGACCTCCTGCTCGTTTCGGTGCTCGTCCTCTTTGTTTCCGGGTTTCCATTCTTCTATATCGCGGCGCTGTTCATCACCAGCATTCCGATGTTTTATCTGCTGGTCTACCAGGTCGGGTATCGGAAGGACCGCATGCTGGCGTATCTCGACCCGTGGAAAGACCCCTATGGTATCGGGTATCACGTCATACAGTCGTTCACCGCGTTCCGCCGTGGCGGTTTTTTCGGAGTCGGCCTTGGTTTCGGAACTCAGAAGATCAAGCGGCTCCCCGAACCGCATACCGATTTTGTCTTTGCTGTCATAGCCGAGGAAACCGGGCTTCTGGGAACGGTCCTTGTGGTGGCTCTCTTCTGCGCGCTCTTTCTAAAAGGCATGCGGATAGCGCAGGGCGCCCCCGACGAATTCGGGCGCCTGCTCGCCATGGGGCTCACCCTGCTGGTGGTGCTCCAGGCATTCCTCAATATCGGTGTCGTTACCGGGAGCCTTCCGACGACAGGTATTCCGCTGCCGTTCATCAGCTACGGAGGGTCGTCGCTGGTTTCCTCGCTGATCGCGATGGGTATTTTACTGAATATCTCACGATACAGAGAGGTCGTGCAGGAAGAATTGAAGCTCTCTGAAGAGGTCTGGAGATGAAATCAAAATCGATACTCATTGTCGGCGGCGGGACCGGCGGACACATCAGCCCAGGTGTCGCGCTGTACGAGGAGTTCAGGGCCGCGGGAGTTGATCTCTTTTTTCTCACCGGAAATAAGGACGCGCGCTTCTCTTCACTGAAGGATGTAGCGCCGGACGACCTGCTCTATTACCGGGCCCCGGCGTTCAGCCGAAACATTTTTAAGCTGCCGTTATTTATATTCGGTTTCGCCGCGGCGGTTCTGAAGGCCCGGCTGATTATCCGGGAAAAGGGGGTCGGGGCGGTGATCGGCATGGGGGGATACGTTTCAGCGCCTGCGCTCATGGCGGCCAGGATTGCCGGAGTTCCCCTGTACCTCTGCGAACAGAATACGGTACCCGGAAGGGTTACATCGTTTTTCGCCCGGCACGCCGCTGCGATTTTCACGACCTTCGAGTCGACCCGGGACTATATGAAGAAAGATCTGCACGGCAGGCTCGTACTGGTCGGAAACCCGATCAGGAAAAAGGTGCTCAGCGCGCCCGACCGCGACAGTGCGCGGAAGGCCTTCAACCTGAGGCACTGTAAAAAGGTGATCCTCGCCATCGGGGGCAGCCAGGGAGCGCTTACGATCAACGAACTGGTGCTTGGCCTCAAGGCCGGTTACCCTGGTGAGTTCAAGGACGTCGGAATCATCTGGAGTACCGGGGGCTTGTCATACGAGAAATACAAGCAGGCCGTGCAGCGCACGGGCGACACCGGTTCGCTGTATCTTTCGCCCTTCATCGACGAGGTGGGGGCCGCGTACATGGCGAGCGACATCGCCATAAGCCGCTCGGGATCGGGCGTGATGGTGGAACTGGCCGCTATGGGTATTCCGTCGATTCTCATACCATTTCCGTACGCGGCGATGGACCATCAGGACAAGAACGCCGACGAGTTTGTAAAAGCGGGCGCCTCGGTCAAAATAGCGAACGCGGACGCGGTGCCCGAAAAGGTGTATCCCGTGCTTTCGGATATCCTGGGCAATCCCACACAGCTCGCCAGGATGTCCGCGCGCGCGCGGGAGGCCGCGATGCCGGACGCCGCGGCGGCGGTGGTCAAGTCGGTAATGGCGAATTTTTAGGTAAATTAAGCGGGGCGGGACGTGTTCAGAAAATCGAAAAGAATGCACTTCATCGGGATCGGCGGCATCGGCATGAGCGGTATCGCCGAGATCCTCATCAACCTCGGCTACGAGGTCTCGGGTTCGGACCTGCGCGAATCGGAGCAGACCAGGCGGCTCGCCGTGCTGGGCGCCAGGATATTCATAGGCCACTATCCCTCAAATATCGAAGACTATAACGTGGTCGTTAGCTCCAGCGCTATAGCGCCCTCCAATCCGGAGATCATAGAGGCGCGCAACCGGCGCATACCGATCATTCACCGCGCGGAGATGCTTGCCGAACTCGTTCGCCTCAAGCACGGAATCGGTGTGGCGGGGACACATGGGAAGACGACGACCTCGTCGCTTCTTGCCTGCCTTCTTTATTACGGCGGCGTAAACCCGACCGCCGTGGTGGGCGGCAAGGTGCTTAACTTCGGCTCGAACGCCAAGATCGGGCAGGGGGATTATATCGTCTTCGAGGCCGACGAATCGGACGGATCGTTCCTGAAGCTTTTGCCCTCCATCGCCGTGGTGACCAACATCGACGCCGACCACCTCGACCATTACCGCTATTTCGAAGGGCTCAAGGATGCCTTTCTCCAGTATATCAACGCGGTCCCCTTCTATGGCTACTCGGTGCTCTGCGTTGACGATCTCACGGTCGCCGAGCTCCTTCCCCGTGTGGACCGGCCCTACGTCACCTACGGTTTTTCCGAAAGCGCCGATTTCCGCGCAAGCAATGTCAGGGTCGAGAACGGCATGACAAAGTACGAGTGCCTTTATAAAGACAGGTCGCTGGGCGAGATTTCCCTGGGTATTCTCGGCCGCCACAACGCGCTTAACTCGCTTTCCGCCGTCGCGGTGGCGATGGACCTGGGGCTCGATTTCAAGACCATCCGCGAGGGGCTTTCGGCGTTTCGAGGCGTTGGCAGGAGGATGGAGCGGGTCGGAGAGGAGGGCGGCGTTCTGGTCATGGACGATTACGGGCACCATCCCACCGAGATCCGGGCGACCCTGGATGCGCTTACGAGCCTCGGCCGCAGGCTGGTTGTGGTGTTCCAGCCTCATCGTTATTCGCGGACCAAACTTCTGTACGAAGAGTTCGGCCAGTGCTTTACTGGCGCCGATGTGCTCTTTCTGACGGAGATTTACCCGGCGGGCGAGGAGCCCGTCGAGGGAGTGTCATCCGAGCTGATTCGCCAGGCGATCGTCAGCCATACCGGTCGCGACGCGAGAATACTTCCACGGTTCGAGGACATCGCCGCATCAGTCGCCGCCGAAGCGCGGAAAGGGGACGTCGTCCTTACGCTCGGCGCGGGTGACATCTACAAGGCCGGTCCGGCGGTGGTGAGGTTATTGAAAGAAAGGAGCGCGGGCGTATAAGATGCACGGTGCGGCAAAAATGACATTCGCGGCGCTGGTATGCGCGATCATATCCTCGGCCGTTTCCCTCGGAAGCGCCGAGGCGGCGGGCGGCATCCGCAGGGTGCGCGGGATCGAATTCAAGGGACTCCGGTATCTCAGCCGCTACGAGGTGCTCAAACAGGTGCCATACCGCGTGGACGGAGATGCCCTGGTCATCGATCTCGGAACGCTCGGGGAAAGCCTGGGGAAAATGCCCCTGATTAAAAAATACTTGATAAACGAGGAAGGCGACAGGCTGACGGTGGTAATCGAGGAGAACGTCCCCGCGTATGTCGTGGTGCTCGACAGGGATGATGCGCTGGTGCCGGTCGAGCTTGACGCGGGAATGAGGGTGCTTTCCACGGGGACGATACACGCGGTCGAGAAACCGATCATCGTCGCCGCGGCCGGTGATCTGGCGGGTGGGAAACCCTCGCCGCGGCTTCGGAAAGCGCTCGAGATGCTCTCGGAGTTGGAGAAAAACGGAATGCCGGTTTATCGGGAGATCGAGGAGATCGACATGTCCGGGCATCCGCGCCTGCGCGTATTGCTGAAGGGTCGGCGCACCGTCTTTACGCTCGAGATCGACCGCGGGAGCTTCCAGGCCCTGAACGCGCTGGTCGGATACCTGGATGCGGCGCGATATTACCCGGCGCGTTCGGAGGTCCGCCCCGGCGCGGCGGTACTGAAGTAAAATGCAAGGAGCCCAGTGATGGAAGATACTATCGTCGGTCTTGATATCGGCACAACGAAAACCTGCGCGGTGATCGGTTTCGTGAACGAGAACAACCAGATAGAGGTCACCGGCGTCGGGATCGCGCCCTCGCGCGGACTGAAGAACGGCGTTATCATCAACATCGACAATACCGTCTCGTCGATCGTCAAGGCCATAGAGGATGCCGAGCTCATGGCCGGGACCGAAGTCGGCGCCGCGTATGTCGGGGTTACCGGACAGCACATAAAGGGCGAAAACTCGAAGGGTGTGGTCGCGGTCTCCAATAGGCAGAGGACGATCACCCCCGTGGAGATAAAACGGGTAATCGAGGCCGCACAGGCGGTGGTTATTCCGGTAGACCGCGAGATAATACATGTGCTCTCGAAGGAATTTTCGGTCGACGACCAGACCGGCATCAAGGACCCCATCGGCATGAGCGGCGTGCGGCTCGAGGCGGAGGTCCACATCATCACCGGTTCGACGACGACCATACAGAACCTTTTAAAATCGGCTAACCGCGCGGGTTACCAGTGCTCGGACGTCATCTTCGCGCCGCTCGCGTCGGCCGAGGCGACGCTCTCGAGGGATGAGAAGGAGCTGGGCGTGGCACTGATCGATATCGGCGGGGGCACCACGGACATCGTGGTGTTCATCGAGGGCGGCGTTGCCTATTCATCGGTCCTTTCGATTGGCGGTATCCATGTAACCAGCGACATTTCGATCGGGCTCAGGACGCCGATCGAATCGGCGGAGGTCATTAAAAAGAAACACGGCGCCTCCGTTGTCGACCTCGTCGACGCCTCGGAGACGATCGAGGTACCGTCGGTCGGCGGCCGGGCGCCCAGGCGTATATTCCGCCAGGAGCTCGCGCAGATCATCGAGCCGCGCATGCTCGAGATAATGGAGATGGTCGACCGCGAGCTTGCACGCAGCGGGAAAAAGGATATCCTGGCGGCGGGGATTGTGCTCACGGGCGGCGGCGCGATGATCGAAGGTTGCGTCGAAGCGGCCGAGCGCGTCTTCAACATGCCCGTAAGGGTGGGGATCCCGCGCGACATCGCGGGACTCAAGGACGTGGTGGCGACGCCCCAGTACGCAAACGGCGTGGGGCTGCTTAAATACGGGATCAAGATGAGCCGCTTCCGCACAAAATCGAAATCGGATCGCTCGGGCGGCATGGGTTCGTTCGGAACGAAATTCAGGAAGTTTTTGGATAACTACTTTTAGCTCTTTTAAATCGGGTAATGAGACATAACACAAGGACAGGGGGGGAATGATGTTCAGATTGGAAGAGGAAAAACCGTTGAACACCATCATCAAGGTGGTCGGTGTTGGGGGCGCCGGCTGCAACGCGGTCAACCGCATGATCGCGACGGGCATGGAGGGCGTCGAGTTCATCGTATGCAATACCGACGCGCAGCAGCTTCGCGAGTCGCTGGCGCCGGTGAAGATCCAGATCGGCAACAAGCTCACACGCGGGCTGGGGGCCGGCGCCGACCCGGACATCGGGCGTGAGGCCGCTAACGAAGACCGCGACAAGATTCTGAAATCGCTCAAGGGCGCGGATATGGTCTTCATCACCGCGGGAATGGGCGGCGGTACCGGCACGGGCGCGGCGCCGATAGTGGCCGAGGTGGCCAAGGAGCAGAACGCGCTGGTGCTCGGGGTTGTCACAAAGCCGTTCCGCGTCGAGGGCAAGAAACGCTCGGAGCGCGCCGAGGAGGGGATCCGCAACTTGAAGGACAAAGTCGACACGCTTATCACCATCCCGAACGATCTTTTGCTGAAGATCATAGACCGGCGCACGCCCATCGACGACGCGTTCAAGCTTGCCGATGATATCCTCCGTCAGGGAGTGCAGGGCATCTCCGACCTCATCATGATAACGGGCCTGGTCAACGTGGACTTCGCCGACGTCAAGACCGTCATGCGGGAGACGGGCGATGCGCTTATGGGAGTGGGCCTGGGCAGCGGTGAGAACAAGGCCCTCGAGGCGACGCAGATGGCCATCAACAGCCCGCTCCTGGAGGAATCGAGCATCGAGGGCGCGCGCGCGGTGCTCATCAACATCGCCGGCGGCAACGACCTTTCGCTGCACGAGGTGAACGAGGTCACCGATCTCATCACCCGACAGGTCGACCCGGAGGCCAACATCATCTTCGGCACGACGATCGATCCCGTGCTCAACGAAAAGGTGAGGGTGACAGTTATCGCGACCGGCTTTGACAGGAAGAGAAATTTACTTACGAAAAAGACCGACGCGGAACTGGGCTCCAAGACCGGCGCGGCGCTTACCCTCATCGAGGGGAAGAACAGGATCGAGAAAAAGGTGCCGGCAAGCATGCAGACTTTTTCGCTCGATTACGAGCGCCGCAGACTCAAGGATTACAGCAGGGATCTTTCCACGGAAGACCTGGAGATCCCGGCTTTTTTACGGCGTCACATTGAATAGCCTTTCCCCCCTCAGTCCCGCCCTCCCCCGCGAAGGGGCAGGGCGACGTTCGAAGCCCGGCATGCCGCGCGGTTTTTTACCGGCACGCCGAGCTTCGAACGGTATACGCGCAGGTTCGGCATGCCGTCCCTGACGTCAAAGCATGTATCGATATGACAGTGAACAATCGGCTCGAGGCGACCATATTTGATTTCGCCCGGATGCACGCGGGCAATTGCGACGGGATAGCCGCACTCGCAGGCGACGCATCCATGCGCCGTTATTACCGCATCCGCTCAAAACAGGGGCCGTATATCGTATGTTTCGACGAGACCCTTGCCGGCGTGCCTGACGGGGAGCACCAGTTCCTGGTTATGCAGGCCCTGCTAAAGCGCAACGGTATCCCGGTCCCGGGCGTTGTCGCGGCGGACCGCGAGCGGGGACTCCTTTTGCTCGAGGACCTGGGCGATGAGCTGCTGGAGGACCGCTTCCCCGGACTCACGAATGATGAGGCGGAAAAGCTCTATGGTGAGATACTCGACATCCTGGCACGGATACAATCCATCGCACCGGATTCCTCCGCACTCCCCTTCAATCGTTCGTTCGATATGGAGAGGCTGATGTTCGAGTTCGATTTCTTCATCGAACATGCGGTGCGAAATTATTTTTCCTGTAATGCCCGAGAGGCGTTTTTACACGAACTGCGCGGTGAATTCGTCAAAATCGCCGAAAGCCTTCAGCGCCCGGAGCTCTTCGTGCTTAATCACCGGGATTTTCATTCCCGAAACATTATGCTCTGCGGTGACGCTCCGTACATCATCGATTTTCAGGATGCCCGCATGGGCCTTCCTCAGTACGACCTCGCCTCGTTCCTCAGGGACTCGTATGTGCGGCTCGATGAACGCGTCTTCACCGGCATTTTAGACCGGTACTATGAACTTGCGCGCTGGCGAGGCATTCACTCAATGTGCCGCGAGGAGTTCGACCTGCTTTTCGATCTGTCGGCCTTCCAGCGCAATGTCAAGGCGATCGGCACATTCGCCTATCAGTCCCGCGTTCTCGGACGACGCCGGTACGAGCCGAACATTGACGCGACGCTCTCGTATCTGGGCGGCTATGTGTCGCGCCGCACGCAACTAGCCCGTGCGGGCGAGCTGATCGGCGAATGCGCAGGGGGCGCGATATGAAGGGATTTATTCTCGCGGCAGGCTTCGGTGAACGGCTGCGGCCCGTTACGGACGTCTTCCCGAAGCCGCTTGTGCCAGTGGCGAATCTCCCTTCAATATGTTATGCGCTTTCGATTCTGGTCGGGGCCGGGATCACGAGCGTGATCGTCAACCTGCATTATCGGCCGGACGCGATACGGGAATATTTCCGCGGGAACCGCAATTTCGGGCTCGACATCATGTTCTCGTACGAGCCGGAGATTCTCGGTACGGGCGGCGGCGTCATGAAGTGCAGGGAGATGCTCTGCGACGACGACTTCGTCCTGCTTAACAGCGACGTTATCATGGACCTCGATCTCGCCGCGCTTGTACGGCGTCACCGGGCTCGCTCCTCGCCGGGCACCGTGGTGCTGTATCGTTCGCCCGAGGCCGTGTCGATCGGACAGGCCGGCGTTCGGGACGACCGGGTGGTTGACTTTAAGAATTTCCTGGGCACGGGCGTGGCCTCGGGGCTCGTCTATACGGGAGCGGCGGTGCTCTCGCCGGCCATATTCAGGTACCTTGAAGCGCGCTTTTCGAGCATCGTGTATACCGGTTACACGGGGCTCATCAGAAACGACCGGCTCGACTACGTCGAACACGACGGGATCTGGCTCGATATCGGCACCGTCGCGTCGCTTCGGGATGCGTCCATACGGACCGCGGAGACCGGCATGCCACGGAAGGTCGCCGCTGCATGCGGCATTGAATTCGCGCCCGTTGATACCGACGCGCGAATAGCTGCCGGGTCGGTTGTACGGAATACGATTATCGGCTTTGGCAGCACGGTGGGATCGGGGGCGGAAATAGTAGACTCGCTGCTTCTTCCCGGTTCGCGCGTGAAGGCCGGGGCGCGTATTTCAGAAGCCGTGGTGCTCGGTGATGAGGTGATTCGCGCATGAAGGTGCAAACGGGGCTCGATGTATTTTTGTCCGGTGCGGGCCGCTACGCGAAGCGATCAATCGCGCTTGTCGCCAACCAGACCTCGGTAACGGCCTCCCTCGAATATTCATGGCACGCTTTCGTCCGCTCGGGACTCTCTCTGAAACGGATATTCACGCCGGAGCACGGGCTCTTCGGCACGGAACAGGACCAGGTGCCGGTGACGGATCAGCCCGCTGCCGGCCCGGAAACCGTTAGCCTCTACGGCCATTCCGCCCATACGCTCAGGCCGCTGGATGCCATGCTCGATGGAATAGACACCGTGTTCTTCGATATACAGGATGTCGGCTCGCGCTATTATACCTACGTCAACACCATGGCGATGTTCATGGAGGCGCTCGCCGGGCGCGACGTCGAATTCATCGTCCTCGACCGGCCCAATCCGCTCGGCGGTGTCGCCGTCGAGGGTCCCGGTCTCGAACCGGGATTCGAGTCCTTTGTCGGGGTGTTCCATCTCCCCGTACGTCACGGATTGACTGCCGGCGAACTTGCGCTGTGGTATCGCGACCGGCACCGTCTTGACATTAAGCTGAGCGTCGTACGCATGACGGGATGGCGCCGTTCGATGCTCTTTCCAGAAACCGGGCTGCCCTGGGTGCCGCCCTCACCGAACATGCCCACCGTGGATACCGCCCTAGTGTACCCGGGGATGTGTCTGCTCGAAGGGACGATCCTGTCGGAGGGTCGGGGAACCACCATGCCATTTCAATTGTGCGGCGCGCCCTTCATCGAACCGGAGGAATATGCCCGCCTGCTCAATGCCCGGGGTGTGCCCGGAGTTTATTTCCGTTCGACTTATTTCAAGCCGACATTCAACAAATTCGCCGGAGAAAATACCGGTGGCGTGTATCTGCACGTCACCGATCCGGCGGTCTTTACTCCTTTTCTCGCGGGTGTCGCCGTTGTATGGGCGGCCCGGAAAATGTACGGCGTGCAATGCGATTTTCCTCGGGGCGTGTACGAATTTAATTCGACCCATCCGGCTTTCGATCTGCTGGCGGGGGGCGCGGCGATACGGGAGATGATCGAAGCCGGGAACGATATCGACTCGATCCGATCCTCATGGATGGACGCCGAGGTAATATTCGCAGAGGCGAAGTCCTCGTATCACCTGTACTAATGAAGGCATCGTCCGAAAATAGTAATTGAATTACTGCCTCCGAAGAGCTATATAACATATGAATGGCCATTCAGGTGTACTACGGCCTTCCACCCGCCGCGGGTGGAAGGGAGAGACGGGTTGCCGCTGTGTCAGCTTACACGGCGTGATGGCGGAAAATCTCCATCGGCCACCAGCGTCAGGTCCTCTCCCGGAATTCCCGTGGTACAATGGCGGTATACGTGTAAGCAGAGGCGGTTGCTTTTATGGAAAAATCCTGTCGAAAAGGCCCATCCAGGCGTGCGCCTGAGGTGAACAACGAGCGTAACGGCGGCTATGATTCACTGATCGAAGGCGTCGTCGGTGAGCTCTGCCGTCCCGAATCGTACGAGCCGGTTTTCCACGGCGCGCACCACGAGGTCGCTATGCCCTCGATCGATGTGCTGACCGAGACGGTCGATCTTCTGCGAACGGTGCTTTTTCCCGGTTTCTACGGCCACTCGGAGCTCAAGCCGGGGACCATGCGCTATTACCTTGGTTCCGCCATCGACAGGGTATTCCTTCTCCTCTCCGAGCAGATCAACAGGGGGCTCTGTTTTTGCTGCGATAACGAGGAGGCCCTCGACTGCGTTATCTGCGAAACGAACGCGCGCGAAAATACGCTGCGTTTTATCGAAAGGCTTCCCGAGATACGGAGAATGCTGGCGGGAGACGTACGCGCGGCCTACGAGGGTGATCCCGCGGCAAAAAGCCCGGGAGAGGCCATATTCTCCTATCCCAGCATCACCGCACTCACCAATTACCGCATCGCCCACGAGCTGTACCGGCTCGATGTGCCGCTTATCCCGCGCATCATCACCGAAATGGCGCATTCGATCACCGGCATAGATATCCATCCCGGAGCGAGAATAGGGGAACGCTTTTTTATCGACCACGGAACTGGCGTGGTGATCGGCGAGACCTGTATCATCGGAAACAATGTGCGTCTGTACCAGGGGGTGACGCTCGGAGCCAAGAGCTTCCCCCTCGATGAGGCCGGACGACCGATAAAGGGCATACCGCGGCACCCTGTCGTCGAGGACGATGTGATCATCTATTCCGGGGCGACCATACTGGGACGGATCACGATCGGCAAGGGCGCTGAAATCGGTGGAAATGTGTGGCTTACCAGGGACGTATCGCCCGGAACCAGGGTTTATCAGGGCAGGGATGATCAATAGCGCAGGGAATCCGCTGTTCACCTGCCGCCGCGGGTTATAAAATAATTACGAAATAGCGCCATAATTTAATTGACATACAGTCGCCCCCTCGTATACTGAGTAAGTACTCACTCACTTTGCGTGATACCTTCCCGCGGAAAGGAGCCGGTTATGAATACGGACCTGATCAAGGCGCATCTCAATCTAAACGCGGTGCTCGTCAATCTCGAAGACCTCGTCGTCCTCGACGCCGAGATGGCGGCGCTGTCGAAGGGCTGGAACCTCTCGGTTCAGTTCATCGTGCGAAAGGGCCCGAGTGCCTACATTCAGTTCGAGAACGGCACATGTACGGTAAGGCGGGGCAGGTGTAAAAAACCATCGGTCATACTCTACTTCTTTTCTCCCGCCCACCTGGTAAAAATGTTCGACGGCAAGGCGCAGCCGGTATTGCTCAAGGGATTCACAAAGCTCGGTTTTCTCATGAAGGACTTCCCGAAACTCACCGCCCGCATGGAGCATTACCTCAAGCCGACGCCGGAGCTCTTGGCCGATAAAAACTATCTTGCCGTCAACACGCGCTTCACCATCACCACCGCCGCCTTCGCGATAAGAGAACTCGGGCTGGTCGAACCCGTTGCGCGGATGATCGCATCCCATATCCATAAAGGGGTGACACTCATAAAGGTTCTGCCGAACGGCCCTTCGGCCATGCTGAAGTTCGATAATGGCACCATCGAAGCCGAAAAGGGCGATTTCGAAAAACCGATGTCGGCCATGCTGTTCCGCAATCTGAAGGTGGCGAACGACATACTCAACCAGAAACTCGACGCTTTCACCGCGATCGCCACCGGCGATCTCAGGCCGCGCGGGCAGATAGGGATGATCGATTCCGTGAGTCTGCTTCTCGATAGAATTCCGCTGTACCTTGGCTGAAGGGAGGGACTGTATGAAGACCTACACGTATAAAAAATCCGTCGCCCTTTTCAAGCGCGCGGCGAAGGTGATCCCCTGCGGAATATACGGGCACCTCAGCCCTGCACCGCTCGTGCCGGCGACCGATTATCCTTTTTACGCATCCAGGGCGAAGGGCCCCCGCTTCTGGGACGTGGACGGCAACGAATTCATCGATTACATGTGCGCGTACGGCCCGATGGTGCTCGGCTACAATCACCCCAAAGTGGACGCCGCGGCGCAGAAACAGCTTAAAAGCGGTAACTGTATCACCTCCCCGGCCCCGATCATGGTCGAGCTCGCCGAATATATCGTCGATCTTATCAGCATCGCGGACTGGGCCTTCTTCGCTAAAAACGGCGGAGATGTCACCTCCTATGCCATAATGACGGCCCGCGCCGCGACGGGACGCAAAAAAATCGTGCTCGTGCATGGCGGGTATCACGGGGTCGCTCCCTGGGCGCAGGCGCCCGGGCACCCCGGAGTGCTCGACGAAGACCAGTCCACCATCCTTCGTGTTGAATGGAACGATTTCGAGGGGCTCGAAAGGCTCGTAAGCGCGCATCCCGGCCAGATCGCCGGTTTCTTGGCGACGCCCTATCATCACCCTACTTTTTTCGATAGCGTGATGCCCGCTCCGGGCTACTGGAGCAAGGTAGAAGCGCTCTGCAGGAAGAACGGCATCGTACTGATTATCGATGACGTGCGCTGCGGCTTCAGGCTCGATATGCGCGGTTCAAACGAGTATTTCGGCTTCAAGCCGGACCTCGCATGCTACTGCAAGGCGATAGCGAACGGATATCCCATTTCGGCACTGGTGGGTACTGAAGCGCTTAAAACGGCGGCGGCCAGGGTCTTCTATACGGGCAGTTACTGGTTTTCGGCCGTCCCCATGGCCGCGTCGCTGGCTGCGCTCAAGGAGCTGCGGCGCATCGACGGACCGGCGCTCATGCTGGCCCGCGGGAAAAAGCTCCTGGACGGACTGGTAAACATCGCCCGCTCACACGGTTACACGCTCAGGGTGAGCGGGGCGGCGTCGATGCCTTCCGCTTACATCGCCGACGATGAGAGCCTCATGCTTCATCAAGATTGGTGCGCGGAGTGCACCAAGCGGGGTGTGTTCCTGACATCGCACCACAACTGGTTCGTGTCCACCGCGCATACGGATGCAGAGATAAAGAAGACATGGAATGTTGCGGATGAGGCTTTCAGGGTAGTCAGGAAAAAATACGGCGCCTGAGGGATTCCGCCGGCGCTTTCAGTGGTGAATCATCCGTGTGCACGGCCGGCGGTCGGACCGTTTTTTCGCGGGCTCCCCGCCGTGGCCCGCTTTCATCGGGCAGTTTCCAAGAAACAAAACCGGTCCCCAAGAAATGGTTGACGCACCCCGTCTTTACGCTTACCATAAGACTTTTCCGGAATACCGTAAATATGCAATCGGATAGCGCCTGATTATGCCTGAAGACAGGAAAGTTCAGCACGAGATAATCGCGCTCAAGGTGAAATTCAACCTGCCGCGCCAGTCGTCGGCGGGGCTGCTGGTCGTTTATGTCGACGCCGCACGGCTCAATTACCTCGCCGGCTTTTCAATAATCGCCGTGGGCCAGGACCTGACGAGGGAGAAGCTGGCGCGTCCCCACGGCGATCTCGTGAAGGCGATTATGCAGGGCCTTTCGCGTCTCGAGCTCAATGCCGATTTGCACGGCAAGCTGAAGACCAATATTGACGGCGTCATAACACAGGAAATGATGCGGGCAGTGGTGGGCAACATTCAAGCCCAGGACATCGGCACCGCCGAGAACTATTTAAAGAAGGCCATCGAGAAAGCGCTCTCGATCGATAAAACCGAGGCCCAGCTGGATTTCGAACCCGTCAGCTACGGGCAGTATGCCGAGCTCATGGTGGAGGACGAGGTCGAGAAAATGACCTTCGCCCAGAAAATCAAGCTGGTGATGCCCTATGTAAACCACAGAAACGACATCGCGGAAAGCGTGGTGAAGGGCGCCATCAACGATATCGCGCTCATCAAGTTCGCCTTCGGCAGGGGGGAGCGGCTGTTTGGCCTCGGGCTGATTATTTACAGCATGGTGGGAAAATCGGTTAACAGTGTCTTCATCGCCGCGGGTTCGGAGAGTTCATTTAAAGACGGGGATGTCCAGGCGCCCATTTCAGATTTTTTCGACGGCCTCGAGTCATTGATGGACGCCAGCGCATTTGACGATGCCGCGGCGATGAAAATCGAGAGCGCGCTTCGACGGGTGAACACGGCGGCGCTCGCGGAGGCGGCCTCTAAGAACGACAAAGCCGTTTTGAGCCGGGCCATCACCGCGCTTCTCTCGGTCGGCATAGGGGAAGGTGTGGCCGCCGAGGCGGATTCCATATTGATGAATTCACTCAGGATGGAACTTCTACTGAAACCCGGAGCCAGGGCCCGCAGAAAAGAGACCCGGGAACAGAGCGTACCGGAGCAGGAAACGACACCCGGCGGGATGAAGATGCTCAACGTCGACCTCATCCTCTCGCCCTCGAAGGGACGCAATATCTCAAGCTTGAAACCGGGAGATCACGTCCAGGTGATGCTCGACAGCACCAGTCCCGTCGCGCAAAAGATACTGAAACAGCTCAACCTGATCACCGGCGACAAGGTTAAACCGGTGGGTGCGACCGTCTACTCGATTAAATACCATCCCAAGGAGGGGTACAAGGTTTTTGTCCAGATAGCCAAAGGCATCCTTGGCAGGGCGGATGAAGAGCAGGACATACGGATCAAAACCGGAGACCCGGTGGTCGAGGAGACGATGCGGCAGGCCTCCAGCAGTATGATGATCGGTATCATAGCCGGGGTCATGGTGCTGCTGATCATAATCATGATATTTCTGCTGCTGTAGAGAATAGACGCGCCTGTGCGGCGGACCGGGCATGCGGTAATTTTAGTTTGACTTTTATCTTCCCGGTTATAGTGTGGGAAACTTTTGGAGGAAGCCATGGCTTATAAAATCACCACCGACTGCACGATGTGCGGGACCTGTGTCGACGAGTGTCCGGTCTCCGCGATCAAGGAAGGGAAGGACACCTACGTTATCGATGCGGACACCTGTACCAATTGCGCGGCATGCGTTGATGTATGTCCGGCCGCTGCGATAGTCGAGGCATAGTGCCGGAAGTCAGCATTCTGATGATGCCGGTTGCGGCTGCGGTGGTAATGGGGATACAGCCGTTACCCCGCGCCGGTACCGTACCGATTAAACGGGCTGCGAGGCATTAAATACATTGAGATATACCGGCCTTAATTGAAAAACCGTATCAATCTTTCCCTCTTCCTGGCCGCCGCACTGTTGTTATCCCTGTTTCCCGGAGAGAGTCCCACTGTCACAGGCGCCGAAGGGATTTCGACCGTCGATTCCGCAGAGCACCGGGCACGCAGGCGTACGGAGGTCCTTTACCGCAGATGGGATGACGGCCTGTTCGGAAGCAGGCGGTTTTACCGGCGGGAGCTTCAGGCTCACCTCGCGGACTGCATCGGCCGGAAGTTCGCCACCGGATACGATTACCCGCTCATTTACCCGGAGGTACTGGTCGAACGCCGATTCCGTTGCAGATTTCGATACGCTTCCTGGCTGGAGGTCAGGGGAGAGATCGGCGCCGACGATCTCGGGGCACTGTCGGGGGGAGGCCTGCCGAAGCCATCGCAGTGGTGGCGCGGTCCGGTGCTGGTTTCACTTGAGGGAAAGCTGAAGCGGTTCAGACTCGATGATGGACCGCCCAGGACGGTGGTCGTCGTGCTGGAAGACCTGCGTCCGGTATTGTCGAAAGGGCCCGCGCCGACCACGGGGGAGAGGCGGGACCGATGACGTGCGAAAAGGAGCGCATGCGATGTGTGGAATAATTGGATATGTAGGCAAACGAAGCGCCGCTGAAATCATAGTGCGCGGCCTCAAGAGGCTCGAATACCGCGGGTATGATTCCGCCGGGATCGCGCTCGTTAACGGCGGGATGTATTACCGGAAGAAACAGGGCAAGATAGCGGAACTCGAAGGAATACTCGATTATTCGTCGCTCGAGGCATACCGGACAGGAATAGGCCACACCCGGTGGGCGACGCACGGCGCCCCCTCGGACCGCAACGCGCACCCGCACCTGTGTTGCGCCGGAAAGATCGCGCTTGTGCATAACGGAATAATCGAGAACTTTGCGACGATTAAAAAAATGCTGATCGACAATGGACATATCATTTTAAGCGAGACCGACACCGAGGTGATCGTCCATCTTATCGAATACTATTACTCCGACCATACGCTCATCGATTCGGTGATGAAGGCCCTCTCGAAGGTCGAGGGAACTTTCGGCATCGCCGTGGTATCGAGCGACGAGCCGGGTAGAATAATCGCGGCGCGCAGGGGGAGTCCCCTTATACTCGGCGTGGGCGAGAACGAGATGATTCTGGCCTCCGACGCCAGCGCCATC
>JALOTJ010000119.1 GCA_025457965.1 Spirochaetota bacterium | reverse complement strand
CGTCTCGAGCTTCTCGACGAGGAAAACGGCAAACAGCCGGAAAACGGGGAGTGACCGCCCCCGGCCGGCCGCTCCATTCGGAGGTTTGAACCGGCGTGTACGCTGAAATAGACCGTTTCATGGACTACCTCGTCTCCGAAAGGAACGCCTCGCCCATGACAGTAAAGTCGTATAACGATGACCTCGTACAGTTCGCCGACTTTCTGGCCGGCCTCGGGGATGAGGAGTTCGACGCCCCGAAAGGCGGCGCGGACCTCCCGGCCGGTGAAATTACGCCGGAGCTCATCCGCGCCTTTGTCGAGTCATGTTACGACCGATCGTTAAAGAAATCGTCCATATCGCGAAAGATCGCCTGCCTGAAGTCCTTTTATACCTACCTGTACAACGAGCGAATCGTAAAGTCGAATCCCGCTGCGGAAGTGTCCTTTCCCCGCAAAGATAAGCCGCTGCCGCGTTTCCTGTACAACAGGGAGGTGGAACGCATACTTGATTTCCCGGTAGAATCTTTTCGGGATTTCCGCGACAGGGCCATACTGGCGACTTTCTACGCCACCGGCGCGCGCGTTTCAGAACTCGCCGCGGCTGAGTACAAGGACCTGGATTTTCACGGGCAAAGCCTTCGCGTATTCGGCAAGGGATCGCGGGAGCGGATAGTGTTTCTCACCGGGGAGGCCGTAAAATTGATCAGGACGTACCTCGCCGAGAGAGGGAAGAGGTTCGGCTCGCCCGGCGGCCCGCTCTTCGTCAATGCTCGCGGGGGGAGATTGAGCGCGCGCGGCATTTTCGGAATCGTCGACAAGCGCGCGCGCGCGGCGGGCCTGCTGGCACGGGTGACCCCGCATACGCTCCGGCACAGCTTCGCGACGGAGCTTCTCAACAACGGGGCCGATATACGCGCCGTACAGGAGATGCTGGGCCATCAGAACATCTCGACCACGCAGGTGTATACCCATACCACGAAGTCCCGCCTTAAAAAAGTTTACCGTCGCTGCCACCCGCATTCGGACGAGAATTACGGCAAATAGCCGCGCCGGCCGATCCCGACCCCTGCCGGCTTATTTGGGTTCGATCACCTCGACGAGCGAAAGGTCGGCCTTTTTAAGCACCAGTATCCTCTTGTCGTAACGGTTGATGTACACGTACTCACCGTAAAAACTTATAAAGGTGTTTTCGCTCACCTGCTCCTGCGAACGGGCCGTGCGCTCCAGCGAGCTGTCATACCTTCCAAGGTAATACTTTCCATTTTCGACCATAATGGCGTAGATAAAACCGTCGCGTATCTCGACGAAGCTGCGCCAGAATATGTCGTCCTTTCCGCGTTTTGATTCCTTAAGGGTCTCGCGGTCCAGGAGCATTAGCCGGTGCCCGGTCTTATGGTCTCCCTGGTGGACGATCACCGCCACGCCGCCCGAAAATACGTCATAGCGGCTTCCACAGATGTTTTCCACCGGCGATTTAAACATCACCCTGCGCGTGGCGGCGTTGATCATGTACATCTCGTTGTTGTAGTGTCCCGCCTCGAGATATTCCCGTATTTTAAGATAATAGAGCTTCTCGGCGAATACGCTCTTATCGAGCTCTTTGCTCCGCAGTTCGTCCTCGCGCTTGTCCAGTTCCTTTTCCTTTTCCACGAGCTTCGCTTTCGCTTTTTCAGGGCTTTCCTTTATGTCTTTTTTAAGCTCGTCTTTCTCGATTTCCTTTTTTTCTTCCTTGAGGGAGTCCTCTTTTTTCGCCGTCTTGGTCTCTTTTTCGGCGACACGCCTCTCTTCCTTCTTGATCTCCTCTTTTTTCTCGGCTAGCTTCTTTTCTTCCTTTGAAAAGGTCTTCTCCTTCTCGGCGGTTTTCTGTTTTTCCTGTCTCAGTTTTTCTTCGCGCGCGGCGATCTCTTCTTCTTTTTTCTTTTTATCTTCCGCGTCCTTTATTGTTTTAGCCTTTTCCTTTTCCTCTTTAATTTTTTGTTCCTCGCGCGCCTGTTCCTTTTTTTTAATTTCCAGTCCGGTCTTTTCGTCCTCAATGCGTTTTTTCTCTTTATCCACCTCGCGTGCTCTGGCGACAAGGTCGGTTTTTTTTTCGGCGGTCTCCTTTTTGTCTTTCTCGATTATTTTTTCCTTGAGGTCCACCATGTCCTTGCGCTGCTCGAGATTTTCATCCTCCTTTCGTACGGCGGTACGCACCTTTTTGTCGGAGATGATATCGGGATCGATCGAATCAATTTCGCCGCGTTTGGCCGCCTCGGAGAGAGGGATAACGATCCGCGTGGCGCCGGGCCATTCGTCGTACCTGGTCGAAAGGCCGGCGTTTTGCGATGTCAAATTATCGGTCACGACCTTTTTATAGGCCTTCCCGAAGTACGCGACATCACCGCGATAGACGGCGTTGTAATAGGTGGTGAATACGGCGAGTGTGTATGCGTTCTTTTCGGAATACCCGTACATCTTTTCGAAATATCCTGAGAGGATACGGCGGATGTACCGGATATGCGTGACCCTGGCGTCCTTATTAATAGAAAAGATGTCCGCCGAGAACTTTTCGGGCTCCTCCTTCGAGATGGCCCTGATGAGCGAATACTTCATGTAATAGCTGACCCGCGCATTATCGCCGCGCTTCTGCGCGTCCACGGCCAGGCCGCTTCCAATCGATTTAACGGCGGCGACGCTGTCCTGGTTCCGCTTCGGGCCGGTGTAATTGATGAACTCGATTCTTCCGGCTTTTTTAAGCTCGTCGATGTCCACTTCGAGGCCGGCCGCGGGAACGGTCGCAACCAGCATGAGAAGGATAAACGCGCAGTATTTTCGCATGATACTCCCCCGGCATGATGCGTGATAGGGTGCCAGCAGTACATTCGACCCGCCGCGAAGTATAGTTTCGCACCCCGGTATTTCAAGCATTATTGATGAAACCGCCGCGGAATTCGTCTCCGGATCTGCCTGTCATGTTTTTTCGATAGACCGTGGAGAGGTCTTAATGCATATGTGGCCAAATTAAGGAGGCCGCAATGCGAAGAAATGACAAGAGAATCGGCGATCCGGCGCTTATCGAAACGATAATGCGGAAGGCACGCGTGTGCAGAATCGCGCTTGCGGACGACAATGTCCCCTATGTTGTACCGATGAATTTCGGTTTCAGGGGAAATACCATCTACCTTCATTCGGCCGGGGAAGGACGAAAACTGGAGATACTGTCGCGAAACGACCTGGTGTGTTTCGAGGTGGATACGGACCTCGAGATTGTGACGGGAGAGGCGGCCTGCTCATGGGGTGCGAAGTATTACAGCGTCATAGGCAACGGTAAGGCATCGATCGTAAATGAACCGGGGGAAAAACGGATCGCGCTGGATTCCATAATGGAGAAGTACTCGGGAAAGCCCGTGTGGGATTACGGCTCCGCCGCGATTGACAAGGTGACCGTTATACGGATTGATCTGACCGATCTCTCCGGAAAGAAGTCCGGCTGGTAAGCGCTCTTAATACCTCATCCGTCCAGCAGAGCGTATATCTCCGGCTCGCTGAAGCGGTAGTTTTTCGTACAGAAGGTGCAGCGCAGTTCGATGCCGTGGTCTTTGTCGAGCATCTCCTCGATTTCGCCGCGGTCGATCCCCCGAATTATTTCCCCGATCATCTGCCTGTCACAGCGGCAGGCCGCCCTGAGCGGCGTCGTTCCGAGGAGGCTCAGAGGCTGGTCGTCCATTAAACGGGATACCACCGATACAATGTCCTCGTTCCTGCGCAGCGATTCGCCGAGCGTGGTCTTCATGCCGGCGATATTGGCCTCCACGCGATCCAGCGCGGTATTGGGAGTGTCAGGAAAGCGCTGGATCAGTATGCCGCCCGAGCCCGCTACGTTCCCGTCGATTTCAAGGGCAAGGCCGATGATCATTGCCGACGGCACCTGCTCGGATTCGGTGAGATAATAGGCGCAGTCCCGTGCGATCTCGCCGGTGTGAAGCGGGATGACGCTGCTGTAGGGTTCCTTGAGGCCCAGGTCTTTCACCACGGTAAGGAAGCCCGCTCCGACGATCGCGGGGATGTCGATGGCGCCGTTACGGACGACGGGCTTCACCGCGGGATTTGAGACGTAGCCCCGTACATTGCCCTTCGCGTCCGCCTGCACGTGAATTTCGCGGATCGGTCCGGTCCCTGATATCCTGAGGGTGACGCTCTGCGCGGAATCGGGCTTTAATGCGGCACAGAGGAGTGCCGTCGCGTTGATCGCCCGTCCCAGCGCCAGCGTGGCGGCCGGCGAGGTCTTATGCTGTCCGGTAATCGTCCGCACAAGGTCCACCGTCAGCGCCGTATAAATGCGCAGATTATAGTGTTCGCAGATAATGCGCGCGACATGATCTTCCATCATGATCAGAATTCCCGCAGGGATTCGTGAACCCCCTTGGATATCTCGAACCAGAATTCCAGCGCCGCCTCGTGTTTGTCCTTTTTAAAGCGGTCGATCCACATCAATAGCTCTTTCGAGTTGTCGTTCTCCACCTCGTGCAGACGCGTCAGCCAGGTCGACACGAAGTCGACGTTGCGCTCGGATTCCCAGAATATTGAGCTGTTGCGGCTGTTGATCCGGCTGGCGGTGATCGAGACGGCGGCAAGATACTCGGCCTTTTTATCGTAGAGCGTCCCGATGATGTCGGGAATCATCTCCTCGGCCCAGTTGCGGTGGAACCGGCAAAAGCCCATGTTGTCCATGATGAGCTCCTTTTTGAAACGGTCGGCGTTTTCCCTGCCGAGTTTGCGCGGTTCATAGAAATTGTCCCCGTAGTACATGTAGTACTTGCCCATGATCGGCATGGGCGAAAGAACGCCGGCCGTCCAGTACTGGTTCGGCACGATCCATCCCTTGCGCGCGTTTGCGTTGTAGACGAAGAGATCGAGTATCTTTTTACCCCGGTCGCGGGCGAGGTGACGGGCGAAATCGCGCGCGCCTTCCTCGAGGTCCAGGATCCCTTTTTTCTCGATGATCGAGTCCAGGAGCGCCAGGCCGAGTTCGGCGTTGTGCATGGAGTCGGTCTCGATGCCGAAGCCCTCGGCCGAGAAAACTGGAAGCGTCGATACTCCGAGCTCGTTGGGGGCGAGCAGTCCTTCGTGGAGGCATTCCATCAGCCATGAGAGTACGCCGCCCACCGAGATGGCGTCGAAACCCAGGCTGTCGGCCCGGCGGTTCAGCAATTCGGCCGCGCGCTGATCGAAGATGCCGCAGAGCGGTCCCATCGTCTGGTAGGGCTCGTAGTCCTTTTTATATTCGCCGTAAATCTTTTTGCATACGGCCGAACAGGGCTCGCCGCAGGTGCGCATGCTTTTTGGGCGTATGATCTCCTCGTTGAATTGTTTCAGATAGTGGTTGACGATGAATTTTTCGTGGATGTGGCGGCGTTCATCCTCGCGCATATGGATGCTCCGGTAGTTGAACGCGATCACCCTGCCGCCGATTTTGGCGTAATTAACGCCGAAGGTGCCGCCCGTGTCGAAGTTCGGATCGAAGCGGTACTTGGTGGTGGCCTCCATGTCCTTCGCCGCGAGGCGTTTCTGGTACCGGTCGCTGAACCACTCGTCGGCGACCTTTCGGTCGCGGAAGTCCTCGTCGATATACGTGCCGCCGTAGATGACCGCGGCTATGCCGTGCTCTTTTAGGAGCTTGGTGCCGAAACCGCCGCGCCCCGCCCAGGTATCGGCCGCCGTCGGTTTCCCGTTCTTCACCGGGGCCGAGGCTATCGCTCCGAAATCGGTCGAAAGCGAGGCCGCTCCGGTGGCCAGCACCCTGGGCTCGGAGCTGTACCGGTGGCCGAAGCGCTCGAGCGCGTACTCCATAAGCGCGTATACGCCTGTTTTTCCGCTCTTCCAGACGCCCTGCACGTCGACCGGATGAAGCTCCACTTCCACCTCCTCGCCATGGACGCGGTTGAGATACAGCACCGAGAAACAGGAGGCCCGGTTGCGGAGCGAGAGCATGTTGATGCCCAGGTTGTCGAAGACGAGCGAGGCCCCTCCCATGGAGGATATATAAAAGCTTCCCCAGTTCGGTGAAAAGCCGTTGACGACCAGCCGGTTGGAGCCCGGGAAGATGGAACCGGCAAGAAGGCCTGCGCCGATGTTCAGGCTGTTGTGCCGCTTCGCGATGTTGAGGCCCACGTCGATGGGGCCGAAGAAATCGCCGATCTTGAAGCGCTCCATCCGGTAAAAGCCCGACGAACAGTCAACGTGCAACACCCTCAGATAGTTTTCCATGATGCCTCCGACTTGATGACAGATCCGGTACGAAGTGGAAGGATGAAGCTGAATGTATCCTCTTCAGAAGGCGTTTTCAATAATAATTTCCGGCCGGTCGGAATTTACAAATATACGCATGATTTTGACAGGTGCGAAAAGGGCTCCGAGGTATTCCATGTTTTCTCCGCGATGGCCGAGGTACTCCTCTTTTTCGCGCAACGGTATGCGGAGCAGGGCCTCGGACGGCGCCGAAACGGAGCGCTCCAGCGCCCGTGCGAGTTCACGCTCCAGTATCCTTCTCTTCAGGCGGGCCTTCACAAGGAAACCGAAGGCCGGATGGTAGGGGCCCGCCAGCACGCCGGCCGTTTCTCCGGGGGCCAGGGGGTGGAGTCCGGTACGGATGACCGGTATGTTCTTTTCCGCGAACAATTCGTGCATATCGGCCGATCGCTCCAGCGCATCCTCGAGTGTGAGTGGCTCGTAGGCCCCCGCGCGGAAGATCTCCGCAAGCCGCGTATGGTCAAGCACGACGGTCGGGTAGATCCGCACCGCGTCGGGAGCGCAACCGGCCGCCGCTTTCGCCGAGCGAAGCGATTCCGCCGGAGAGTCTCCGGGAAGCCCCGGCATGAGCTGGATGACCAGCGAAAAGCCCGCTTTCCGTATTCGCGCCGAGGCGCTGATAGAATCGGCGGCGGTGTGGCCGCGCCCGGCGGCGGCGAGTATCCCGTCGGAGAAGGACTGCGCGCCGATCTCGATGGTACGGACTCCGTATTCGCGGAGGAGATCGAGGCTGCCGGCATCCACGCGGTCCGGACGCGTTGAGACGCGGATGCCATCGACCAGGCCGTCGAGAATGAAATCGTGCGCGGCGCCCAGAAGCTCCCGCTGCAGTGCCGCATCGATTGCCGTAAAACTGCCCCCGAAAAAGGCCGCCTCGATCCTTTCGATAGACCCCGGTTTCGTGTCAAGGTGCGAACGTATCTTCTCGCGCACAAACTTGGCGTCGGGCGGCGTGCGCACGGCGCTCGTTTCCCACTGGTTGCAGAAGACGCAGCGGTGCGGGCACCCGAGGTGCGGAACGAAGATGGGTATGGTCATGCGGGTCTTGCTCATTTTTCCCCGTTACTATTCGTCAACATGTGCCGCACTGCCCTGGCTGAAATATTCCTGCAGATGTACTACCATTGACCC
>JALOTJ010000173.1 GCA_025457965.1 Spirochaetota bacterium | reverse complement strand
TCCCGTTTTCAGCACATCCCGATACACGTCGGTTTCCTTCCGTCTCTGTCGCTTTTATGGGCCATCGCGCCGGGGCACGGACGTCCGCCCGGCGTCCTTCTACAAGAAAACCCGCGGGCGCTTTAAAAAACAAGCTTTTTAAGAAAGGCGAACGCCAATCCGCCGCCCGGCCCTTTACGCCTCGGAGCGATAGTAACGGTCCACGTCGCCCGTGTCGAGGTCGGGCCGGAGTTTGCGCGCCTCGCGAAGATAGAGGTGGATGATGTCCTGCTGCGGCCGGTCCGTGTTGACGTGCAGCAGGACCCGTATGCACCGCGGCAGGCTCCCCGGCACCGGGATCTCGCGCGTGCACATAAGCGGGGTGTAGATCCAACCCAGGCGCCGCGCCGCCACCGCGGGGAACTCGGCGTCGATGTCGCCGGTAACCGAAAAGACCGCCGAGGCGATGTCGTCGGGCGCGATGCCGTTGCGCTCCACGAGCGCGCGCAGCAGTTCCCCGGTCCTTTCGAGTATCTCGTCCCGGTCGTTCCTTTCGACCGTCGTCGCCCCCCGCACCCCCCGTACCGGCATCGCTCAGTCCTCCATTATATCGATGTCCGCGCCGAGCGAGCGCATGAGCTCGCGGAACGCGGGAAAGGTCACCGCCACCGACTCGGCCGTGTCGATCGTCGTTTCGCCGCGCGCGGCGAGGGCCGCCACCGAAAGCGCCATCACCACGCGGTGGTCGCCGTGCCCGCGCACGGCCGCCCCCGAAAGATCGCTCTGTCGTATAACAAGGCCGTCGGGGGCCTCTTCTATATCGGCGCCCATCCTCGAAAGCTCCGAACGCATCACGGCGATGCGGTCGGTCTCCTTGAGGCGCGCCTGCGGCACGTTGACCAGGCGCGTCTCCCCGCGCGCACAGCACCCGGCCACCGCGAGCGCCGGCAGCGCGTCGGGGATGGCGTTGAGATCGAAGACGCCGCCCTGAAGGTCGCCCCCCTCTATCGTTATCGCGCGTTCGCCCTTCCGTACGCGCGCGCCCATGCGCTCGATGATATCGATGACCGCCTTGTCGCCCTGCGTGTCGGCGAAGTCGAGGCCGTTGAGCGTGATGCGCGCGCCGGTGACCGCCGCCGCCACGACGAAGAACGTGGCCGAGGAAAAATCGGCCGGTATGAATTCGCGAAACGAACGGTAGCGCTGGCCGCCGGGCACCGTGAAGCGCCTGAGGTCTTCGTTTTTATATTCGATGCCCAGCCGGTCGAGCCACGAAAGCGTCATGGAAACGTACGGCGCCTCGTTGAGGAGCGGCACGTCGATGACGGATTCACCGTCCGCGCAGGGCGCGGCGAGCAGGAGCGAACTGAGGTACTGCGAGGTGTGCGCCTCAACCGAGGTGCGCCCCCCCTTCATGCGTCCGCGAATGACGAGCGGCGGCATGTCGTTCCCGCGCGTGGACTCGGCCCGGCAGCCCAGGTCGCGCAGCGACGCGAGCAGCGGCCCCGCGGGGCGGCTTCGGATCTGGCTGTCGCCGGTGAAGACGCTAATGCCCTCCGCGAGCGCGGCGACGCCCAGGCCCATGTAGAGCGAGGTGCCGGAGTTCCCGGTGTCAACGACGTCCTCGGGC
The DNA here is from genome assembly GCA_025457965.1 of Spirochaetota bacterium. Taxonomy (GTDB): domain Bacteria; phylum Spirochaetota; class UBA4802; order UBA4802; family UBA5368; genus MVZN01. Next base: position 2,194 of record JALOTJ010000173.1, on the reverse strand, counting down.
ACCACCAGGCGCCCGCCGCGGCGCCGAAGCGGCGCACCATGGCCAGGCACGAGCGCGTGTCCGCCGAGTCGAGCGGCGCCTCTATTACCGATTCGCCGTCGGCCAGCAGCGCGCACACCAGCGCGCGGATGGTGTGCGACTTGGAGCCGGGAATGGCGACCTCCCCGCCGAGGCCTGATGGTTTGACGCGGTATCTCATATTCAGAGGCCGAGCATGCGCGCATCCGCGGGCATTTGTCAAGAGTGTTTCCGGGCCTTCATTTTCCGGCCCGGGCATAAATTTCTTCTTGCAAACAGCCCTTTTCCTCCGGTAACTACTATCATGCTCGATATCGATAGCATCAAGGCAGCCGTGGCGGACGTGGTGCGCGCGAAGAAGCCGCGCCTGGCCCTGCTTTTCGGCTCGTACGCGCGCGGCACCGCGACGCACCGGTCCGACGTGGACCTGATCTTCGTGGAAGAGACCGGCAAACGCTATATCGAACGGCTCGACGACTATTTCATTCCGCTGTCGCGCCGACTGAAGACCGGAGTTGAAGTCTTCGTATACACTCCCGATGAGTTCGAGTCGATGAAGGACGGACCGTTCGTAAAACGGGCGCTCGAGGAAGGTATTACACTGCATGAGTCGTGAAAAGGAAATGGATAGCGCGCGCCGATGGCTCGAACAGGCGAAAGCTGACATACGGGCGGCCGAGATAAGCCTGAACGGCGGGTCGTACGAGTGGGCCTGCTTCCAGTCGCAACAGGCGGGGGAGAAGATCATCAAGGCATACTGGTATCATCGCTCCCTCGATCCGTGGGGGCACAGCCTGGTGAAACTTCTCAACGAAATTCCCGGGGACCGACGCGACTTCGACATCACCGGGCTGCTGGAAGACGCCATGCTGCTGGACAAGATGTATATCCCCACGCGCTATCCGAACGGCCTTCCGGACCTCATCCCGGCGAGCGTGTACTCGAAGAAGGAGGCCGAAGCGGCGATCGACGCCGTGAAGAAGATTCTCGCCCGGATAGAGCCGCTGTTATAATTAGACTTGTTGCGGAACTTTCAAAAATGTCATCGCGAGGAGGCCGCAGGCCGACGTGGCGATCTCAAAAGGCAACAAGTTATAGGCAAAAAACCAGATACTGTATGAGATTGCCACGCCCCGATACGGCCGGGGCTCGCAATGACACTCAGTAAAGCAACAACTCTATTATATACAGGCTCGCACTGTACACCGAAGTTTAAAGGGTCCGACTCAAAACAAGGTTTGCGCCTTCGATACGCGCGGCCGCTTTACCATCCCCGCCGGAAGAAAAAATTCTCCTTGAAATCGCCCCATGCCATCCCTTAGTATCATACCATGTTCTCCCATGACCTGAAATCACTGTCGCTCCTCTCCTCCCTGTTGCGCGAGCGCATGGGAGCCGACATCGAGTCAATCCATGTGTTCGGCTCGCGCGCGCGGTGACAACGACGACCGCTCCGATTTCGACATATTGATCGTCGTGAAGGACAGGAACCCGGCCAAAGAGGCCGCGATCATCGACACCATCGTCGATTTCGAGATGGAGCGGGGGCTGTCGCTTACGCCGCTTCTGAAAGACGCCGCGTCTTTCGCGCTCGAACGCGCGCACAACGCGCCATTTTACCGGAACATTCAAAGGGAGGGGGTGCCCCTGTGACGCTCGACACGAACGAAAAGAAATCGCTAAGCGATATCAGGATGGAGAAGGCCCGGGAATTCCTTCAGGATGCCGCCGACAATTTCGAACGGGGCCGCTTTCGGACCTCCGCGAACCGCGCGCAGCACGCCGTGCAGAACGCCGCGCGTTCACTCCTGATCGTCGAAGGGCTTAATCCGGAAACACACGACGGCATAATAACGATGCTGAGCCTTCATTTCGTAAAAAAAGACCTCCTGCCCGTTGAGATCGTCAAATCATACAAGATCCTTCTGGCGCGGCGCACCGATGTCGATTACGGCGACTTTGACTCCCTGACCGGCGACGAGGCCGGGCACTCCGTTGCCCTGGCCCGTACGGCCATCGACACGATCGACGTTCTGCGGCGCCGGTTGATCGGGGAGATGTGAGGAGGCTCAATAATGCAACGGCTACGCGACACCGAATAAAAAGCGGGCATCGAGGCCCTTAACAAGGCGCCGGGGGCCGTCGACAATTATCGATTTATGACACTCCCGCACAG
>JALOTJ010000041.1 GCA_025457965.1 Spirochaetota bacterium | reverse complement strand
GGTGGTGAGCACGAAGGCCGAGCTGGATCACCAGAAGGAGATCGTTGAAAGCGTCTATGCGGAGGTATGCAAAAAGTACGGCGTGAGCAAGATCGATTACCTGTTCGGTACGATGATCGAGATCCCGCGGGCGGCGCTGGCGGCCGGAAAGATCGCGGAGACGGCAGAGTTTTTCTCGTTCGGCACCAACGACCTCACCCAGATGGGATTCGGTTTCTCCCGTGATGATATTGGCGGGTTCGTACCGGATTACCTGGCCAAAAGGGTGCTTCCGGCCGACCCCTTCCAGGTCCTTGACCAGGAGGGCATAGGCGAGCTGATAGCAATCGGGATCGAGCGCGGCAGAAAAACCCGCAGGAATCTGAAGGTTGGTATCTGCGGCGAGCACGGCGGCGAGCCTTCCTCGGTCGAATTTTGCCACAGGGTCGGAATGGATTACGTCAGCTGTTCACCATTCAGGGTGCCGATCGCGCGCCTCGCGGCTGCCCAGGCGGCGATTCGGGGCATGGGAGGAAAGGGCAAAAAAGACAAACCGGCGGCGAAAAAACCGGCAAAGGCAGCGAAGGTCATGAATGCTGCCAAACCGGCCACGAACGCAAGGAAGGCCGCGGCAAAACAGGTTGCGAAGGCTAAACCGGGAAAAAAATTTAAACCGGTCAAGCAGGTCGTAAAAGGGAAGAAGGCCACCCTACAAAAAAAAGCAGCCGTGAAAAAGCCCGTGGCGAAAAAACCTGGAGTGAAGAAAGCCACGGTGAAAAAACCGTTGGTTAAAAAGCCGGTGAAAGCGGCCGTAAAGACGAAAAAGCAGGAAAAGAAAAAAACCGGCAAAAAGTAGATTGGCGCGGGACGGGGGGCTTTGCGGCCCCTCGCCGCGCGACCGGACGAAAGCGGGGGCGATCATGAAAAAAATACTATGTATTGCGGCAATTATCCTGATACCGGCAACCGTTGCGTTTGCCTCGTACGACGACGCACTGAAGCTCTTTCAGGAGAATAAATTCCGTGAATCGCTCGAGAAGATCGCCGCCGAACTTTCGGTGGAGAGGGATCTCCAGGCGAACTCCCCTAATTACGCTCTGCGCTTTCTCGCGGCGCACAATCACTGGAAGATGGGGAACCACGAGGCGGCGATCTCACATTTCCGGCGGTGCGCTGATATCCAGACGGACCTGCCGGATCCGCTTATAGACCTCGGACTCCTGCTTATAGATCTTAAGCGATTCAGGGACGCCGAGCCGTTCGCTCAACGGGCCCTGGCCCTGCAGAAAAGCCCGACCGCCTATTACGTGGTCGCCAAATCGGCATATGGCCTGGGGAATTACTGGCGGGCAAAGGAATTTTTTGAGAAAGCGATTTCCATCGACCCAGAATTTTTCGTTGCGTACAACGGCCTTGGCATGACGCTGATGCGGCTCGGGAAATACACCCATGCAAGCACCGCTTTCGCGGCGGCGCTGGCATCTGCCCCCGCATCGCCCGAGCTGTTGAACAACATGGGGCTGTGTCTTGAAAAAATGGGAAAGCCAAAGGAAGCCCTTGAATACTTTAAGAAAGCCGATCGATTAGCTCCCGGCAACGCCGCGATACAGCGGAATCTGGCACGGCTGTCGGCCCGCGGATAGGAGAATGGATTAGGGCCGGTCCCTGCCCGGAGAGTAAATCCAAACCGACAATGCTTTTTAAACGCCAGGCCTCGTTCACTGACGCGCTTTACCGGATCAAACGGGCGGCGCTCCCCGTATTGATCATTCCGCTCGCGCTCCTCGCCATGTCGCCGTCGCCCTCCAGGACGCTTCTCTGGCCCATAGACCGTCCGCAGCGAATTACCGGCACATTCTGCGAACCGAGGGGTTCGCGCTTTCATCTTGGGCTCGATGTGAGTACCGGGGGAAGGAAGGGATTCGAAATTTTCGCCGCGGATGATGGCCATATCAGCACGGTGATGTATCAGAAATGGGGTATCGGCTATGCGCTGTTCGTCACACACCCTGACGGCAGGAGGACCTTTTACGGACACATGGACGGGTTCGCCGACAGGGTACTAGCGAATTCCGCCGTCGCGCGGTATCGCCCGAAGATTCTCGATCGGGAAGATTTCAGGCTGGAATTAAAACGCGACGATATCCCCGTGCGGAAGGGAGAGAGCATCGGGTATTCCGGCGACAGCGGTATCGGAAGGGAGCATTTTCACTTTGAGGTGCGCGATGATACAGGAGTGCATCTCAATCCGCTGCGTCACGGTCTGAGCATCGATGATACCATCCCTCCCGATTTTTCCGAGCTCGGGCTTGTACCACTGGATGGACGGTCGCATATCGACGGCGTCAATGCCGGTCGGAGGGCGAGGGTTGCGATGCAGCCGAAAGGGGGGATATACAGGCCCGCGTGGAACGGTATACCGGTTGCGGGGGGAATCATCGGGCTGACCGTCGCGGCCGGTGACCGGGCCGGGTACAGAAGCAGAATCGCCGTGTACAGGATAGAGCTCTTCGTCAATGGAAAAAAGATATTTCAAACGCGTTTCGACCGCATGAAACGCGAAGAGACCCATCGTATGGGGCTTTACTATGATTATTCCGCAGCGAACGGCGCTCGCTATACCCATTACCTCTACTCGAGGACCGGGGACGAGGGGAGGATCGACACTGCCCGACTCGGGGGGAAAGCGCGCGTTACGATTCACGCCTATGACGCAAACGGCAACAGGGCGGATCTCGAGTTCGACCTGCTTGCGGCGCCGCCGCTCGATAAATCGGTACGGAAGTTTGCGCCGAACCTAATTTCGGGAAGGGAACTGCGGCTGTCGAGCGAAGACGGTCTGTTCGCGGCCGTCTTCGCGAAAAAGGCCGCGTTATACCCCGAGCGAGTGTGGCTGAAACAGGACCCGCCGCTGCGCATCGCCGTCGCGGGCCTTTCCGTGCGAAGCGCCGTGTACACCGTTTTCCCTCCGGATCTCTGCGTTGATCTGCCGATGGAGGTATCGCTCGAGTACAGGGGTGATGACCGAGCAAAAGTCGGGCTCTACCAGATCAATCCGGCGACCGGGCGGTTCCATGCGGTCGGGAGCCGTTATGACCTTAAAACGGGATCCTTCATGCATTCAAGCCATAGCACGGCCGGCTTTTTCCTCCTGCGCGACGACGCGCCCCCCGTCGCGCGGTTTAAATCTCCCGGGATCATCACGCCCGGACGGCCGCTCTATATTCCGGTATCCGACATCGGGAGCGGAATCGACCTGGCATCAATTTGTCTGACGGTCGACGGCAAACCGGTAAAATGGGACTACGATCCTGATTATTCGCGCATCGAGATACTCAGTCACAATGAGATATGGTCGAAAGGTGCGCATAGAATTGAGCTCGGTTTAAAAGACATGGCGGGCAATAAAATGGATAAGCTTGGCGCGGGGTATACCGTTAAATGAGCGTCTACCTGAGCGGGAACCCTGTTCCGTGGCTTGTGTCTGGTTGCGGTCCGGAAATCCGGTACCTGTGCCTTCGCGACATTCTGCGCGGCGCGTGCGGTGACGCTGCCGTTATCGAAGAGTACAAAACGCTCCGTTCATCGGATGTGTGCCGCCGGTTCTTAGGCACCGCGAGGGGAGGTATCCTCGGAGACACAAAGCGTTTCGACCTGTTCGGAAGCGGGGCCATGTGGCGTTTTGCGGAGGCGGTAGCCCGCGGCTACGACCGCAGGGAACCGGCTGTCGACGCCACCGCGGAATTTATCATACGGAGCTGTCGCGGGGATTCGGGCGGCTTCATTATGAACTGGAAACCGCGGCTTGAGGCCGCATGCGTTACCGGCGCAATGGTGCGGCGATTGCTGGAAGCGGGCTTCGATGACGAGCGGACCGAACAGGGCGTCGCATGGATACGGTCGCATCAGCGGAAAGACGGGGGCTGGCTGCACTGCCCCGTCGCCGGAGCGATGGACGTGCTGCGCTTGCTGCTTTTCAGAAGGGCGGGGAACGGCCTTATACGCGATGGCGATTCGTCGGTTGCAAGCTGCGTGTTCGCATCGTTCGAGTGCCTTATGGCGCTCCTGGAGTACGGACAGCGCCGGGGCGGTCTTGAACCCACGGCGGCCAGTGGCGCCGAGTTCCTGCTTAATAACCGCCTGTTTATGAGTAATTCCAATCCATCAACCCCCGTATGCGCGGCGGGTGGCAGGGGTGCGGATTTTTCCCTTACAGGCTACCCGATACTTCTACAGTACGACATTTTATGCGGGCTTATCGCGGTCGCACGGGCCGGCAGGTTCGGCGACGGCAGGGCGAACGGGGCGTTCAACGCGCTGATCGCCAAGCAAAACGTGGACGGCTCATTTCCCTCTGAACGATTGGAGCGGGGGATGCTTTGTGAGAGGAGATCGACAGCGCGGCACGGAAGGCGCGACCCCTGGGTGACGCTCAACGCGCTTCGCTTTTTTACTCGTGCCGGTCTTGTTTCGGCGAATGATTTAGTTTGAAAAAGCGTAACCGGCACTGAGAATGAAGGCGATGGCGTCGATGGTGCCGGAGGTCGCACCGTCGAAATACACATTCGAAGAAGATTGAGGCTGAGGATTGGCAATGTCAAAGGGTTTCCCGAAAGCGCAGTTGAGCCTGGTCCAGTCGCATCCCAGCGATACGAATAGTCCACCCGAAAAATAAATGGTGCAGTTGAGCTCGGCGCCGTAAGTGAGCGCGGAAAAGCTTCGCTCGTTTTCACCGCTCACACCGATACCGGCATCATCGACCAGTATTTTCCCGGCGACCGGCGCCGCGTGATAGGTGGCGATCGCATAACCGATCATCGGCGTGAATGTAAAATCCCAGCGTTTGCGCGTCGTGACGTGGAACGATGGACCCAGGTAAAACGACAGGTCCTTGTAAAGATATCCTCGCCAGTTTTCGTACTGCGCACCGAAATTGGTCTTTTGCACCACGCTGTTGTGTTTGAATCTGACCTTCGCACCGACGTGATCGAAGGGCATATACTCGAACGTGAGGCCTATACCAAAAAAGAGGTGTGATACTTCAAAGGCCTTTGCCGTTTCATCGTTCAACCTGTGGTATGAGTTTTTCAGAAAAGAGTGCTCGGCGTCGATACAGTTGCCGAAGGGCATACCGATCGAAATGAATGCCCCCAGAAGCATCTGACCTCTGTGCGCCCCTTCGGGGGGCTTGTCGAGCTCATCGAAGTCGGCGGCGTATGTAACCGTTGCGGTCAAAACCAGCAGGACCGCAATGGCCGTTTTGAAAAGGCTTCGGGTCATTTAAGGCTCTTCTTTTTTTCGATCTCATCGAGTGTAGACAGGACCTTTTTTACGATCTGCCGCGAGATATCATCGTATCGCGAGCTTTCAATGAGGACGTCGTTCCTGTCCCATATGAGCGAGAGACTGAAGCAGTACTTGGCGTAATAGCGTCCGGACCATTCTCTTCCGGGTTCCTTGCGGACGATGAACAAAATGTCGCTGGTTTCCACGCTGAGTGCCTTGAGGGTGAAGGTGTCGATAAGGTTGGGGATTTCCCTTCCTTTTTCATAGGCGCGAAGCGCGCTCCCGCGACCGACCAGAATAACGTCGGCCCCGAGGAGTTTGCCCACCTTTACGGCGCTTTTATCGTCGATAAGTCCCGTCATGGAAAGGTTCTGCTCTCTGAGAATGCGTTCGAGCGCTTCCCGTTCCACGACATCGACCCGCCCAGTTTTAAAGAAACAGTGACTGATGGCGTCCGAAAACTCGTCGCCCCAGCCCGCTCCCTTGACGTCGAAGGGGAATACGGCCACTTTATTGAGTTTTTTATTGACGTCGACCTTCTTGGTTATGGCGACATCGATCGTGGAACATGTCGTTGATCCTATCCATACCAGTGCGATTATCAATGCCAGTTTGTTTCTCATGGGGCCCGCCGTTGAGATATATGGTTTATTTCCGCATTCTGTGAACTTCCCGAGCATAAAACAGCGCCTGAAGGGTGTCAATATTAATTGCTGGCGCGGCCCGGCAAGTTGTCCGTGCGATGGCTACGGGCAGATGGCGGTAAAAACTGACGGTGATAAAAATAACTTTACTATTTCCGGAAGGCGATGAGTATTGAATTTGTGCCGGTATCAATCTGCGGAGATATTCTCTTGAAAATACTCATCATTAATTACGAATTCCCTCCTCTCGGCGGCGGAGGGGGAGTAGCGACCATGGACCTCGCCCTGGAGTGGGTAAAAACCGCGCGGGTAGATGTTTTGACATCCTGGTTCAAAGGTCTTCCTCATTACGAGCGGGTCAATGGAATCAATGTCTACCGGGTACCCATATTCTTTCGAAAATCACGGGACGCGGCAAGTTTTCTCTCCATGCTTTCGTATCTTCCCTTCGGTTTCTTCAAAGGGCTGCGATTATGCCTGAAAGACCGTTATGACGTAATAAACACCCACTTCGCCGTGCCATCGGGCCCACTGGGGTTCGCACTTGGGCTGATCTTCCGGATTCCAAACGTGCTTTCGCTTCACGGGGGTGACATCTATGACCCCAGCAAGAGGATGTCGCCGCACCGCAGTTTTTTCTGGCGGAACGTGGTACGGTTCATCATGAATCGGGCCGACCGCATAATAGCCCAGTCGAGCAACACGCGCGACAACGCGCTGAAGTATTACGCGCCGCGGAAAGAAGTTGGTATTATCCCCCTCGCGTTTCATCCTCCGCCTCTGTCGGGAGCGAAACGGGCGGCCCTTGGGCTCGGAAAGAACGAATTTCTTCTTATTACAATCGGCAGGCTCATCAAGCGAAAGGCCATCGACCACATGATCCGGGCACTTGACGCCATCCCCGATGCGCGGCTGCGTCTGCTCGTGCTTGGAGACGGGCCTGAAAGGGAGTATCTTGAATCGCTTGCCAGCGAGCTCGGTCTGGACAATCGGATCGTATTCACCGGTTACGTGACCGAACAGCAAAAGTTCGATTTTATCGAGGTCTCGAATGTCTTCATCTCGACATCCCTGCATGAAGGCTTCGGGATCGTCTTTATGGAGGCGATGTACTGCGGTCTTCCGATCATCTGCAGCAATCATGGCGGTCAGGTCGATTTCCTGGAAAATGAAGAAAACGCGCTTCTGGTCGATGTGGGCGACGTCGGGGGTTATGCCCGGTCGATACGGCGCTTTATTGAAGATGACGGGCTATACAGACGATGCTCAAAAAACAATCGCTTGAAGGTAAAGGATTTTTACGCGGGAACCGTTGCCGGGCGTTACACCGATATATACAGAGAGGTTTCTGATAATCGTGAGTGAAGATTCTGAACGCAGCATAGGCCTCCTGTCGGTAAACGGGGAACTGGTCGACGATTTTACCGCGCAATACACCGAACACGATGTGCGAGTGTTCCGCTCGGTCGACGCGGTGAAGGGCGATGGCACGCTTTTACTGGCGATCGACGCCGACATGTTCGAGTCTAACAACCTCATACAGTTCCATCTTTCACGCCTGAGAAAAAAGCTGCAGGGCGTTCCGGTACTCCTTATCCTGCGGGTAAGCCATCTGGATGGCCTCGACCACGAATGGTTTTATGACGAATTCGTGCTCTATCCCTTCAGGAAAAGCGAGTTGCGCAGCCGTGTGCGAAGACTCCTGTGGGATAAAAACCTGCTGGATGACGAAAACGTCATCGCAATCGGAAATATCAAAATAAATCTTTCCGAGTATTCGATTTACCTTAACAGTGAGAAACTGGATTTCACGTATAAGGAGTTTGAACTTCTAAGGCTGCTGGCCCAGAACAAGGGTGTCGTTTTTTCGCGCAAGGATCTCCTCGCCAGGATTTGGGGTGTTGAGTATATCGGCGGTACCAGGACCGTCGACGTGCATATTCGCCGTCTGCGTGGAAAGCTGGGCGACGAGTTCAACAGCATCATCGAAACCGTACGCAATGTCGGCTATCGTTGCCGGGTTCAGGGCGGGACGTGAAGCGAAAATTGCTTGCTATTTTAAATCGGATGTCGATACTGTCCAAGGTTTTTATGCATGAGAAGCCGCCTGTCAGGCGCTTCGAACACACTGTCAGAGAAAGTTGCGCGACCACCATCCCAGAGTATATGACCGCCACCATGTCACGACAGAGAAACCCGGAGAAACCGGGTTTCTCCGGGCGAGTGACGATTTTTATGTGAGAGGATTCCATGAATCAGGAGAAGAAAATCGAGAAGGTCCTCGAAATTGCACTCACGGAAGACCTGACCGAATACGTTAAGCTTTTAAAACTGCTAAGAAAACCCCTTCCCTTCTTCGGCGCTACGAAGAGAATCGCCGCGGCGCTGTTAAAGGAGAGCCTGGGAGACATATCGAGGCTCGACCTGTCACCGGATAAATTCATCAGGAAACAGGAAGCGGGCTCGGTCGTATTTGAAGACATAAAGGACGGTCGTGCGCGGCTGTTCATCAACATCGGCAAGAACCATGGGATCTCGCCGGGCGACCTTATCCGCGAGGTCGTCAAGAGGTCCGGCGTTGACGGCAAGCAGATAGGAAAGATCGACATCCATCCGACCTACTCGTTTCTTGAGGTCCCCGAGCAGTACGCGGAGCTCGTGCTGCTCTCGTTCGAAAACGTGAAGATCAAGGGAGTCCCCATCGTCATTGAGCCGGCGAAAAAAAGGAAAAAGAACGGGTAACGCGCCGGAGCATTCCCCTCCCGGGGGACCTGCGTGCCCTATCTGTTCCTCGCCGGACGGGAAGGCGGTTTCTGGCGAAACTTCCTGTTTCTACCGATGCCGCCGGTGCGGCATCGTCTTCAATTCCGCGTACAGGCCGCTGCGGTATGATGAACGCTATTTCCTCGACGATTACCGGAGCCAGTACGGAAAAACCTATGCCGAGGACAGAGACGCCATTCGGCGCCTGGCGGATGCCCGGCTGAAAAAAATATTCGCCCTGCGCGGCAGGGGGTCGAAACGCGGCAACATGAACCTGCTCGATCTAGGTTCGGCGCTCGGCTTCTTCATGGAGAGCGCGAAGGATGCCGGTGTCGGCCGTGTGTACGGCGTGGAGATATCCAAGTATGCCTGCGACTGGTGCAGGCGTGAAACGGGTTTTCGTGTCGTCAACACGCCCTTTGAGCGGACAGCGTTTGACGAAACCTTCGATATCATTACCGCATGGTATTTTATCGAACACTGCGAGTTTCCGCGCGAGACCATGCAGCGTATCTATGCGCTCCTCAATCCCGGCGGTATTTTTGCCTTCTCTTGTCCTTCCATATTCGGACCACAGTTTCTGTTTGACCGTCGGACCTGGTCGGAAAGCCATCCTCAAGACCACCGGATTGACTTCTCACCTTGCTCTGTGAAGCGGATCCTCAAGCGGATGGGGTTTAGTACGGTTATTGTTCGTGCAGCGGGTGTCCACCCGGATCGTGTTGTGCCGCGGGTATCCCCGTTTTACCGGCCTTTCAGTCTTTTCTACGGTTGGCTGGCGCCGCTTCTGCGTTTTTCCGACACTATTGAGGTTTATGCGCGCAAATAGGACCTCCTCCTCATTCCAAAAAGGGTTTGACATTTATTTGATTTAATTTATCGTTTTCCTCTTGACTGAAAATGCTTTTTGACCGGCTTTTGTATCGGTAACCCTGCCCCAGCGCAGGGATGACTTGTTATACCCGGCCGCGAGGATTAATTGCATCCCGTTTTATATGCAACTATATGATAAATAATAATGAGGTGTAAGCGATGAAGATGACATTTCAGCCAAGCCGACTCAAAAGGAACAGGACACACGGGTTCCGCGCACGCATGAGTACGCCGGAAGGCAGAGAGGTTTTGCGGAGGAGAAGGGCGAAGGGAAGGCATAAACTGACCGTTTCTGATGAGAAGAGGCTGCCCAAATAGAGAAATGATCGGGTGAAGAAGATCCATTCCTTGAAGGGAAAAGGGAATTATCAAGAGGTATTCGAGAAGGGGAAGCGATTTAACAGTGAAGGAATCCAGTTAATCGTGTTAAGATTGAAATCGAACGAAGCTTCATCGACGCGGGCAAACGGGGCCGAGGGCGGTGATCGCCTGACACGGATAGGCATCTCCGTCGGTGCACGATACGGCGATGCGTGCGAACGGAATACGGCAAAGAGAAGAATACGGGCGATATGCAGGGAGATGTTGCCGTCGATAGAGCGAGGATATTATCTTGTACTGCGCCCGAAAGGGGCTTTCGGCGAACTGGAGTATCACAAAGCGCAGGATTCGATGCGACGGCTTTTTCGGATGTCAGGTGTGTTGAAGCGATGAATCGGGCAGGCGCCTTCGTGGTGATGACGCTAAGAAAGCTGATAGGACTTTACAAGGTGCTTATTTCTCCGTACCTTCCGCCTTCATGCAGGTTTATTCCGACATGCTCGATGTATGCGATGGAAGCGCTCGATAAGCATGGACTGGCGAAAGGGCTTATTTTAACGGTCGCGCGCGTGGCCCGCTGCAACCCGTTCTGCAGGGGCGGTTACGATCCCGTTCCATAGAGCCGTCGGGTACTTATACTTTCGACCGCGATTTCCACGAGTTTACCCCCTCCCATCAAGGAACAGATCCTTGCGCCATGTCGTAGTTCGCGCGTGCGAGCGTACCGGTGTTCCTTTTTGTAACTATTGCAGTTCGCGGCTGACGACATCATTAAAACCTCAGAAGGATGAATAATGGAAAAGAGAACTTTGCTTGCAGTCGTGCTCGCCCTTGGAGTCTGGCTCCTGTGGTCCTATTTTTTCGTGCGGCCCCAGGCCCCGCAGGACGGGCAGGCCCCGGTCATGGAGGAGCGCGTTGAAAAATCGCCGGATACCCCTGCAGTGCGGGAAGTCCCGCGCGCCCCTGCGGGAGGCGTTATAACGGTTCGAGGCGCGGCGAAGGAAGAATCCATAACCGTTACAACCGACAAGTACACGATTGTATTAACCAACAGGGGCGCGGCGATGAAAAGCTTCAAGTACAATGCCCGCGATACGGAGCTCGTGGTTGAGGACAGTGGTTTCCAGGCGAAAGGGAGATTTGATTTTTCCCTGCACCTGAGCGAGAACGAGTTTCTCCAGGGCTCAGCCCTGGATGAGGTTCTGTGGGGGAAGGGAAAGGTTTCGAACGAGGAAGTACAGTTCGTGGCCGCCGTCACCATGCAGGACGTGCCGGTGCGCGTCGAAAAGACCTACAGGTTTGTTAAGGATGCCGATTATTTCACCGTTTCGTACAGGGTGCAGAACGCCGGCAGAAGAAGCGTGGTCTTTCCCGGAGGAGCGGTGATATTCTCAGCTTCGGATTTTATCGGGCCGGCGATGGACTTCGACAATACCTATAACCAGGTTCATGGTATCTATTCCGTGGACAGCAGTTTCGAAAAGACATCGAAGGGCAGCGGTTTTTTCACGAAGGAAGGAATCGTTAAAAAGGAAAACGGCGTCATTCAGTGGGTCGGGATGATGAGCAGGTATTTTCTGCTCATCATGATTCCGGAGGATTTTTCGGGAAGCGGCGTGATCTCGGACAACAGGCCCGGAACCGGATTCAGGACCGGGATGTATCTTCCACTCGACGAGCTGAAGGGAGGGGAGACTCTTTCCAAAAACTTCAAGGTCTACGCGGGCGAGAAGGATAAAAACAAGCTCAGGGCCGTATCGGAGAGCGTCATAGACGCGGCCGACGTGAGCAAGTGGATAGAGCCGATACGCGACTTTCTACTTTGGGCGTTGCTGAAGATAAACATCCTTTTCGGCAACTTTGGCTGGTCACTGGTGGTCTTCTCCATCATTACGAAAATCATACTTCTTCCATTGACCCAGAAATCGACCGAATCGATGAAAAAGCTTCAGGCGCTCAATCCACAGATAACAGAGCTCAGGGAGAAATTAAAGGACAAGCCCGAGCTGCTTAACAAGAAAATCATGGACCTCTATAAAAAGAACAAGGTCAACCCGGCGAGCGGTTGTCTGCCGCTGCTTTTGCAGATGCCCTTCTTCTTCGCGCTTTACAGCGCGCTGATCAACGCGATCGATCTCTGGCAGGCGCCGTTCATACTGTGGATTAAGGACCTGTCGCTTCCTGATACGGTATTCCAGATATCAGGATTCAATATTAACATACTGCCTATCATAATGACGGGTACCACCTATCTCCAGCAGCGCATGACCACCGGAGAGGCGGTCGGCCAGCAGCAGAAAATGATGATGTTCATGCCCCTGATTTTCATCGTCATATTCTGGAACATGCCGTCGGGCCTGGTGCTTTACTGGATCATGCAGAACGCCCTGCAGATGCTGCACCAGTTCTACATCAACAGGAAGGGGAGCGGGAAGAATGCGGAATGATCTTTTTTCGTGCTATTGGGCCCCCGGCGGGGCACCGCACGATACATTTGAACTGTCGCAATCGTGAGGATATTTGCATTTCCACCCGCCGCCGGCGGGTGGAAGGCGGTATCCCTGACTAGCGCGGCAACTCTATTATTTCGGAGAGGAGGCGTATATGAAGGTGTTGGAGATTGAGGGTAAGACGGTTGAGGACGCAACACGGAAAATGATGGCCGAGCTCAATATCGACGACGTCTCGCAAGTGAAGATGGAGGTGCTTGACCAGGGGAAAAGCGGAATATTCGGGTTCGGTGTTTCCCGGCCCGCCAAGCTTCGGGTTTATTATAACGACATTGCCGAAGACGTGGGAGAGATGACGAAGGAAATACTTGTCACGATACTGAAAAAGATGGAAATCGAAGGCACGGTCAGGGATATCAAGGAAGGCGAGAACAAGGTTTATGTCGAAATAGAGAGCCCGAAGTCCGGCCTGATCATCGGCAAGAAGGGGAAGACGCTCGAATCGCTGCAGTTCCTGGTGAACCTTATGGTGAACAACCGGACCAAGAGCGACAAGAAGATCATTCTCGACATAGAGTCATACCGGGCCAAGCGCGAAAAGACGCTCAGGAAGCTTTCGAAGGAAATAGCGCTCAAGGTTATCAAGACGGGAAAGCCCTGGACGCTCGAGCCGATGAACCCCTTCGAGCGGCGCCTGATCCATTTATCCCTTCAGAATGATTCCCGCGTCACCACCAAGAGCGAGGGGCTCGGCATCTACCGGAAGGTAAAGATATCGCCTAACAGGTGACGGATGGTGATGATCGAGGACACGATTTGCGCGCCGGCGACACCGCCGGTCAACTCGCCCATAGCGATACTACGACTGAGCGGCCCTGATACATTCAGGGCCGTCGCGTCTCTGTTCAGCCGTCCGGACGAGCTCGACCACCGGCATGCCGCGTACGGCTCGATACTCGACGGACGGTCGATTGTGGACGATGTCATCGTGCTGGCCTACCGGGGACCCTCCAGCTTTACGGGAGAGGACATGGCCGAGATATTCTGCCACGGGAATCCGCTCATCGTCAACCGGATCATGACGCTTCTTCTGGCACGCGGCGTGCGGGTGGCCGCTCCGGGTGAGTTCAGCAGCCGGGCGTTCCAGAACGGCAAGATAGATCTCACCGAGGCCGAGGCGATCAATCATATCATCACGGCGCGGGGGGAGTGGGAGATCGAGGCATCAGTCAGGCAGATGCATGGATCGCTCGCTCGTGCGATCGGCGAAATACGCGACCGCCTTGTCGTCCTGAAGGCAGACATCGAATGTGGTATCGACTTCGCCGAAGAGGATGTCGAGTTCGTCAGCAACGATGCCGCCCTTGAGGGACTGGATTCCCTCCGGGGGCTTGTTGAAGGAGTGCTGCGCCAGTGCAGGATCGGAGAGCGGGTAAGTCGCGGAATCGACCTTCCCATTGTCGGCAGGCCCAACGTCGGGAAATCGAGCGTCCTAAACCTTCTGCTCAACACAGAAAGAGCCATCGTTTCGGCGATACCCGGAACCACCCGCGACACCATCAGCGAAAGCATACGCATAGCGGGGATACACGTCAATCTCATCGACACGGCGGGGATTGACATTCCCTCCTGCGAGATCGAAAAGATGGGGATTGAACTGAGCCTCGCGAAGATCGAGGACTCCTCAATGCTGGTCGTCGTCGTCGATTCCTCGGCCGGCATACTTGCTGAGGATCGCAGGGTACTGTCGGCGATCGAAGGAAAAAAACGAGTACTCTTGCTCAACAAGGCCGATCTGGTCGACGAGGCGGCGCTCTCAAGCCTGCGCGGGGAGCTTGGCGGTGAGGGGATATCGTTTTCGGCCAAAACCGGTCGAGGCCTGAAGGAGTTCGAGGCGGCGATCACCGCGTCCCTCGCGGAGGATTTCGTGAATCAGAAGGATTTTTTTGTCGCGGACATCCGGATGACCGGGTTGCTCGAGGAGGCGCTTGGTTCGATCGCCAGGGCAGGGGAGCTTCTCTCCACAGCGGAGCCCCGGGAGATTGTCGCGTTCGAACTCCAGTCCCTTCTCGACATCCTGGCATCGGTTACCGGCGCGGTTACGCCTGACGATGTGCTCAATTCAATATTCTCCCGTTTCTGCATAGGTAAATAATCCGGTATCGTCGTTGGCGATGATCTCGCCGATCAGTGGCAGGACGATCCCGCGATAGCCGGAAGGGTCGTCACGGACCGTTTTGAAGTGCTCCGCATGGCGTCTGAGGAACCCGCGCGCGCCCGTGGCGTCTCCCTGACGGGCACGCAGGCGCGCGAGACGGTAAAGCGCCACACTGCGTTCATTGAACGCGAGACGCGTTTCGAGCAGGCCGCGAAGCGCGCGCTCGGCCTCCGCGAGCCGGCCCTTGCGTTCGAGAGCTCCGGTGGCAGACAGTCCCGGGCCGATGGCCAGAGGAGTGCCCCGGACTTCCTCCCGTCGGATTTCCTCGAGCATCGGTGCAAATCTCACGGGCTGAGGCCTGTTCATCCCAGAGAGAGTCTTTAAAAACTCAGGCGTGTTCCTGACCACATCGAAAAGAGGTTCCCGCCGTACAAGCTCACGCGAGCTGAAACCGAGTTTAATGGCCTCTTGTAAAAAACGCATGGCCCCGGGCGTGTCTCCTGAGCGAAGTCGAACACGCGCGCGTTCGTATGACAGCCAGCGGTCGGGCGTTGCCGTGGAGTGCGATTGGAGCATCGCTTCAGCGGACGACGGATCGCCTGAAAGCAGTGCCGCATAGAGATAGGGGATCGCAAGCGTTTCGCCGGACTCGATCGCCGTGCGGTAGGATAAAAGGGCCGCGGCGGGTCGCCTTTCAATCTCGTCAATCTTTCCGGCATTTATGAGGGCGCGTCCGCGAAGCGCACGGTTCTTCGAGAGGGAGGAAAGCATGCGGCGAGCCTCCGACCGGCTTTCGGTGTAGTAAATATAAAAGACGTCATGGAACGGGTCAACGCGCGAACGGTCTGCGGACGCCGGGATATGCGCGGGCAGAAGAAGGCACGCGGTCACTGGCAACAGAAGCAGTCCTTTTCTGGTCATCTTTGTCGTTGGATCCCAAGAAAAACTCTTGTAAAGCGCGCCATGGCGGGTACAACTACATCAGCGCCGTCATGGCGGAAACGGTCGTGCCGTAATCCGGTAATGACAGACACCGCGGGGTTACGCATCCGCCAATCGGTAACGGCCTCGCAAGCACCTGTCTAACCGAATCGATTAAACGGTTCAAGTGAAATTTTCCGGTTCTCTCGCGGACTATCCTGGGTCGGGGGATGTCGATGAAGGCTGTTGTCACCGCTGTCATGGTTTTTTTCATCGCCTGCGCATCGTCAAATGTACGCAGCGGAGCGGACGATGTAATAGAAAACAGGCAGGGTTTTATTCCGCTTGCGCTGCGGTTTCCCACGGAGTGTGGTGATGAATGGCAGGGTGATATCGCTGTGATCCAAAGGCGGCAGGTAAAAACGGCCTGCGATTTATGGAGCCTTGCCCGGTATTATCACACGGTCGATCGCGCTTCGGGAGGCGCGGGACGGGCCATGACGCAGTATGAGGCGATATCGTTCAGAGAGGCAAGGTATCGGGCGATGGCAAAGAACAACATGGCCTGTATCAGGTTTAACGACGGCAAAATCAGGGAGGCGGAAAACGGATTTCTCGAGATTATCGACGGAACCGACGCGATCATTCCCGCATATTATAACCTGTACGTGCTCTACCGGTATGCGGGGCGTCTCGAGGACGGGGCGAAGACCCTGCTGCTTATGAAGGAACGCTATCCGGAGAACAGTTATGCCGGCCTCGAGCTTGGCGATATCTTTTTCGAGCGTGAAGACTACGGCATGGCCGAGCGTTTTTACCGCGAGGCGCTGGAGACCAATGATGGAAATCCGGTCTCCGTACATCGAATTGCTTTACTAATGGAAAAGACCGGCAGGGATGATGCGGCGGAGGTTTATTACCGGCGCTGCTTGAGGTCCTTCCCGGAGTACCGGCAGGTGTATATCGATTATTCCTCACTGCTATTGAGGCAGAACAGGAAAGACGAAGCCCGGAAGGTGCTTAACAGGGCCATGCGGCTCATGGACCCCGTAGACAGCGCGCAGACGAGATAGGCGTGTGAATGATGGTTTACAGGAATATCATTGGAATTTTTATGGCAGTGCTTGTGCTTGCGACAGCGGGCACGTCCGCTGTCGCGGGGCCAGCGGAAGATCCGTGGCTGTCGTCCGCAAAGCGGCTCTGGCGTGGAGATTCCCGCGGTGCGCTCGAAGAGCTTGTGGAGACAGCGCTGAAGGAAGACGATGCGGCGATGCTCGAGTACGGCGTGTTCATGATGTCCGAAGCGCTGCGCTATCCTGAATTGATTCCGGCGGGCATTCGGGCCTGCGAACGGCTGCTCGCGGCGAACGGGACCGTCGCACGGAGCGGGGATTTGAAGGCCCGGATAGGGATGCTTCACGGCTGGCTGTCGCTTCGCAACGGCGATACCGGTGCGGCGGAAGCGATGCTCGATAAGCTCGGGTATGTTAAGGACTATAAAGTGATCGGGCCCTTTTATCCTCACGGCGCGGCGCCGTTCGATACCGCGCGGATGCAGAAGGTTGACATCAACGCGACCACTCTGTATCCGGGGAAACTCCATCCGGTTCGCTGGTTTGATGCCCGGGCCGACCGCATGGGTATGCTCGATATCGGCGAGAGGAATCTTGACACGTCAGACGTGCTGTATTTCATGGCGGTCGAGTTTACGACGCGCGCCGAGGAGACGCGCGTGTTTCATATCGGGAAGACCGGCCATGCGGAAATATGGATGGACGGAAAGCCGGTTTTTAAAAGCGGGACAAGGCACCGATTCTCGCATGACCAGTATCGCGTGAAGGTGCACTGTGTGCCCGGGAAGCATCGCCTGCTCCTAAGGCTTGGGGATTCGCACAGGGACGGAGTCAAGTTCTCACTTCGCCACTACGCGCTCGATAAAATCGAAAATGTGAAGGTCGCGCGCGATACGAGAGCGGAGGCCAACGCTTCATGGTTCCCCGCATTGAGCGGGTTTGCGGCCCGTGCCGGCAAAGGCGGGACGGACGACGCGTTTCGCGCCGGATACCTGATGTACGCGGCGGGCCTTGACAGCGAGGAAACGGGCGAGGCGGCCGTCCTGTTCCAGGCCGCCCTCGGAAGTGATGCGTATGGTCGCATGGCACACTACTACCTCGCCCTGTGCCGGGACGATGAAGAGAAGCGCGATATACTCCTGCGCAAGGCGGCTGACGGCGACAGCACCGCCCTTTTGCCGCTCGTGAAGATTGTAGAGGGCAGGATATCAAACGGCTTTCTCCATGAGGCGCCGCCGCTCATCGCGCGGGTACGGGAGATAAATCCGTCCTGTCCCGCAGCGGCTGAGCTTGAATCGTTATATTTCACCGAAAGGGGATGGCATGACGAAGCCTTGAAGCGGTCGGCTTCCCTGATCGAATCGGGCTTTCCTTCGGTGGGAAGGGCGGTTCGCGCCCGGGTTCTGAACCTTCGGCAGAATCACCTGAGCGC
This sequence comes from Spirochaetota bacterium, assembly GCA_025457965.1. Taxonomy (GTDB): domain Bacteria; phylum Spirochaetota; class UBA4802; order UBA4802; family UBA5368; genus MVZN01. The sequence goes on along the minus strand of JALOTJ010000041.1, from coordinate 6,590 downwards.
TGCCGCCGAATACCGAATACTGTGCAGCCTTGACCGATACAACAGGACGTATGCCAGGGCACTGGCCGATTCGCTGGAGCGTGCGGGCGAGGCAGACGGTACCATCACCGCCCTTCTGGGTGCCGTACACCTTTTCCCCTGCGATGTCGATTTGCGGCGTAAACTTGCAGGTGCGGTGCGAACTTTCAGAGGAAGAGGGGCCGCTCTGCCTTACCTTACGGCGGCACTCGCGCTCGCTCCGGACGACGGCGGCATACTCTTCGATCTTGGTTCGCTGTATCATCAGACCGGAAATGCCTCATCGGGTTTGTATTATATGAAAGAAGCGCTGCTGCGAAATCCCGACAACTTCAGGATGAAGGAATATATTAACGCGATCGAGCGTACGCCCGATCCGCTGGACCGCTTCCGAGCGAGAGACCTGCCCGAGATCGGTGATGGCACCGGCATGTATCCTGACGAGGCCGCGGTGGTGATTCTTGATGAGTGCGTCATGAATATCACGGCCGACGGATCGTACGAGAAGACGGTGCGCAGGGTGTTTCGAATCAATGCCGAAAGCGCCATACGCGATTTCTCCACACAGTACATTCTCTTCAATCCCGCGACGGACCGGGTCGAGAATGTGCGCTGTACCGTGACACGCGGCGGCGAGGTGGTGGAATCGGCGGAGACCTATGTGCGCTCGCTTTCGGACCCGGAAAGCCGAATGTACTATGACGTGCAGGCAAGGGTGCTCTCGGTACCTTCGCTTGCCAGGGGAAGTGTGGTCGATCTGAGCTACCGGGTGCGAAGCGGTGAGGCGCGTTTGTACCGCGGGTATATCGGGGAGCGGATTATGGCGGGAGGACGGTACCGAACGCTGGTTTCGAACACCGTTATCAGCCGTCCCGACAGTATGCGACTGCATGTGCGCCTTAAAGGGCTTGCAAACGACCGCTTATCCGTTACGCGCCGGGGGGACAGGCGCATATACCGGCTTTCACTCTCGAACCTGCCGCCGTACAGGGATGAGGTTGCCATGCCGCACCAGAGTGAGATCATCCCTTCCCTGGTCGTCAGTTCGCACGGCAGCTGGGATGACGCAGCGCGCTGGTATGCCTCTCTGATGCGCGGCAGGGTAACGATGAGTGCGGAGATGCAAAAAGACCTCGCCAGGATTGTCGGAACCGAAGACAACGACCTCGATAAAATGAGGAAGATCTTCAACCATGTAAACTCGTCGATACGCTATGTCGGTTTCGAACTGGGCCTGGGGGGACTGCAACCGCGGAACGCGGACCTGACCTATGCGACACGAATGGGCGACTGCAAGGACCTCACGCTTGTGCTGGTATCGATGCTCCGCCAATCGGGGATCGACGCGCGGATGGCGCTCGTCCGCACTCGTGAGCGCGGGGAACTGGACAGGTCCATCCCCTTCATCGGGCAGTTCAACCACGCAATCTGTTATGTCAATCTGGAAGGAGGCATCTTCCTGGACGCCACGGCGAAAATGGCGGGGATCCGCGAGCTGCCGACGGAGGACCGGAATATCCAGGCGCTCGTTATCGGGGACAAAGGTCATGCTTTTATAAATACAAGCGGCCGTTTTTATCACGAAAACATGGATGCCGTGATCACCGACGTAACGATTGACGCAAAGGGCGGCGCCGTCTTTAGAAGAACCCTTACCAAGGGAGGGGCGTTCGCCCGTGCCGCTCGCCTCGATCTTCTGGACAAATCGGAAAAACACCGGGGGATCGCATCCTACTGGAACTCGGAATACACCGGGACGTCCATTAACGGCCTTTCGGTGCTCCAGGGCGGGACCGAGCGGCCGGTGGCATATTCGTACGACGGGCATGTTCCCTCGTTCCTCTCCACTACGGGGGAGTATGCCGCCTTTCCCTCCTTCATCGTGTCGTCGGATTATTACCGCGAATACGGAATGATGAAGTCGCGTGTTTTCCCGGTCCGGATATCGGGCGGATGGACGAGCGATACCACCGTTCGCTTCAAAATACCCGGCGGATGGGAGATAGCGGTATTGCCGCCAGGGGAAAAGCGAGTTCATTCCCGTTTCCTGGCGAAGTTTGAGTACGCGATGAAGGGGAACGCGGAAATCGAAGTGAGATCAATCATCGTTTTCAGGGACTCATCGGTCGACCCGACGGAGTATGGAGAATTCCGGGACTTTCTGCTCTTCATTCACCGTAAGGAAAACGAGCGCATTATTATAAGGAGTATGAAGGATGTCGGGTCGAAGGCTGATCGCTAAAACACTTGCTCTTGCAGGGGCGGTATTGCTCATGTGGTCCGTTCCGGCGGACGCGCTGGATGATGATATACGCGCCTACGAGGAGCGGATATTCAGGAACTTTGCAGGCGGCGATTATTACGCTCTGTACGATTCTATCGAGGCCATGGTGCTTCGGTTCCCCGATGCGCCCGAGTCGGCGCTCTATTTTACTGATCTTATCACCCTTGCCGACCTTCACGGATTTGCTAGGGTTGATGGCGTTCTTGCACGCATCATGGCCGGACTCGATATGGGAAATGCGCCGAACGCGAACTTGTACCGTCTTTCGATCCTGATCGCGCGCGAAAGACTGGCGAGCCGGTTTTCGCCGTTGAAAGCGATAGAGCATGCGAAGCTCCTGCACCCGGTCAGGTACTGGATGGTGTCGGGGCCCTATCATAAATTCGGGGCCGCCGATCTGGAGTATGCGTTCCTGCCGGAAATAGCCTCACTGGAAAAAGGGAATGAAGCGCGATGGAAACGGGTCGTCGCGGACGAAAAAACCGGGGATATCGATTTCCGGCGCATACTCTACCCGGAGAGGGGTGTGGCGTATGCGACCACAACGCTTTCGCCCGGGGGACCCGTCAGGCTGCGCGTGTATTCGCCGTGCGCGTACCGGCTTTTAATAAACGGGCGGGAAGCCGTCGCAAACATCGACGCCGGCATCCGCCGTTCGGTACGCGTGATCGAGGCGAAGGCCAAAGAGAACATAACGATAGTGGTGAAACTGTACGCCGATGATGAATGGCGATTCCGATTGATCGTGACCGATATGAACGATAAACCCGTCCCGGTGAAAGCTTCTTCGGACAGGCCGGCCACGGGCACGTGCGAATTCAGGGAGGTGCTTGATTTTCCCCACGATCTTCTGGTGGGGCGGTTGCACGGCGGGGCACCGGGCGCGTCGTTCCACCTTGGAAGCTATTTCCGCGAACGTGACAGCCGTGAGGCTATTGAGTATTTCAGAAAGGGTAAATCCTTCGAAGACAGCCATCCCTCGCTCTATTTTCTGGCGGAATCGCTTCTGGAGAGCGCGGGGAATGATAAAAGCTCCGCGGAGTACGTGGAGGCGGCGGGTATCTATCAAGAGCTGTGCGAGGCGGACGCGTCATTTATCCCCGCGCAGCATCGCCGACTGCAGATTCTGGAAAGAAGGCGGGCCATGGCGGAAGCCCATACCATCGGCAGATCGCTTGTGCGGCGCGCTCCGTTATTTCTGCCCCTACGGGAATCGTATTCGGCGCTGCTTTCGGGACTCGGCTATGAGAAGGAATTCGAGGAGGACATCGCAGACTTTGCGAAGGCGTTCCCGTCTGTGCCGGCGCCGCGAAAGAGCCTGGCCGCTCACAACCGCTGGAGGAATCCCGCTCTCGCGGCCCGGCTGTACCGTGAAATCCTCGCTTCAGGTTTCGATAAAACCTCGTTCGAAACGCTGATAGACATCTATCGCGGCATGGAACGGCACGGTGATATTATCGCCCTTGTGGATGAGCATGACCGTTTCGGCGGCTATGGCAGGGAACGTATCGACGCTCTTATCGATATGGGCGACTACGAGCGGGCGTCGCGGTCGCTCCTGGAAAGGGTGGCCTTAAAGGACGACCCCGAGGATTACCTGCGGCTGGGGAGGATCGGGTATCTCGAGGGGGAGGTCCCTTCGCTCAACTGGGGAAGGATGCTTGCGATCGCGCCGTCCTACTATATGACGGGAGACCTTCTGGATTACCTGGCCGGAGCAGGGCTCGAACCACCAATGGCCCGCGACCGGCAGGAAAAGGGCGAGGATTACATTACCTCATTGAGGAGTGGTGAGAAAAAGGGCGCCGGGGTTCCATCCGAGGTTATTTACCGTGAAAGAATATACCGGCTGAATGCGGACGGAAGCAGCCGGGCTTTCTGCGAGGACGTAATTTATGTCCACGACAGTCGGGGAATCGAGCGATATGGAGAGTTCAGACTCGAACACGGGGACAGGGTGTATCCAATGAGGGCCCGGGTGTACAACGAGGACGGAAGCTACAGTGACGCCGGCCGGATAATTAGAGTGGATGGGGCGTCATATCTATCGCTTCCTTCGCTCGGCGAACGTTCCATCATTCATATTGCCTACTACGCGGACAATCCCTTCGACCTTCAGGGTTCATCGAGGATTTTCGCGACACCAATTACAACTATACACGATTTTGACGAAGCGCTTGGCGTGTTTTCGTTGCGTGTAATCGCCCCGGAGGAAATGGACGTGAAAATTGTCTACACCGGCGGCGCGGTTACGCACCGAAGGCGCGACGGCATGATCGAGTATTCGGCGAGAAGTGAAAGCCACAAGCCGGTACGGATGGAACGCTCGATGGGGGACAGGTTGCAGTATCTTCCGTTGTATGCGATTTCCACCATGCGGAACCGCGAGGAGTTCGCAATATGGTATAACGGTCTGGTGCGTGACGCGTTCGCCCTTCCGGGGGACGATATTCGCGCGAGGTTTGCCGGCGGCAGCGTGGACGAAACGGCCAGAAGAATCTATGCCTTTGTTTCGCGGGAGATCGATCTTTCGGGTAACGTGCTCTATTTTCCCGAAAAGGCGGCGACAACGATGATGAAGCGCAGGGGCACGCCGGAGGACAAGGCGGTGCTCGCAAGGGCGATGCTGGAAAGCCTGGGGATACGTTCATATTTTGCCTTTACGAGTGGGCGGGATTTTCCCGACCTGCGCGGTTTCGTCTCTCCCGGGATATTCTCGCATGTGCTGCTGTACGTGCCGATAGACCGGCTGGCCGGGGTCTGGATGGATTTCTCGCAGGCTTATAACGGATACGGGGTGGTAGATCCGGAGATCGAGGGGACAGAGGCCATGGTGATCATCCGGGACAGGACTGAAACGCGCACCGTCAGCGCTCTGAGAATGAGCGGGAGCAGGATCGGAATAAAGGTGCAAATCGACAACAGGGGGAACGCTTTTTTCAACGGGGGGATCCGCTTCCACGGCGCCCGGGAGGATGTACGCTCGCTTTTCCAGGACGTCCAGTCCAGAGAGGAAATGGTAAACAGGCTCCTCTCTAAAATGTTTCCCGCTTTCAGCCTCGATGATTATCGAATCACCGGTCTCGAAGCGGTGGATTCCCCCCTGGAACTTGCGATCAAGGGCAGGGCATTCTCCATTTCCACGATAGCCCCCGACCGGATCATCATTTCACCGGTGCTCAACGCTAGCGAGGTGCTGCGGCATGTTGACGACCGCCATAGAAAGCATCCTTTTTACCTCGTCCGTCCGGTAAACGAGTCAGAGGCCTATAGTTATATTCTTCCTGAAGAGTATCGCGGGGCCACGCTGCAAAGGGAAGACGTGGTTCGGTGCCGGTTCGGGTATGCCATACTTCGCGTGTCGAAGAGCCCTGGATCCAATGAACTCGAGGTCGACAAGGAGGTACACGTTAACGCTGTCAGCATCGATCCCGCTGAATACGGCGAGTTCGTCGACTTCTCGACGGCCATCCGGCAGGCAGAACAACGGCATATAATAATTGAAAAACCCCGATAGCGTCTCCCTTTCCGGTACGGGGCCGTCTTTTTCACAGCGGCCCGAATCTTCCGGTCATTGGGGGGACATGGAAAAAATAAACCATATCAGAAAGACGATGATAAACATTCCCCAGAGTGCGACGATGCCGATTGAGATTTCCGGGTGGAGCTTGACCCATTTAAACAGGCTGGAATCCCTGTACTCCATGATGATTGTGAAGATCTTGGAGGAAGCGCTCGATTTCCTGGACGATTGACGTCTTGGCGGAGGGCCACTCTGGCCGTTTTTTTCGCTGGTCTGTGTCATATGGAGTATTCCCCTTGGTAGTTTGTGATCGGCGAACGGCCTCGCAATTATATCTGAAAGGAAACTCCTGCAATGCTACAGGGGGGAAAACTGATTGTCAATACTATATGTGTCTCAATATCAAAAATTATAACGGACGATTAAGGCCCCCTTCGCAGGTTATCGGGGCTCCCGGCGTGCTTGACACCGGGATATTTAATGATACACTGCCGTAGGAGAATCTGGACAGGATGAAAATTTATGAGTAATAAAATAATTCGATTCGGTGTGTCGATAGACGAGAAGCTCCTCGTTCAGTTCGATGATCTTATTTCGGAGAAGGGTTATGTAAATCGGTCCGAAGCCATTCGCGATCTGATACGGGACGTCCTCGTCCGCGTAGAGGCGTCGTCGCCCGAGGCAGTGGTAATAGGGACGCTCACCCTTGTATACAGTCACGAGGTAAGAGAGATCGCCGACCGTCTGAACGACATACAGCACGAT
>JALOTJ010000040.1 GCA_025457965.1 Spirochaetota bacterium | reverse complement strand
ACCAGCAAGAGGGAGACTGCGCGCGGCATCGGGCGTGAAATAGCTCAAATACCACCCTTCAATAAAGCGCCGAAACGCCGATATTCTAGGATGCTGCTTGAGCGATCCGAGCGTGGCGATGCCGAGTTTGCGCCTATCTTCGAGTTCCACGACTTCGGTTGCTCTGGTTTCCTCCTTGGCGTCGCCTTTCTTTATGGATTCAATCAGACCGAACAAATCAACCTGTTCTTTATGCTCATCAATCTGACGCCCTTCTCCTTCTCCCTTCCAGGCAACGCCTCTTCCATCGTTCAGAACTAAGAAGGAGAAGGGCCAGCCATGCTTTTGGCCCTTTCGGCGCTGGCGCAGTCGTTCCTTCTGCACAAACGGTCTGCCGGTGGAATGAGCGATAAAAAATAACGTGCCCGGAGCCGTTAACTATCGGATTTCCGTTTGTCGATCAACCCCTCGAGATAGGCACACCCCGGAGTCAGGTTCGCGTTGAGGTGCATCGCCTGCATCTGGCGCAGGGGGTGGCCGAGGTTCATGGCGCCCCCGGTCTTGAAAAGGTTCTCGATCGTATAGAAGAACAGGAAGGCCGGCATGCCCACCGCCACCTCGTGGTCCAGGATACCGGCGAACGAACGGTCGCCGGCGCCGGGTATCACCACCTGGGGTTTTTGCGTCAGGAATGGCAGGCAGCACCCCTTTCCGCACGATTCGGCGAATCCCTCGAAGGAGGAAACGGGCATGTGCCTGTGTTCGAAGCTGAGGGCCTGGACTATGTGCATGAGCTGCGCCCCGTCGCAGCAGACCAGCACGCTGTCGGGCAGCACCAGGGCCCCGGTCAGGGTGGAGTTACTGGGTGGATGTCTGCCGACAAAACGATTTACGGTAATTTGAAGTAGAGAGCTGAATGACGACCTTCATTGCCTCGGTCGGTAAGCTCGTGCGGGGTTATTGATGAAAATCCAACTTATGGCCTGCTACCCGCTACCGGAAGCACTCCACCCCGGGATGGCATCCTCCCCCGGCAAAAAGCCCCGTCAAGGGGGCCTTTGAAATTTGCTTTCTGATGGCTTTACAAAGACGGATTTACATGACTGACATGATTACAGTCAGGCGTGTAAGCAGAATGGGATGGAAAAACATGCCTTGCACTTTGAGACGGCCTGCCAGGATGTGCGACATGACCTTTAATCCCGCCTTATCGAAATAATACGGCAAGCCCCATTTGATTTTCAGGACATTCAGGTCCATCACCTGCCCGGACTCGGTCCTGATGACAAGCGCCGGTTTTCCAACTACTCCGGCATCGATTGTCATTTTCCCGCCGTCGAAATGAAGAGTAACCACCGCCTCGATATCCTGCAAGTTCAAGGCCACGGCCCCTTTCATTTTCTTGAGGACCTCCATCTTGTCGGGGTGTTTTTCAATATTCTGGGTCATGAGATCCTCAAGAACATTTGAAAAAGGAACCTCATCCGCGGCCCTGTTTTCGATGAACTGGTTCATCCGCTCCCCCGCTCGCTTCCTTAAATTCCGGTTGTCCATACTACCGGGAGGCAGTCTTTCGACTGTCTCCCGGCGTTCTTCACAATCAAAATGCTTTCTTGTAAATCTCCAGAACCTGCGATGAATCGATAATCATCTTCGGGTTATTCAGAATGGAGCCGTCCGACATGCACAGTTCCGACGCCCTTGCTATATCCGCTTCTTTGACCCCCACCCCTGAGAGTTTTTGGGGATGTTTGATGCGCTTCGTGAATGCCTTCATCGCCTTAATGGATTCCCTGGCGGCCGTCAGGGAATCCATGCCGCGGTCCCTGACCCCGAACCCTTCCGCAACCATGCCATATCCTTCCACTGCATCTTCAAGATTGAAATCCATGCAGTGCGGCAGCAGTATGCCGTTGGCGATTCCGTGGGGCACCCTTGCGATGGCGCCAATGGAGTGTGCCATCGCATGAACAACACCAACCAGAGCATTGCCGAAAGCCCAACCGGCTAAGAGGGCGGCGATCTGAACCTGTCCCCTTGCAGACAGGTCGGAACCGTCGTCAACACAGGCGGGCAGGTTACGGCTAAGCAGACGAATCGCGTGAATGGCGAGACCGTCCGCGATCGGTTCATGCTGTAATGAGTGAAGGGATTCCACGGCATGGCACATGGCATCCATGCCTGTCCCGGCCGTCAGCAGCGGGGGAAGCTTTTCCGTCATTTTCGGATCGAGAATGGCAACGCGGGGTGCGTTGAACATCTCATTGGTTAAGACCTTCTGACCTTTCGTTTCATCAAAAAGGACGGTCGCAAAAGTCACCTCACTGCCCGTTCCCGCCGTTGTAGGTATAACGATGTGGGGTGTCACCGGTCCGCTCAGCATTCCCAATCCCTGCCAGTCCTCGCAGCGGCCGCCTTCCTTCAGGATGATGCAGACATTTTTTGCCGTATCGATAACACTGCCACCGCCCAGGCTGATAATGATATTCGCACCACATTCCTTGGCATAGTCGGCGGCGCGATTGACAATCCCGACCCCGGTATCCTGCGGGATATCGCTGAATACGCCGACGCATTTTTTACCCAGGGTATCTTTGACGCCGTCAAGAAGTCCTGCTTTGATTATGCCCGGATCCGTCATCACGACGGCTCGGTCGCACCCCAGGGAACTCATCTCGACTTCGACCTCGCGGGATGAACCTACGCCGAAAACGACCCTGGTCGGTCCGTAGTAAATGAATTCTAAATCCTGATCGTAAGCCATAGGTTTCTCCTTTGGAAAAGATAGATTTTAATCATCAGGGAAAACGGTGTCAAGGGCCGCCAGCAGGTCAACCACCTTGTTGACGGTTTTAACGTGTTTAACGACATAGGTCAGGTCGCCCTTTAATTTCAGCTTTCCCTGCATCAGGGCTTTCGTTGAGTCCAGCTCCTTCTTGGCGACCTGCTTCCAGCGGATATATTCGCCGCTCATCACGAAATTGGCGCTTTCCGCTTTAGCCTTGTCACAATAATGGAAGTCCTTCGCTTCGCCATGCCAGTAGTCCGTCCACATATAAATTGGTTCCGGTATGCCCTTGGATGGGTCAGGGTTCACGATGATGGATACGCTGCCTTCCCATTCTTTGGCAATCTCTTTGTATTCCTGTGAAGTCTGAATTGATTTCAGCCATGCATCCATCCATTCTTGCGAAAATGCTTTTAATGCCATACTAATTACCTCCCCCTCAATTTTATTTGTAAAGCATGGATCGCAGCTCCGGAAGCCCCAGTTCTGCAAGCTTTTCCTCCCTGGGGAATCCCCGTTCGTCAAGACCCCTGAGCGCATAGTATTCAGACAGAAGGCGTTTCATGTCCGGAACCGATCCGGCCGCGGCCCCGTCCGTCAGGGGGGTTAAGACACGCCTGGGCAGTACATCGTCCCTGGATGTTACCCCCATGAGATTATTAATCCCCCGTTTTAGCGTCCAGTCCCTCATGCCGGCCTCGAGCAAATCTTTAAAGCTAAGGTTGAAACCGGTGATCGCGTTGAAAGCATCCCGGATGGTCTCCGGTTGCAGGACATAGATAAGGTAGTGACAGATAGACAGAGAATTACCGAGGATGCCGTAGTTTTCAGAATTGTAGATGAGGACGGCCTTTTCATCACTTATCTGACCGTTGTAATCGTCCTTCATATCAAACAACTGCGGCCAGGAGGCCATCCCCTGTTCCGTCGCTAGCGCGGCATGTTGAAGATGGCAGGCTCCCCGGTTTGACATCATGTAGGCGAGCCCCATGCCATGGAATCCCCGCGGATCGTGCATGGGGAGATCCAGGCCTTTGACATGGACGACAGAGTCGACCGCGTCCTTGCCGATTTTTCTTGCCGCATTGAGTGAACCTTCCGCAAGCGTATCACCAAATCCTTCCCGGCAGGCGATCTTTTTCAGAAGCGGCATAACGGCTTCCATGTTTCCCCAGGCGAGGTCCAGGCCGTCCACATCGGCTTTGGAAAGGGTTCCCTTTTCGTAGAGCTCCATGGACAGGGCGATTGCCGAGCCGCAACTGATCGTATCCATTCCGTAACGGTTGCATAATTCATTGGCCTTGATTACGGCGGTAAGATCCCCATTCATGAGCATGGTTCCGAAACTGCCGCAGGTCTCGTATTCGGGTCCCGGACCTTCCTCGGTTTGATAGGGCCCGTCCTTGACGACGACGACACGCTTGCAGGCCAGGGAACAATTCGAGCAGGCGTGAGCCCTGGTCAGGTATTTTTCGCTCAATGTGGGGCCGCCGAGGCTGATTGAGAGATCGAAATCTTCGCCCACGCTCCAGTTCTTTATGGGGACATCGCCACTGAACATTCCCGTGACCATGGCGGCATCCGATCCCATCGCGTGCAGGGAGCCTGCCAGTGTAGAGTCCTTGATCTCCTGGACGGCGGCCCTGGCAAGCTCCTTGTACCGGGCATCGTCCGCTTTTTCAAGGCGCCCTGATCCTCTGGCGATAATGGCCTTCAGTCTCTTCGATCCCATTACAGCGCCGAGTCCCGTACGTCCGATAAAATGGGCCTTGTCGTTCCCGATAGCGGCAAATTTCACGAGATTCTCGCCCGCGGGGCCGATTGCAAGGACTTTGATGGATTTGTCGGGAGCCTTCAGGACGTCGGTCGTTTCGTAGATATCTTTCCCCCACAGATCGGATGCGTCTGCAAGCTTCGCCACACCGTCAGCCAATGACAGGTAGACCGGCTTCGGTGACGCGCCGGTGATCACTATGCCGTCGTAGCCGGCTCGTTTCATTTCGGGGCTGAACGTACCGCCGCAGGCTGCTTCGCCCCAGATCCCTGTCAGTGGGGATTTCCCGCATACGGCAAACCGGGATGTCCCCGAGAAACCGCTTCCCACCATGGGCCCGGTCATAACCATCAGCGGACTCTCCGGTGCGAGAGGATCGGCATGCAGGTTGTAAGAGTCTATATAGAGTTTCGCACCCAGGGAAGATCCACCGATGAATTTCCGCAATATTGCTTCATCTATGGTAAAGTTTTCGCAAACTCCCGAACTTAAATCAACCCTCAAAAATTGACCGGCATATCCCTTGGTCATACGGAAACCTCCTTCTTCAAATTTCTTTCAGGTTTCTCACTTATTTCAATCCGGATCCGCAAAAGCCGTTCATACTGTGAAAAAATGGCTGTTAGTATGAAGATCGGATACCCTGACCACCCGATTGAAGGGTGGTAAAAATGACCCATTTATATTTTTGACGGCATACGTACTTTAGATTTGCTGCAATTCCCGGGAATATCGGCCTTTCCCCCGCCGCAGGCGGGGGAAAACCGGCTTTATTTTGCAGTTATGCAAAAATTTGAATATTCAATTGATAGACGCAATCTCAGGCACAGTCAAGGCATACTGTTAGCAGGAAAGGGAGCAGTGAATGATGAGAACGACTGTAATCAAAGCTTAGAAATAATCAACCATAAAGTTAAAATGCGTGAAATCTTTCAGGATTTTTCCTCGTAAGGGAATCTCTAAAATTTCGCTTTTTCATAGGTATCCCTGCATTATTTCCAGCCTTCATTGAATCCGGAGGATTGGACTGAACCACCCTGATTTTCCATCATGAAGTTCCATGGCCGGATCATACTCGATCGACTTCAAGCGATTTCCACGTTCGACATCATTACTTTGCACATAGGCGGTAACGCTTTAGGTTGTACGCCAGATTTATCATTCCGATTGATTCAGTAAGGTTTGACGAGGGCCGTGTACAAATTAGTACCATACCGTATCTCACAGGTACGGATGACCCGCCGACCGCGCTTTACCTGACCAGATTCCTCTGCGCCCCCAGATCGACCACCCCGTCCGCGCTTTTTATGCGCGCCTCGACGCGGTCGCCGCGCACCAGGTACTTCGGATTATGCCGGCGCTCGCCCTCGAGGAAGCGCGCGATGCGCTCGCCCTGCGGCACGCCCAGTATCTCGGCGAGGCGCGCGCGGAAGCGCGACGGCGGGCCCAGGGCCACGCCGCGCGGTGTGCCGGTGGCGATGACGTCGCCGGGCATGAGGTCGAACTGCTCCCCGAGGCGGCGGACAAGCTCGTGGGGCCTGAAGATCATGTCGGCGGTCGTGCCGCGCTGGCGCTTGTAGTCGTAGGGCGCGCCGAGCGCGTTATACGCCGAAAGCTCGAGCTCGAGCGCGCCGAGGCGCGAGAGTACCGGCTCGTCGAGGGCCTGTACGACCGGCCCCAGCGGCGCGAATGTGCGAAAGCTCTTGCCGAGAAACCACTGCCCCGCGCCGAGCTGGACGTCGCGCGCCGAGACGTCGTTCATGATGGCGATGCCGAGGATATACGAAGGCAGGTTGTCCGCGGTCACCACGCTGTTCCGCGTTACGGGCGCTCCGACCACCAGCGCGAGCTCCACCTCGTAATCGAGGAGGGTCACGCCTTCGGGATACACGATGTCGTCGTGCGCCCCGGCGAGCGCCCCGGCCTTGGTGAAGAAGACCGGGCTGGCCGGAATGGGCATGCGCACCTCCGCGGCGTGGTCGCGGTAATTGAGCCCCGCACAGTAGACGTGCGCGCGATCGTCCGCCGGGGGAAGGAGCGCGCACTTTTCCATCGGCACGCCGCGTCCCGGCGGCGTTTTCCCGGCCCGGGCGAAGCGGAAGGCCGCGGCCGCCGTGGCGCAGCCGGCGATGGGGAATGCTTTTCCATCACGCTCGACCCCCCAGCAGGGGTGTTTCGATCCGCTCCAGTTGAATCGTATCAGTCGCATGCAGTCCTTCCCAGGGTATGGTTTGAGACAATAGAATGTATGTCCGACGATACACGTCAATAACTTATCAGGAATGCCGCGCTTATAAGGCGTCCCCGTCTTCGCGAACCCTCGCGGGGCATATGACGATCGTCGCCTCATCGGGGTGCGCGTCGTAGTAGTCCGTTACGCGCGCTATCATCCCGTCTATCCCCGCCTCCCTCCGTATTCGGGTGAAGAGCTCGTGGCTGAAATAGGCGTTTTTGGAATAATAAAACGCGAAGCGGTGGCCGCGGCTTTTGTGCAGATGCGGGGGGAGCGAGTCGCGCAGCCGGCCGAGCACGTCGATGAAGATATCGCGCACCGGAATTACGTGTTCGCGAGCGAGGCCGTCAAGGAGTTCCGCGCAGAGCATGAATATCCACGGGGACTTTACGGCCTCGCGCCCGATCATCACCGCGTCGCATCCGGTCTCGCCCAGGCGCGCGACGGCGCCTTCGGGCGAGGTGATGTCGCCGTTACCGATGACCGGAATGCCGAGTGATTCCTTGAGGAGCGCAACGAGCTTCCAGTCCGCTTTGCGGCGAAAGCCCAGCCTGCCGTGGCGCGGGTGCAGCGTGAGGTGGTCCACTCCCTCGGACTCCAGCATGCGCGCGAATTCGACCAGGCGCACGGGGTCGCTCGAGTCGTAGCCGGCGCGCATTTTCACCGAAAGTTTTACCGACACGGCGGCCCTGCAGGCGCGCACGATCTCCCGCGCGCGGCCCGGGTCGGAGAGGAGGCGCGCGCCCGCGCCGGTCTTGGCGATGTCCGGGGCCGAACAGCCCATGTTGATGTCCACCGACCAGCAGCCGCGCTCCTGGAGCATGCGCGCGGCATCGGCCATCACCGCCGCGTCGGTCCCCACGATCTGGTAGACGAACGGTTCCTCGAAATCGCGCTTGAGGATAAGGGGCTCGTTGTGTTTCGACCGGGCGACGATTGCGGCGGCCGAAAGCATCTCGGAGCACAGCACCACCTCGCCGCCGAAGCTCTTGATGGTTTCGCGCAGGGCCGGGGTCGTGAGCTCGGCCATCGGTGCGCAGAAGAAGCGTGCGGGCAGGGTCATCACTCGCAGGCCGGTTTTCCGTAGACTTCTTCACAGGCCCGGCGGTATGGACGGATGCGGCGCTCGAGCCTTACCAGGCGGTAGAGAAAGCCATGGCCCTTTTTGCGCGCCCGGGTGCAGACCGGGCATTCGTTCTTGCAGAAGTCGGCCATTTTACGCAGTTTCCCGTCGCTGCTCATTGATTTACTTCCTTGCGGTTGTGTTTTTCGAATGCCGGTATTTCGGGGGCGTCGCCGCGTGCGGTCAATCCATTTTTGGAGGGGGCCGGGGGCGCGGTTATGGGCTGATTTTTATTTTTCTTGACGAAACATTCACGGCGTTCCAGATACAATAATGTTGATGCGTAACTGGGAATTAGATCCGGTTTTCCCGAGTTTTGCTACAAGTCGAACAATGTTGCCAAAGGATTCGGAAGCGATTTCCGATTCCGGCGATGCAGCAGATCCGTTTACTGGAGAAGGCCTGATGAAACGATCGATCGCCCTGGTCTCACTGTTTCTCATAGCGGGCTGCGCCCGCGCGCCGGAGAAACTCGAATCGCCCCGGCTGGTGATTCAAACGACGATCAAAGATAACAGCGTGTATTTTACCATGAACCTGGTGGGAGGCCTCCGGAACGAGAACAGCGACCGTGCTTTTTTCGATTATTCGGCCGAGGTGGTGTTCAGCGAGAAGGGGAAGACGCTTCCGGAGTCGCCGTTCAATCCCGTGCGCGTCTCGGTGCCGGCGATATTCCCGTTCGAAACGGTCCCGGTGTCGGTGATCGCCAGCGGCGGTGAAAAGGACGTGCGGCCGCTTCTGGACATGCTCGAGATCAACTACGACGAAGTGGTGAAAAGCGGCGCGACCGAGGAGATGTACGTGCCGGACGAAAACATAGAGCTCAGGCGCGTGACATTCCGCCGGGAAAACATACATTCGATACTGAAAGGGAAGGTTCATGAAAAAAATTGACGACTCGAGGCTGTATCTCTGGTTTGCCGCGATAACGCTCGGCATTGCCCTGGTGTGCGGGGGGATCGCCGGTTATTCCATGCTTCACGTCGAGCCTGAAATCGGCGCCCTGCTCGCGGCCGAGGACGATGTCGCGGCGGCGTACAGGGAGGCCTATCTCATGCTCCGCGATCCGCAGATCTTCGCGCGCTACGAGAATTTCGACGTCGCCGCGCAGCCGGTCAAGTTCATACTGCGCGACTACGACCGCAGGGTTTCGGCGGGTGAGGAGCTCGCAAAAGACGACGGGTTGTATCTGGGGATACTGCTCGAGCGACGCCAGCTCGGTTCGGCGCTCACGCGCAACACCGCGGTGTTCTTCGCGCTGCTGTCGGCGTTCGGTCTCGGGCTGTTTTTTTACGAGCGTCGTTCCCTGAAAAAGGGATAGGAGTACAAGTGCTGATAAATGGCGCCGCCGTGGAATCCGCGGCGGCGCCGTAAGCGTTCCAATCATCTTTCCGCGCCTTTTGATGGAAATCCCCTAGCCAAGCGCGACATCGAGAATCATCATAATCGTGAATCCCACCATGGCTCCCATGGTGGCCAGGTCGCCGTTGCCGCCCGACTGCGACTCGGGTATGACCTCTTCGACCACCACGTAGATCATGGCGCCGGCGGCGAAGGCGAGCGCGTAGGGCAGGATTGACTGGGCGATGATTACGATCGACGCTCCCAGCACTCCCGCAATCGGCTCAACCATGCCCGATATCTGCCCGTAGAAAAAGCTCTTTCCCCGCGCCATTCCCTCGCGGCGAAGCGGCAGCGACACCGCCATGCCCTCCGGAAAATTCTGAATGCCGATACCGACCGCGAGCGCAACGGCCGAGGCGAGCGTTGCCGAGGGGAGTCCGGCGGCGACCGCGCCGAAGGCGACGCCCACGGCGAGGCCCTCCGGAATATTGTGCAGGGTGATGGCGAACACCAGGAGCGTGCTCCGCTGCCACGAGGTCTTGACGCCCTCGGCCTCGCTCATCGGCAGAAAGCGGTGAAGGTGCGGGAGCACGCGGTCGACCAGACGGAGGAAGATGCCCCCCGCCATAAAGCCCGTTGCCGGCGGCACCCATACGGGCAGCGGGCCCCCTTCGGACATCTCGATCGCCGGGGCGAGGAGCGACCAGTAACTCGCTGCGATCATGACGCCGCCGGCGAAGGCGAGGGCGAAATCGAGCACCTTGCGGTCCGGCTGTTTTCCTATAAAGACGAAGGACGCGCCGAGCGCGGTAAGGCCCCAGGTGAAGCAGGTCGCCATGAGCGCCTGCGTGATATGCCCCTGTGATGTGAAGAATTCGATCATGGGTCGGTTTCTCCGTTGCCATAAAGATGAACCGCGGCCGGCGCATTCCCGGGCGAAAGGACCGGTTCCGCAGTCGATCTTACGGGGAAAAATCTCCCGAATCAACCAAAATTTGATCCACTGGCGCCGGTCGGTAAAATGTGGTTGCAAAAATCCCTCCGCGTGCCGATTCTTTGCCGCGGCGTGAACACGAATTGAAGGAGCGGGCCGATGAGGGATCTTGTGATAGTTGGAGCGGGCCCCGCCGGGCTTTCCGCGGCGATCTACGGGATGCGCGCGGGAATGGACCTCATGGTACTGGAAAAGCTTGCGCCGGGCGGGCAGGTGATGACCACCTACGAGGTCGAAAACTATCCCGGCTTCGTCGACCCCGTGCCCGGGTGGGAGCTCATGAGCAACATGGAAAACCAGGCGCGGCGCCTCGGCGCAGAGATCGTGAGCATCGAGCTTTCCTCGCTTCGCCGCAACGAAACGGAGAACTGTTTCGAGATCGCGGTCGCCGGCGGCGAGCCAATCCTCGCCCGCTCGGTGATATGCGCGACCGGCGCGTCCCTTCTCAAGCTCGGGGTCCCTGGCGAGGCCGAGTTCACCGGCAGGGGGGTCTCGTACTGCGCCACCTGCGACGCGGCCTTCTTCAAGGGGAGGGTCACCGCGGTGGTGGGAGGCGGCGACACCGCGCTCGAGGAGGCGCTGCACCTGACGCGCTTCGCCTCGAAGGTCTATCTGGTGCACCGGCGCGACGCCTTCCGCGGCGCGAAACTGTTGCAAAAGCGCGTGCTCGAAAACGGCGCGATCGAGCCGGTCTACAATTCCGTGGTGCGTTCCATCAATGGCAGCGGCAAGGTGGAATCGATCAGCCTCGAGAATAAAATGACGGGCGTGACGAGTGATCTCCCGGTCGACGGCGTGTTCATTTTCGTCGGCTACCGCTCCAACACCGAATACATTCCGGGCGAGATCCTCAACGACTACGGCGAGGTGATGGTCGACATGCGCATGCGCACGTCCGTGCCGGGGCTTTTCGCCGCGGGCGACCTTCGAAGCGATTCCATACGCCAGATCGTGGCGGCGGCCTCCGACGGCGCGACCGCCGCGCTTGCCGCGTACGACTACCTGGAGGGGCTCGCCCGGTCCTAAAACCGGATGCCCAGCACCTGGTGATAGGCCTCGCCGTTCATCTCCACGCGCTTGTACAGGAACTTCAGCACCGAGAATTTCCTGAATCCCGTCTCGCTCTCCGATTCGGACTCCCAAAGGAGTCCCCAGAGGCTCCCCGTCGAACGGTAGCCGCGCTCGGGTTTTTCCAGGTGATAATACGGGATGCCGAGAAGCAGCATCTGTCGCTCGTAGCTTTCGGCCGGCTTTAAATTGCGATACCACAGCGCGCCGAGGCCCCAGAGCTGGAACTTGTCGCCGTTGCTCTCGGCGCTCACGTACGTGAGAAGCGGCGGGATGCAGAGCACCCATTCGTCCGGGTCGCTGCCGTAGTACCAGAACGGAATGAAGCTGTGGCGGAAGTAGTCGCCCTCGCGCTTCAGGTTGTAGATGAACCAGAGCAGGCTGAAGTCGTACCCGCCGCCCGTGCGCGACCATTCATGGTTGAGCAGCAGCCCGTAGGCGAGCCGGTAGGCGCGGATTTCAGGCGACACCTCGCAGCTTATTAAATTGAACGCGAGGCCGTAGCGCTCCTTTTCCGTATCGGCCCACGTGCGGTGGTCGAAGATGCCCAGGAAGTTCTGCCTGCCGTAGGAGGGAGATGAGTGCAGGTAGAGCCCCGCGATGAAACGGCTGGAGGCCGTCGCCGAGTGCGAGGAGAAATAGACCGGCAGTATGAAACGGGTGGACGTCGTTTCCGAGCGCCAGGAGTAGTAGAGCGGCAGAAGGTGCCGCGAGCGCTCACCCGTGGCGGCCTCTGAGCTTTGCCAGAGTAGCAGTGTGAGCGAGCGTTCCGTCCGCGGGGTCGACGACGAATAGAAGAGCGGAAAGATATACCGGTAACTGCGCCGCGGTGAGGTTCGGGAAAGGTAAAAAGGCAGCAGCCAGATGCGCGAGTCGGCGCCGTCGGCGCTGCTGGCGTGGTCGATGAACCAGAGCACGTTGGTATGCGTATCCCCGTTGTCGTTCGAGCGATAGAACAACGGGATTATGGGGAAGAAGTAGAATCCCTTCGAATGGCCTTCCGCGGTTCCGCTTTTTGCGCAGTGCAGGGGGCTTATCGAAAACGAGCTTTCAAATTTCGCGCTGTCCCCGGCCTCGGCCGACGTACCGTAATAGAGCGGGCTTATGGTGCTCTTCGAGACAATTCCCTCCCCGCGTAGCTCGCGGTGCCAGATGAAGGGGAGTATCCTCCAGCCGCTTCGCTGCGGCGACGAGTACCAGTTGACGATCGGCCAGAGCACCGTCCGTTCGCGGAGGCCGGTCGGCGCGTCGTACTCGTCCCAGTACAGGTTGAGCACGTAGCCGCGTTTAAACGAACGGCCCTCGCGCTGCATGCCGTACAACGGGAAGAAGACCAGGTACTCTACCTCGCCCGACCGGTACGAAAGATAATTGAGCACCCACCTCATCCGGTCGTCCGAGTCCCTGTCCCAGGTGAGCCATGAAAGCGGTAGCAGACGGAAATGCCGTTTCGAGTCGGCCATCTCGAAGGCCGTAAGCCCGAACAGGAGGCGGAAGCCCCAGAAGTACTCCGAGTCCTCTCTCGATACGGTCTTTTTCGCCTGCAGGCTGACGCCGCCGGCGGGCTTTTCGGCGGCGGCCGATTCGATCGGTGCCTCCACGGCCGGATCGGCCGTTTCATCCACCCGGGGCGGACGTTTCAGCGTGAGGCGCGTTGAGACGCTCACAACATCATAAAGCCATGACAGGTCGGTGTCGACGTGCCATCCCCTCTCGCCCCTTCCCAGTCCGAGACTCACGCCGGGGCCGGGCCCGGACGCCACGCTTCTCGACAGGCCGAGGATATTTACATGCATGCTCCTGTTCGCGCTCTCATAATCGAAATAGAAGGGCAGGAAGAGTGTGATTTCCCTCCCCGGGGTCCTGTCGTGGAAATAAAGCGGCGCCCAGAAGGTGGCCTCCTCGCCTTTCCCCGGTGCGCTGCGGCCGTAGTAAAGCAGGAACCAGCGCACCGATTCGTCCGCCGTTTGCTTTTTATAATGGAAGAGGCCGTATGATGTTCCCTCATCTTTTTTGGAGCCGGCCGGCCGCATGTAGAACGGGAAGTAATAGCGATAGCCCGAATCGCCCGCTTCGTGGAATACGAACGGAATCAGCCAGAAGCGCCTGAGTCCGCCCTCCGGCGCGGTGCGCCAGTCGATGATCCACAACAGGTTGCGGTGCGTGCCCTCCCGCGCGTCGCGGCTTTGATAGTAGAGCGGTATGATGGGAAACCAGAAGCTCGAACCCGCGAGCGCCCCCGACCAGCGTTCCTCGCCGTAGCGGGTGGTAGTGCGGCCGAAAAGCGGGGTGAGCAGGCCGCCGGTGTAGAGAGTGTCATGTTTCTTCTCACCGGGGATGTAGCCATAGTCCGTGCCCCTCCAGCGGCTGAACAGCGGCAGCAGGTGCGTGTAGTGGGCGCCATCGGAATAGCGGTTGTTCAGGAAAAGGGGCGGCAGCACATGAGTATATCCGCCGGCCCCCGGCCGGTGGAAGAGGAGCGGAGCGAGCCACAGGCGCGTCAACCGGTCGCTCCCTCTCTCGGTTCTCCATGAGTAGTCGATGAGCCACAGGATGTTGCGGTGTCCATGGAACGGCGTGGTGTGATGATAGGTGAGCGGGATGATCGGCGCCCACCAGGTTCTTTTTATCAAAGACCCGTCCGCGTTATGTGACGACCAGTAGGCGTGCAAGGGAGAGATGTTCCAGCGCTCCCGTGCTCCCGGCCGGTGGGTTCCCCGATGGACGGTATGGTGCGTGCCCAGGAGCGGAGAATAGAAGTACGAGTGATCGGCATACGCCCCTTTATCCCTGCCCCACCAGAAGAGGTACAGGACGGCCCTGTCGGCGTCGTCGCCCCGGAGGTCGGAATAATACAGAGGGTTCGCGATCATGCTCGAGTCGGCGTCGCGCGCGCCGTAATGCAGCAGCAGCGGGATGAAGTACCTGCTGCGGTCATCGATCTTGCTATCCAGCCGGTACCAGAAGGGCAGAACGCGGAGCGATCTGTAGCGCGGGTAATCCGTGTACTTAAAGAGCCACAATGCCATCAGGGAATAATGGCCTTCCCACTTTTCCTTCTCGAGGAGAAACGCGTTAATGCTGTATTTCTCCTCTTTTTCGCTGCCGAAGACCGTTTGCTCCCCTTCATCGAGGTCGGACCAGTCGCGCGCCGCGCCGCGTTCCGGGAAGGCGAGTGTCAGGATGCACGCCAAAGCGAGTATGTACCAGCAGGTCTTTTTACCGAGTGTCATTACGCCGCCCTCCGGCCCTTGGTATGAATTTCAAGGGAAGGCCGAAGGGCCATAATTTCAAGTAGAAAAAGCCGGCGCCCCTGGCCGCTATTCGGCAAGCCGCCGTGCGATTTCGTCGAAAAGGGAGAAGATGTCGGCGGCCTCGGGGAGCGAGCCGACGTCGTGCGGGAGCACGATCACTTTTATCCCTGTGCGCGAACCCAGATGCGTTGCGGCGGTGGCCGTGTTGAATACGTCACGGATGATGAATGTAATCCGGTCGGGCGGTGTTTCCGACAGTATGCGGTTGGCGTGCTGAAGGGTCGGTGAAACGCCCGGCGCGGGCTCGAGCGAGCCCGCACAGAGGATATCGTAATGCCTGAGGTAATAATCGAAGAGTGCGTGCCGCTGGACTACCGTCGCGCCCTTTTTGTCGAGAAGCAGCGAGTCCCAGTGCTTCATTTTCCCTTTCCATTGTTCATTGAATGCGCGGGCATTGGCGAGGTATACGGACGCGTTCGCATCGTCAAGCTTTCGCAGTCGCGCGGCGATCGCATCGGCAAAAACCGGTATGTTGGCGGGGTCCAGGTGATGGTGCGGATTCACTCCCTGGTGCGTGAACTGGGGAGTTCGCTGCATGGCCGTTTCATCCTCCCGGAGCAGGGTAACGATCTCCGACAGGTCCAGGTACCCGTCGGTACCCGGCTGGATGGAAGGTCGCGCCGAACTTTTCATCAGTCCCTCGATCCATGCCTCCTCGAGTCCCGCGCCGTTGACTACCAAAAGGTCCGCTTTTTTCAGCGCGTGCGCGGCCGCGGCATTAACGTTCACATAATGGGGATGGCTTCTGCCCGAGGCGATTGATGTCACGTCGACCCTGTCGGCCCCGACGATTTTGGCGATGTCCGCCATGTAGGGATAGGTAACGACGATTTGAACGCGCGCCTGGATCGCGGCGGGAATGAGCAGGATGAACATGATCGACAGCAGGAATTTCATCGGCACCTCGTTAAATTGTACAGTACGTGTTGAACGGCTACGGATGCCGCGGGGCCCCTGCGCGTCGTCAACGCCCGGCGATGCGGTTCAGCTCGATACGGTCCGCGCGGCAACATAAATCCTGTCAATATACAATAATTCCGGGGCGGCGGCAACTGTACAGCCGTTTTTTTATGAATTAGGCGCAATATGTTCCGGGCCCGAGGCGAATTCGGGTCCGGTCTTTCCCGAACGGGACGACCGGATGGACGGTTTGCCGCCCGGGCCATGCTCCGCCGACGGGTGGTGGCGGGCGTATGAGGACGCGGCAGGCGGGCGGATCAGAAATGCCTGCGGTAAAAGCGCTCTATACCCTCCCATATTTTGCGGCGAAGATCGAGCATCCGCACGCTGTCTACGGAGAGGTCGTCGTGGCGGAAGTAGCGGTCGTTGATGAAAAGGCCGCGCGATACCGAGAGTCGCAAAAGCGGCGTTTTGCCCTGGCCGTGGCGCACCATGATGTGGCTCGCGAACGGGGGGTCGTTTAGCGCGAAGGGCTCTCCGACGGTCCACTCCTCTCCCCCGAGCGATTTCTTCATTGACTCAAGGAGCGCGCGCGCCGTGTCGTCGGGCCCGGTTTTTATCGGTGTACCTTCATGGGTCACGATGTTGTTCACGGTTACGAGGGGCCGCGGTCTTCCGGGATCCGCCGAGTGCCTGGGGCCGACCGCCATCATCGTATGACAGTCGAGGATCAGCCGCACCTGGCCGGTCTCGAGCATCTTTTCTATCGCGCGGTGAAAGCCGTGGTAATAGCGCATGAGCAGGTTATTGATCGCGATCTCGTCCGGGAAAATCCCGGGGGGGAATATGGCGTGTCCCGAGCCGGTGAGTTTCTTCACGACCCCGTCGTCGGTACGCGGGGCGACCATGAGATGGTGCCGGTCGAGGTCGACGAACACGCGGGAGACGGACGAATCGATCCGCGCGATGGTCCTGTCGCCGAAGTCGAAAAGGACGTCCGCGCAGGCGTCCGATTCGAAGAAAAGGTCGAAGTCCCCGAGGATCTCGTACCCGGCGAGTTCCTCGGGGACGGTCCGTCCGGCGTGCGGAATGAGTACCAGTATGGGAAGGCCGGATTTCATCGTACCCGGAGCCCGCGGACCGCCCGGAGCGTCACGTACTCGCGCACCCGCCCGATGCGGAGGGGGAGGGGGGCTATGCCGGGTGTTGTAACGTGTTCATTTGTCATCGCGCATGGGACAGAAGCCGGTATGGCGCTGGCGGTGGCTATTCCAATTGGCCCGACCGTTCCCACCCGTGGCGGGAATGACGGCGCAGTCATCGGCGATCAAATTCTTTTCAGTAGAGCAAAATACTATTGACGCGCGCAGGAGTAAAGCGTTAATTCAGATGTTCCCGCGTGCCGACCGACGGCGGAGTTCCCGCGCGGGGGCGCCGATACACGGCGCAACAGACGGTATCAGGAGACTGCAATGCGCGCATACAAGACCGACGAGACCGGAGAGGCCATCCTCGAGATACTCGCCTCCAACGCCAAAGCGACCGCCGAGGACATCGCCCGGCAGCTCAACGTGCCCGAGAACAGGGTTTCGAAATATATAAAGCAGTTCGAGAAGGACAAGATCATTCTGCGCTACAAGACGCACATCAACTGGATGCGGGTCCGTAACAACCAGGTGCGCGCGCTCATCGAGGTGAAGGTGACCCCGGAGCGCGGCGTCGGCTTCGACGCGGTGGCGGAATCCATCTACCGCTATCCGGAGGTGTCGTCGGTGTTCCTGCTTTCGGGCAGCTACGATCTGCTGGTGCAGGTCGAGGGGCCGACCCTTCAGCAAGTATCGCTCTTCGTTTCGGAAAAGCTGGCGACGATCAAAAACGTGCAGTCGACCGTCACGCATTTTCTCCTGAAAAAGTACAAGGAGGACGGCGACGTCCTCGTCGACCAGCCCGAGTCGAAACGCCTGCCCATGAGTTTTTAAGGCGGTGACGTCGGTATCGACGATATACCGGGCGCTGCTCGCGTGCCACGGCCCCCAGCACTGGTGGCCGGGCGAAACCGATTTTGAAATCGCGGTCGGCGCGATCCTTACCCAGAACGTCTCCTGGACCAATGTGGAAAAAGCGATCCGGCGGCTGAAGGAGGAAAAGCTCCTCACTCCCCGTGCGCTGCACCGTACCCCCGCCGAAACGCTGGCACCCCTCATACGCCCGACCGGCTATTATAATCAAAAGGCGAAAAAGATCCGCAATTTCCTGGACTGGTTCGCCCGCTACGGCTATTCGTTCGCGCGCCTGCGCGCGCTCGATACCGTTTCCATCCGCAACGGGCTTCTGGCGGTGAGCGGGATCGGTCCTGAAACGGCCGACTCCATCTTATTGTACGCGCTCGAAAAAAAGGTCTTCGTGGTCGACGCCTACACGCTCAGACTGTTCGGCAGAATCGGCATGCTCCGGGGAGGGGAAGGGTATGAAGAGGTCCAGCAACTTTTTCATCGCCGGTTCAGGGCCGGTGTCCGCGAGTACAACGAGTACCATGCACTCATCGTGAATCATGGTAAATACGTGTGCAGAAAGTCGCCGCTGTGCGGGGAGTGCTGTCTTGCGCGCCGCTGCGGGTACGCCGCCTGACGGTTGCCGGGCCTCGCCTATTCGACCCTTAACAGCGAGCAAACCTGGCCGGTGTCGCTCGACGCGGTATCCCTGTTGTAGACGTCGACCGTCCACTCGCCGTCGATGACGTAACAATAGCGGAAGCTGCCCCGGTGGAGCTTCTTGCGGAGTCTCCATATTCCGTCACGCCCGCGGGAGAGGAGGTCGTTTTCGGGGTTCCAGTTGTTGAAATCCCCTACCAGGGAGATCATCCGCGCCTTCGGGCGATGCAGCCTGAATTCGAACACTTTTTCTCCGAGCGCGCGATAGGTCAGCTGTGCCGCTTCAGAGGCGTCGAGGGGTGGCAGGATGGATACGTACGACCCCATGCCGTCGTCATCGTTTACGACGTTTCGGGGATCGTGCGCCCAGACGCCGTCCACGATGAACTTGTAGCGCGCCCGGCCCTCGGCGATCGTACCGGTCACGAAATAATACCAGACGCCGTTATTGCCCCGCTCCATCGCCAGGGGCTTCCAGTCGGAAAAGTCACCCGCCAGCAGCACGCGGCGCGCGGTCCGGCTTTTGTACGAGAGGAGGACCCCCCGCTCGACGACCTGCTTTTGCCGGGCGGTATCATATCTGACCAGCTTCATTTCAACGGGTGTCCGCGAGTCACGCAGGAAGCGCAGATTGTAGTGGTTTTCCTCTTTAAGCGAAGGGCCCTCCATGGGACCGAACGCGGTGAGGAGAACCGGCAGAAACGCGAAGATCGTACGGAATCCCATGGGCGAGGACCTCTGTGCCAAAATGAGTTTCAGCGATATATTACTTATGTCGATAACTATAGTGAAAATATTTATGTAAAAATGGCCGGAATCCGGAAATAGAAAAACCCGGGAACACGGGGGACGGGGTTCTCCCGTATAATACGCGCGGCAGGGTGAAAAGTAATTGCTTTTTATAAAACAATGGATTCTTCTGAATTATGTCGCTTTTTAACCGCGGGCGGCGTTACCCGCGCATGCGGCGGCAGCGAACGGCGTACAATCCGCCTCGGGACTGTTAAGGGTAATGGGCGATAGCGAAGAAAGAACGGCGTACACTCCGGAAGAGCAGAACGAGATAGACCGGATACTCGGTCTTCTCCCCGGCGATTCGGCGGGCAAAAGCCCGGTGGAGGAGGCGGTCGCGAAGCCTCCCCGGCTTCGAATGGATCTCGAGGAGGAGACGGCCCTTGATATGAGCGACGACCTCGTCGATATCGACGCGGCCCCGTCCCGTGAGTCCGAGGAGATCGAGGACATCACCGATATCATCGAGATGGTCGAGGAGCCCCCGTCCCCGAGGGCCCCGGATGCCGGCGAGATGGTATTTGACGAAATCACGGCCGGCGAGGACCTGCCGGCGATTGAGGAAATGCCGCAGGAGGAGTTTCCGTCCTTCGACGAGGAGACGGCCCCGCCGCCGCCCCGCGCGGCGAAGAAAGCCCGCTCCTCGCTCGGCGAGCTCGACGAACTCACCGCTCTCGAGCCCGAGTCGGTAGATCTGCAGGAGATTTCCGAGGACCGCTTCGTGGATGAGGCGGAGCCGCCGCGCGCGCCGGCAATGGAAGAGCCGGCCGAGGCCGCCGCGGACTTCGATTCGGCGGATATCGACCTGGGAGACCTCGACGAGGTCCCGGCCAGGCCCGCCGCCATGCGCGTCGAGAAGGAAACCGATTTCGATATCGGTTCGCTCTCGGACATTTCGGCCGAAGAGATTCAGGACATGCCGGAGGCCGGGGCCGCCGATATCCCAGAAATAGACCTCGGCGATCTCGCTCCCGTAAGCGAACCGTCCCCGCCTCCCTCCGCGCGGAGGGAGGCACCGGCCGAGGATTTCATGGCGGATTTCCACGATGAGGGAATCCCCGAGCCGCTCGATATGGACGTCGGGCGGACGGCGCCGGCCAAAGCGGCGCCGATGGCCGATTTCGATCTGGGAATGGAGCAGGAGGAGATGATCCCCGGCATCCGCCGCATAGAAGAGGCGGTGGGCACCGAGGAGATCCCCGACGTCGGGGATGAGCCGCCGCCCGAACCTCCGAGGAGAAAGAAGGAGCGGACGGAGGCCCGCGCGGACGAGGGGGATGATCTCTCGGAGAGGGACATCAGGAGACTTAAAAAGGCGCTTCTGCTTTTTCATCCCGCGCTGCGCAAGGCCGTAAAGGACGCCATTCTGAATGACCTGCTGCCGCCGGCGGACACGCGGCATCTGATCGATATGATCCTCTCGGGCAAGCCCGAGGACAACGTACATCACTTTCTCGAGAAAAAGCTCAACCGGCGCATCGACATCACCGAAGGGCCTGCGGCGCCGGGACGACGCGTGCTCACGTCGCGTCCGGAATATACCCGCGAGGGAATGCAGCGTCAGAAGCGCCTGCTGAAGGTCACGCGCATCGCCGGCATCGCGGCGCTCGCGGCGTTTACCGTCACCATTCTGAGCTATCAGTTCATCTACAAGCCGTACATGGCCAAAAAACTCATCGAGGATGGCGTCGCGCTCATCCGCGAACCCGGCGATCCGGTCATTAAAAAGATGAAGGACTACGCGAAAGCCGAGGAACTCTTTAAAAAGGTCAATGCCGAATACATAAAGAACTATCTGCCCGGTTATAACGCGTACGCGCGCGCCTATTTCGACAGGCGCGAATACGACCTCGCGCTCGGCAAGCTCGAGGGCGCCAATAAAATCAACCCGGTCGATATCGATACGCTCAACAACCTGGGCTATTTTTATTCCCGTGTTCCCGAAAGCGTTTACAACAGGATTAAACGCGCCGACGAAAAAGATACGCGTATTGAGAAGGCGATCAAGCTCTACCGGCAAGTCCTTAACATGAAACCTGGCAATGTCACCGCGCTTTACGGGATAGGCAACGCCTACATGTACCAGGGGCAGTACCTCAAGGCGCGCCAGTACTACGAGGACATCCTGAAGGTCGACCGCACGTCGGTGGTGGGCTATTCGGGACTGCTCAACCTCTACATCGAACGCGACGTCATGCCGCGGGTGATGGCGGTCCACTCGGACCTGGTCGATAAAAAAATGCTCACGGAGATTCCGTCACCGCTGCTCGGCAAGCTCGCGGCATATTATCTCGGCAAAAAACGCACCGATTCCACCAACGTGCGCGTGGATTTCGGCGTCCAGTCGCCGCGCTTCAAGGACGCCGCGGACAACCCCTTTCCCGCGGTGAGGGCGGTCCTCGACGCGCTCCATCAGAAGGATCCGCACTACGCGCAGCAGTACGTTCTGTACGCGAAACTCAGCAGGGAGCAGAAGAATCCGAAGCTGATGGAAAACTACCTGATCAAGGCCCTCAAGGAAGAGCCGAACTATTTCGCCGCGCTGCACCTGCAGGGTGAGTACCACTACGCGGTCAAGGAGCCGGGCAAGGCCTACGCGGCATTCAACAAGGCCATAAAGGCGTATCCGTCACCGCCGGAGTTCACCCGCGAGGACTTTTACTACGAGACCGAAAACCTCGGATCGACGTATTTTCATATGGGCAATATATTCTATTATTTCTTTGATAAGGTCAAATATCGATTTGGCGACGACCTCGAGGAGCAGGCGCTGGATGCCGAGGTCGAGCAGCAGGGGAATTACGATATCGCGGGCCAAAAGTATGAAGAGGCTTTAAAGGAGGGCTTCAAGTCTCCGGAACTCTTCTACAACCTCGGGCGCATCCATTACATGAAAGGCCAGTACGAGCGCGCGCTCGAGCGGTGGCTCGAGCTGTACGAGGAGTCCGTGGACAGCCCGGAAGTCATGATGGCGATGGGGAACGCCTTCTATCACCTCGACAATCTTGAAGCGGGCAGGGGGGAATACCTCAAGCTGGTCTCCATTTTCGAGCGGCAGGCCGAGTCGATGACGAAGATATTCCCCGACAGGGCCGACCACGTCAAGATATTCCAGACGCTCGCCTCGGCCTACAACAACCTCGGGGCCGTGTACCAGCGGAAAAACGACGAAACAAAGAGCACCATAAGCTACTGGAAAGCGATCGATTACGCCAAACGGATAGACCGCGAGAACGAATTCGCGCGGGTAAACATGGGACGCGCCTTCAAGACGCGCACCGAGCCGATACAGCCGATCCTCGACGAGAACATACCCTTCAGCCTCGGCATATACAGCCGGGAGATGCGCTGACCGATCTCCCGGCCCGGCATTTATCCCTGAAAACAAACCACCGGCAGGGCCCAGGCTGCCCGGCATGAGGCTTTAATAGCTCAATGAAGTGCAATGCTAGTGCCGCGAAGTAAAAAAAACTTGTAAATATCGCGCGTATCCCTATTATGTCGCATCTGATCAGTGACACACTCCCGTTCATTGTTCCTGAAATATAGTAAGAGCGCGGCTCCGGCAGGGGCCTTTTTTGCGGCCGCGCCGGAACCGCGGGAAAACGGTCAAAGGATGAGCCCGGAGACAGTACCCATCGCCGACGACCTTTTCGCGTTCGCGCCACAGGAGCCCGCCGGAACGGGCATCGACGGCGAGGATGAGATACGTTCGCTCCTCATGTGCGGGAAACTTCCGTCGGACGGGCGCTTCGAGCTTCGGGCCGAGGCATACGCCCTTCAACTGGCGCACGCGAACAGTAAGATACTCTCGCTCTCCAATTCGAGGACGCGTATTCTCGCCCACCAGGTGGAGAGCACGCACCGTATCGTGAACAGCCTTAACCGGCGGTTCATTATCGCCGACGAGGTCGGCCTGGGAAAGACGATCGAGGCGGGGCTGGTCATCAAGGAGCTCATCTACCGGCACGGTTACGCGAGGATACTCATCATCTCTCCCGCCTCGCTTCTGCTCCAGTGGCAGCACGAAATGGAGAACAAGTTCAACGAGCACTTCGAGATTCTTGACCGGCGATTCATTCGCCGCGCACAGACCCGCGGCTCAAACCCGTGGCGATTCTGCGAAAAGGCGATCTGCTCGCTCGATTTCATCAAAAACAAGTCCTTCGCCGCGGGCCTCGCCGCCAGCCGCTGGGACGCCGTCATATTCGACGAGGCCCACCGGCTCCGCCGCGATTCGCAGAAAAGCACGCTCGCCTATACTGTCGGGGAGGTGCTTTCACGCAACACCAGGTCGCTGCTTCTCCTTACGGCGACCCCCTTTCGCGGAAAGCTGGAGGAGCTCTACTACCTCGTACGGCTCGTCGACAAAAACCTCCTGGGCCCCTTCCAGACCTTCTACAACAGGTACTGCGTGGATGACGCCGACCTCGCGCCGCTTCGCGACCGGCTTTCGTCGGTGCTCATACGCCGTACCAAGAAGGAGGTGGGCGGGTTTACGCGCCGGTTTGCGCGCACGATCCGATTCGACCTTTATCCGGAGGAGCGCGAGCTGTACGACGCCACGACGCGCTATGTGGTTGAGGAATTCAACAGGGCCATTCAGGCTGAAAATCGCGCCGTTGGCTTTGTAATGACCGTTTTCCAGAAGCTTCTGGACTCCTCCTCCTTCGCGCTTCAATCGGCGCTCGTCAACAGGAGGAACAATCTTGCCGCGATGCTGGAACGGGCCGAATCCGCAGCGGCGGCGCGCGCGGAATTCGATCCGGAATACGCCGATATCGACGACGAGCACGCGGACGAGGCCGTTGCGGCGCTCGTGCGGAAAAGCGCCGCCGAAATACGCGAGGAGATCGCCACGCTCGACCGGCTTGTGGCCCTGGCCCGGTCGATAACCAGCAACAAGAAGGGCGAAAAACTCGTTTCGCTTTTACGCCAGCTGCGCGGGCGGGGGCACGGCAAGTTCATAATATTCACTCAGTTTCGCACAACGCAGAAATACCTGCGCGGCATTCTTGATGATTTCAGCGTCGAACTTTTCCACGGATCCATGGACAGGGATGAAAAGGAAAAGGCGCTCCTCGACTTCTGGCTGGGGGCCGAGGTGCTCATCTGCACCGAGGCCGGCGGCGAGGGGCGCAATATGCAGTTCTGCAATATCCTCATCAACTACGACCTCCCCTGGTCCCCGCTTAAAATCGAACAGCGCATCGGCAGGGTGCACCGTTTCGGTCAGCCGTATGACGTTTTCATCTATAATTTTTCGACCCGCAACACGGTGGCCGAACGCGTGCTCGAGGTGCTCGATAGAAAGCTCAGGCTTTTCGAGGAGTCAATCGGCGTCCCCGACGTGCTCCTGGGGCAGATGGAGGACGAGCTCGCCCTTTCGAGCCTGTTCATGGAAATGGCGGCCGGGGTACGGCCGCGAAAGAGGATCCTGGCCGACGTCGACGAACGCATCGAAAGCGCGCGCAGAAGCTATGAAAAGCTGTCCGATCTTACCGTGGCGAGGAACCTCGATTTCAATTACGACGAATATTACTCGATCACGATGAAGGAGCGCCGGTTCTCGAACAGAATCGGCACCTCGCCGACGC
>JALOTJ010000118.1 GCA_025457965.1 Spirochaetota bacterium | reverse complement strand
AGTAGGGATTACCCCGGTAGCATAAGAAAAGGACCCTCATCTCATGGATTACTGTTTTTTGTCTTCAGGCAGCGTCGAGCGCGCCGATATTATCGCGATGCCGACCCAGAACACCATGCCCAGTACCACGAGCGTAACCGCCGCGGCCGGGATTGCCAGGGCCCAGTAATTTCTGATATACAGTCCGTAAATAAAGAGCGCCGCAAGGCCCAGCGTGAAAAGGCACAGGAACAATGCTTTAACCTTTGCGTAATCCTTTTTTTCCACAATTTCCGGCATAGGAGGTGCCACCTTTATCGTTAGTATCGTCCAGCCGACCCAGAACCCCGTACCGCAGATGCCCAGGGCAACCAGCGCTATCGGAATGGCGAGGGCGTAATAGGTATAGGCGTCGAAAAGTCCGATATTGGAAATCTCGAACGCCGAAATTTCCACGAACGCGTAATTGATGAAAAGACCCGCGAGCACCACCGCGATGGCGCAGGCGATGAATCCGGAGATCCGTGAACGTTGCATATGACTATCCTGACCGTTAAAATTCTAAGACTATCTTAATGACGCCGTCTTCTCTGGACACCGCCCTGTCGAAGGCCTTCTGGATGTCATCGAAGGGCATAACATGGGTGATGAGCGGGGAAACATCGACCGCGTTTCTTTCAATCATGCTCAGCGCGAACGGATAATCGATTGAAAGATCGGGCCCGACCGAAGCGACCATCCGCAGTTCCTTGCGAAAGAATTCGTTGAAGTTAAGCCGCGGCGCCTCCTCGAGACAGATGCCGAAAAAGGCCACCTGGCCGTTGTGGCGGGCGAATTCAAAACAGGTATTGATGACGGAGCTTTCCTGCCCGTATGCGTCGATGACGATGTCGGCCATGTTCCCCGAGGTGATCTCCCCGATCGCCTTTACGGCTTTCGTTTTCGATGGATTGACGAGATGGTCCGCCCCCATGCGCCTGGCCGCATCGAGCCG
The DNA here is from genome assembly GCA_025457965.1 of Spirochaetota bacterium. Classification (GTDB taxonomy): domain Bacteria; phylum Spirochaetota; class UBA4802; order UBA4802; family UBA5368; genus MVZN01. The sequence goes on along the minus strand of JALOTJ010000118.1, from coordinate 6,639 downwards.
GTAATCCAGGATATCGACGGCGGTGACGCTCAGCGGAGAGAGGTTTTTCAGGAGCGACACGAAGAGCAGGCCGACCGGTCCGAGGCCCACGACCACCACGTTTTTATTATACGGGCTGTCGAGCCTGAACACGCAGTGCGAGACGGCCCCGAGCAGCTGGGTCATGAGGAGTATGTTCGCGTCACCGTTCGCCGGAAGTTTCTGGAGTCTCCCCGGATCGGCCACATGATATTCCTTGTACGCATCGAGACGCGGGGGGTAATACATCACGCGGTCTCCCGGCCTGTAGAAGCCGCTTTTCGACTCTTCGACAACGCCCATGCACTCGTGGCCCGGGTATCCCGCCGGAAAAGGGTAACTTGCGGGATTGAAACTGTTGCTGAAATAAGGAAGGTCCGAACCGCAGAGAGCCGCCCTCTGCAAACGCACGAGAACCTTGTCATCGCCGACAGCGGGTATGTTCTCTTCCGTTACCTCGATCGTCCGGGGGGAAATAATCTTCGCGGATTTCATTAATAAACCTCGGTGGAAAACAATAATCAACGGTAGGCCCGACGCCATAATTGTCAACATATTTTGCAATACACGGATCGGTCAAAATGTAATGAGGAATTGTATATATGTTTTACCGTTTTCATTGTGATAAATTTTAATGAACGATTATATGGCATGGCTCCTAAAAAATATCTTGACGCCGCCACGAACGACAGCCCATCATACGATAGGGATTGAGGTTTAAAAATGAGAATTATACCGCAGTTGATCGGCGACATCGGCATTCTCCGAATTGAGGGCTCCCTGTCCAACGAGAACCTGCAGGACCTCGAGAGCGTCGTACGCGGTCTGCAGGAGAAAAAGCGGAGCATCGTCCTCGATCTTTTCGAGGTCGGCTTCATCTGCAGTTCGGCCCTGAGCCTGCTGTTGAGTTCCACGAAAAAAGCCCAGAAGGAGAACCTCCACTTCGTGATCGCCGGGCTGAATGAAGATATCAAGAAACTCTTCGCCGTCACCGAGCTCGACCGGCACCTGGTTCTTTTCGACAGCCTGGACAAGGCGACCGAGTATCTCGAAAAAAGCAAATAAGGCCCGAATCTCCAGCCATCCAAGACACCCGTCGTCATGAAAACAATCGCCTGTCTCGGCAATCCCGGCAAAAAATACCGAAACAACCGGCATAACATCGGATTCCTGCTCGGAGAATCCATTGCGCGCTCTGCGAATATTCCGCTCCGTAAAAGGGAGTTTTCCTCCACGACCGGCACGGGCACGATCGCGGGCCAGGCGGTCCTTCTGCTTTTTCCGGAAACATTCATGAACAACAGCGGCGTCGCGCTGCGCGCGGCCCTTGACTATTACCGCGAAACCGCCGAGAATATCATCGTCATCCACGATGAAATCGAGCTGCCCTTCGCCGAATTCCGGCCGAAGTTCGGCGGCGGGCACAAGGGGCACAACGGGCTTCGTTCCATCATTCAGCACATCGGCACCTCCGACTTCAACCGGCTGCGCTTCGGGGTCGGCAGGCCCCCTCACCCGGATATGGCGGTGGCGGACTATGTCCTTTCAGATTTCACGGCCGGAGAGCTGCTCCACATTGAGGAGATACTGCCCGGCGTTCTCGACGCGCTGACGGGGATCATTACCGGTTCCTGAATAACCGCTTCATTCGTGTTGAATATGCCTTGACGAAGCGGCGGAAATGGACTCCAAATATGGGACAGACGCCGGGAAGAACGAATGCTTCCCGTTTGCAAAGGGGAGGTTTCCATGAAGATACTCGTTCCCCTCGCCGAGGGATTCGAAGAGATCGAAGCTGTCGCCATAATTGACGTGCTGCGTAGGGCCGGGCTCAGCACGACCAGCGCGAGCCTCGCCGGCAACCCCGTTCGCGGATCGCACGCAATTCCCGTTACGGCGGACGAGCCCCTGGACGGGCTGCAGCCCGGCGACTTCGGCGCGATCGTGCTTCCCGGCGGCATGCCCGGAAGCGATAATTTAAAGAAGAGCGATACCGTTATCTCGTTCATACAGAGCATACACCGGCGGGGAGGCATCACCGCCGCGCTCTGCGCGGCTCCCATGGTACTTGGCCACGCGGGCGTACTGGCCGGTAAAAAGGCGACCTGCTTCCCCGGGTTTGAGGGCATGATGACGGGAGCGACCCCGACCGGTGCCCCCGTCGAGGTGGATGGAACGGTCATCACCGCCAGGGGCCCGGGCTGCGCCATACCCTTTGCGCTCGCCCTGGTCGAGGCGCTTGCGGGAAAAACGATTATGAAAGAACTGAGAAGCGCCATGCAGGTCTACTGGCTCTGACGATGGCATCGGAAACAGGAAAGAAAAGCGTTTTCAGGGCCGGCGCCTATGTGTACGTTGAAGGCGACGAAGACTCCAACGACATCTACATCGTCGAGAAGGGTGAGGTCGGCCTTCACGGCAACAACGACCGCATCAAGCTGCACAAACCGCTGGTGCGCCAGGGCGAGGTCTTCGGGTTCACCTCGACGCTCTGCAAACGTCCCCGGATGGAATCGGCGATCGCGCGCAGGGACTCGGTCATCATCACTTTGAAGCGCGAGCGCTTCATCGAGCTGGTACAGAACAACCCGAAGGTTGCGATCAAGATATTGAATTACTTCGCGAACGAGCTGCGCACCTACAACGAGATGATGCTCTCACTGGACCCCCAGGACGATGACTTCATCCCGGACGAATCCAGACTTTTCGACCTGGCGCGCCATTATCGCCTGGCCGGCAGGCAGGATTACGCGCGGCATATCCTTGAGAGCTGCGCGGAACAGTATCCCGGCGGGGCGCACTCCGGGGAAATCCGGTCGATGCTGGCCGAAACGCGCGGACAGGACGCTTCCCTTTCCGGCGGCTCGATCGAAAACGGCTCCTCCCGCATATTCCGCGACGGCCAGATGATCTTCGCCGAATTCGAAAAGGGCGAGGACCTGTTCATCATCAAGGAAGGAAGAGTAAAGATCATAAAAGTCGGCGGGGGTCAGGAGATCCTGCTTTCGGTACTCAAAGACGGCGACATCTTCGGTGAGCTCGCGATCATATCGAACAAACCGCGCAACGCCACCGCCATCAGCATGGGGACGACGACGCTTTTGTCCATCAAGAAAGAAAACTTCTCCGAGGTACTCGCCAAGTCGTCGGCCATCGCGAGCAAGATATTCATGGCCATAAGCCAGCGAATATGGTTTACCTACATCCGCCTCGAGTCCAAGGTGTACGCGCATCCGATCACGAGGATTTACGCCTTCCTCGAGAACAAGCTCCTCGAGGACCGGGTTTCGCTGAAGAGCACCGGCTCCGTCACACTCACCTTCGGCATCGACGAACTGCTCCGGATGTCGGGCATTCCGGCCGCACAGAGCGAAAAGGCCATGGAGATACTCCTGGACGATCCGAACCTCGAGTTCAAGTTCGGACAGGTCTCAATCGAGAACCCGAGCATCCTCTCGACGAAGGCGAAGTTCTACCGGTCGAGGGACCATATCTCATCGTGGGACGGCGACGCGCCATCGAGGAAGGAGCAGCGCCGCACCGCCGCTCCCGCTCGCAGGACAAACGTGAGCGCCGATCCGGACGAAGGCGGCCCGCCGGCTCGAGCGGCGGAGCCGCCCGTCGAGACCATCCCCTTTCAGAACATCGATCGCCCCGAACCCATCGCGCGCGACGACGCGGACCTGAAACTGCCGTCGGAAGAAATCAGCATCGATTGAGATCGACGGGCAACGGTCGGCGGCGTCCGTTATCGTCCGAATAATGGAAATAACCTGTCCCCGGAAAGGCGCATGGGGATTGGATTCGACTCGACCCCACCGGCTCCAATCCGAACGGCATGTAGAATCGTATCAGCGCAGAAATTCGTCGGGGTCCATCGCCTTCCCGCCGCGCCGCACCTCGAAGTGCAGGTGGTTACCGGTCGACATGCCGGTTGAATCGACCGTGCCGATCTGGTCGCCCTTTTTGACGCGCTGTCCCTGCGAAACGAGGACTTTTTCCAGGTGCGCGTAATACGACGAGAGCTCCTTCTCGTGCTCCAGGATGATCAGGTTGCCGTATCCGTTGTTGTTGTACGAGGCCGTTTTCACCACACCGTCGGCGGTCGCGTTAACCTTCGTACCCCTGGGCGCGAAGATGTCGATGCCGCTGTGGAAGCTCTGGGCTTTTTTTGTCACCGGATGTACGCGGTAACCGAACCTGCTCGACACCTTTCCCGTTGTCGGCACCGCAAACTCCCGCGAGCCGGCCGGCGGGACGGAGGCGTCCCCGGCCCCGACGCCCTCCCCGGCCATCGGACGCCCGGGCGCCTTCTTCTGGAGGAATCCGCCGAATATCCAGCCCTCCGCACCGTCCGACCGCCTCACCCGGAACCACGGCCGTTTCTTGCCGCCGATGGTCTCCATCTGGTTCGACTGCTCGAGCACCTCGATGCGCTCGGCGAAATCGAACCTTCCCATCACGCTTCCGGCGCTCGAGCCCGAGGTGCGCATGAGAACGTCGGCGCCGGCGACATAAGCGTAAAACGCACCGGCTCCTTTCTTCTCGGCCGGGGCTTCGACGACGGGCGGCGGGACAATCTCTTTTCTTATCCTTTTACCCGGCCTGTCCCCGGAAAGATATCTTGAAAAAATCCAGCCTTCCTCACCGCCCGCGCGCCGCACCAGCAGCCACGGGCCGCTCATGCCGTCCACGGTTTCCATCTCTTCCGACTGAAGCAGGATCTCGACCTTCTCCCCGAAAACGCACTTGCCCAGCGCCGGGCTTCCGATTTTGCCTTCCGAACGATAGACGACGTCGTCGAGAAGATAGGCATATTCCCTGGGCGGCACCTTCTTCGAGGTATGGATCTGGTCCGTCGTCTTGATGTCGCTCACCGCCTCGATGTCGATGGGAACGTCGATCCTGGTCGAGCTCCCCTGTTTCAATCGACCGTTTATATCGCCGATGAACTCGCGCATCTTGCGGAGAATGGCCTCCTTTTTCTCGAGGTCAGCGGCGTATTGCCGCTTTACCATGTCCCTGTTGCCCTTACGCTGACTGTTGTAAAAGTCCTGCGCGGAGGCTGACTGGATCGAAAACGCAAGGAGCGCACACAGTACTGGAAATGTTATTTTCATCGGATCGTCCTCTTCAATGGCGTACACCCGGCAACCTCACGGGCAATTAAATTCATTGAGTATCATACGGCGCACGGCATGTCCATACGTTTTTGGTGCGGAGTCACCCGTCCGGGCAACAAGTTCTTGACATTCCCGCTTTATAACGGATACATCTACTTGTTCCGTAAAATCGGAGTTATCGTACAGCCGGAGTTCTTTATCATTAGAGTTGTTGCTTTACTGGGTGTCATTGCGAGCCCCGGCTTCAGGCAATCTCATGAAGCATTTGGTTTCTTAGTAAAACTTTTTGCCTTTTGAGATCGCCACGTCGGCCTGCGGCCTCCTCGCGATGACATTTTTGTCAGTTACACAACAAGTTTATTATTTATAACCATATTCAATCACGAGGTATATCATGCAAGTCAAACTCCCCCGGAGTGGCGAAACACTCACTATCGACGTACCCGACACCTGGACCATCCACTATCCGAAGGCCGAGGGAAAACAGGAGAAGGCGCCGGCGGACGACCTTAAACTCATAAAGGCCGCGCTCGCCAAACCGATGAAATCGACGCCCATCGAGAAGATGAAGCTCAAGGGTAAAAAAATAGTCGTCGTGGTTGATGACAACACCCGGCCGACGCCGGCCGATCGGTTCTTCCATCTGGTCCTCGCGGCGCTGACTAAAGCGGGCGCGTCCATGAAAAACGTCCTCCTCATCCCCGCTCTCGGCATCCACACCCCGATGACCGGGGAGGAGATGGCCCTGAAGGTGGGTTCGAAGAACCTGGCGAAAATAAAATGGGAGAACCACGACGCGTTCGATAAGGATAAAAACCACTACTTCGGAGAGACAGGCCGTAAAACGCCGGTCTGGCTCAATCGGCACCTCGCCGATGCCGACCTCATCATCTCGATCGGCATGGTCGAGCCGCACCTGTGGGCGGGATTCGGCGGCGGCCTGAAGAACATCCTGCCGGGCGTCGCCTATTTCGAGACGATCGGCATCCATCACTCCATCATCGCCGAGCCGCCGTACCTCTTCAACCGCGTCGGCATGCTGCCCGAGAAGAACTCCTTCCGCCAGGACCTGGAGGAGATACAAGGTCTCATCAAGGCGCCCGTGTTCTGCCTTAATGTTTCGATCGACCACACAAAAAAAATCACCGCCGCCTTCGCCGGCGATTCGATCGCCTGCCACCGCGAGGCCGTGGCCTTCAACAACCGCACCAGCGGCCTGGTGTGCGACCGCAGGATGGACGCCATCATCGTCAACTCCTATCCGATGGATATAAACTTCAAGCAGGGGATGAAGTGCGTGGGGAACTCGCTCCCGGCGCTGAAGCACGGCGGCGCGTATCATGCGGCGCGCATCGCAGCCTGTTCTCTCGGTTCGCCGCCGGCCGCAAGGGCCCTACAAAACGATTGCAACAGGGGTGGACTTCTCGGCAGCCTCAAAGAGCGTACTTGCCGCCGGTCGCACCTTGTTTCCAGGGGCACAGCTCACCGCGCTGCACGC
>JALOTJ010000039.1 GCA_025457965.1 Spirochaetota bacterium | reverse complement strand
ATAAACTTCAAGCAGGGGATGAAGTGCGTGGGAAACTCGCTCCCGGCGCTGAAGCCCGGCGGCGCGGTCATCGCCTTCATGGCGGCCGAGCGCGGCGTTGATGACCTCAAGGTGCCGGAGGACTCAAAGCCTTTGTGGCTCGTGAAGACAATCCTGCGCACCATCGGCCCCTCGCGCGTGATGGGTTTCCTCGAGAAGGTCAAGAAGGGCCTTAACGTGGAAGAGAAGTTTTTAACGTATTACTCCATGCAGCTCATGCGCCAGTACGATCTCTTCTTCCACGTGCCCACGCTCGGCGACGAGGAGATAAAAAAATTCGGATTCTTCGTCCACGCCCGCGATCCGCAGGCGATCGTCGACATCGCGGCGAAGAAGATCGGAAGGCGCGCGCACGTTGCCGTGTTCCCGGAGGGCGGGGCGACCTTCCCGATCGTCCGCGAGTGAGGCGCGCGTGATCATCGACATCCACACCCATCTCGGCGACATACTGCACGAGGGAGGGGGATCGCTCATCGGCAAAACGGGGGTGCGCAAGCGGCGCATCTTTGATCCGGTCTCGATCTCCGAGTCCATGCTGCACCGCGACATCGGTTTCAACCGCGCGCTCGAGCGCCTGCTCGAGCGCTGGGTGGTCAACGCGGAGCAGGCGCGCAACGCCACGGCGACCCTGGAGAACATGACCCGTTCCATGAACGAGGAGGGCATCGCCTATAGCGCGGCGATGCCCATTCCTCCGTACGTCTGCTTCGACGACCTCTCGCGCGCGCAAAGGCTGGAGAAGCGGCTCATACCCTTCACCGGTGTCGACTTCACCGCGGCGCGGCCCTCGGGGCGCCTCGCGCGCGACGTCGCGGCCGGCGCGCGTGGCCTCAAGCTCCATCCCATCATCCAGCGCGTCGCCCTCGTCGACCGGCGCACCATGGAGGCCGTGGAATGCTTCTCGCCCTTCGGCCTGCCGGTGCTCCTCCACTGCGGGCACACCTCCTACTTCCACCGCGCCGAGGCGCACCGGCAGGACACCTCGCTGGGGGCGATCGCCCACGTGAAGGAGCTCGCAAAGGCCTTCCCGAAGGTGCGCTTCATCGCCGGGCATTCCGGCCTCTTCGAGGTGCGCGAGACGATCGAGCTCCTGGCGCCGCTGCCGAACGTCTATGCCGAGGTGTCGTTCCAGCCGCCGGCAATAATCAGGCGGCTCGTAGCGGCCTTCGGGCCGGACCGCGTGCTCTACGGCTCCGACTGGCCCTGGGGAAGCCGCCTGACGGCGCTCGCGGCAGTCCGCGCCGCGTGCCGCGGCGACGCGGGCCTCGAGCGCGCCATACTGGGCGAAAACGCGGCGGCACTGCTCGGCATTACCGCGGGGTGAGACGGCGACGCACGCTTAAAAAATCCGCAACCTTTCCCGCCTGAATGCTGTCGGTTCAATTGTCAGACCCGTCGCGAACCCGGGAACCATGGGTTTATCCCCCGCCGCCGGCGTGGGGATAAACACCGCAGATCCCGGTGATGCCGGGCCTCTGATGATCATTTCAGCAAAACGCACACATCGGATGGAACGTCAATTATGAATATCCGCGAACCTTTTTCATCGTTTTCCCACCTCGCGGGAGCGGCGGCGGCCCTGGCGGGCACCGTCATCCTCGCCATCAGCACGTGGCACGACGCGGCTGCCCTTGCAAGCTCGCTCATTTACGGCATCTCGGCCACGCTGCTTTTCACCGCGAGCGGCATCTATCACGCGGCCAAGAGCGGAGAGAACGGGAGTTCGACGCTTCGGAAACTCGACCATTCGGCAATCTACGCAATGATCGCCGGCACCTATACGCCCGTGGCGTTCGCGTACCTGTCGGGGACATGGGCATGGAGCATCGTCGCCGTGCAATGGGGTCTGGTAATCGCCGGCATCGCCATAACGCTCCTCTGGATCACGCGGCCGCGCGGCGTCACCGTCGCCCTCTACGTCGCCATGGGATGGGTCGCCATCGTGGCGGTGAAGGAGCTGCTTAATGCGATGCCCGCCCGGGCCCTTATCCTCCTGCTCGCCGGGGGACTGGCGTACACGGCAGGAGCGATAATCTACGCGATTAAAAAACCCGACCCTCTTCCGGGGAGGTTCGGGTTCCATGAACTATTCCATGTCTTCATCCTGTTCGGCGCGGGCTTTCACTACTTCCTGGTGCTCGACGCCGTGGGCGGGAGATAGCCCTTCTACTTCCCGCCGCAGTCGGCCTTTTTATCCAGGTAATCCTTGAAGCTTATGTGCCGAAGATAGCACTCGCTTTTGATGTACGAGAGAAGCGGCAGAAAGGTATCGGCCTTTATATAGCCGGGGATCTGCGTGATGAGATCGCCGTTTTTATCGACAAATACGATGGTGGGAAGCCCGCGCACCCCCATCATGGCGGCGAAATCGGCGGGCCTGAGGCTTTTCCCGTCGACCGGAAAGGGCTTCGTCGACTCCATGTCGATCTTGATCGGCACGAAATCATCGGACAGCTTTTTCACCACGTCGGCGTCGGCAAAGGTGTCCTTTTCCATCACGACGCACCAGTGGCACCACGAGGCGTAAAAATCGATCACCGCGGGCTTCTTCTCGCTCCGCGCGATCTTCATCCCTTCCTCGTAACTCTTCCACTGGACGGCACCTTTCGGCGAGCCCTGCCCGCCGCACCACGGAAGCACGGCCGCCATCGCCGCCACCACTATGATAACTCGCATGCGCATTATCGGTCTCCTTTAAACATCGGTCTCGTTGCAAAATACAGAACCACCAATTGTTCCCCCGCCCGCGGTGATGAAGGAGCACCATTGCCCGCTAATACCATTGTGCGGCGCAGGGCCCCGACTATTTTTCAGAGAAAGGCCTTCCCCTCGCCGCGATAGGTCTTCACCCGCCCGATGACACGCTCTCCCTGGACGAGAAGAAGCTCGTTGAAGCGCTCGCAGAGCTCGCCCGCCTTGGCGTGCTGGAACACGACCGGATCCCCTGGAGCGAGCGCGGGAGCGTCATCGGGCAGCGTGAGCGGGGTCTGCACCTCGCCCGCCGCCTCGAGGGGGAGAAGCCGAAGCCCCACGGGCAGAACCGGTGACGGCAGCTTGTCCGGCCCCATGGCCCCCGAGGCCACGTATCCTCCCCCCAGGCAGGTAATCATGCCGGGGGCCGGAATGCGAACCACCTGCACGGCAAAGAATGCGGACGGCCTGAAAAGAACTTCCTTAAAATGATGGAAAAGCCCCGAGCAGTAGAAGGCCGATCCCGCCGTCACCTCGGTGAGCCGCGGGTCACCGCCCGACGACGCCAGGCTGCCGCTCCCGCCGCCGTTGACGAGCCGCAGATCAAGCCCCTCCGCCTTCAGCGCATCCACGATATCGTCGCGCCGCGCGGTGAGCTCCCGAACCGATGCCTTTTTGATCGTGCGCATGAGCACGTTTTTCAATCCAGCTCCGGGAATGTCATCGTTCAACCCGGCAATGTGCCCCTCGTATCCCATCACGGAATCGATCCTCACCCAGTCGTACTTCTTCGACACGCGCGCAAGCCGGAGCGCCTGATCGACCGTGCGTACGGGGCTTCGGCGCAGACCGAGGTGCACCGGCGTACCGAGCGGACGATAGGCCATATCCACCTCCACGCATACGCGCAGCCTGGCGCGCGCCCTTTTGCCGGCCGCCGAAAGTATTTTAAGATGCTCCTCGCTGTCGACCATGATCGAAACGATCTTTTTCGCCTTTGTGAGTTTAACAAGCAAATCGAGGTCCGATTGTTGAACGCTCGGGTAGGCCACGATGATGTCATCGAAGCCCTTCTCCGCCAGGAAGGCAGCCTCCTCCATCGTGAATCCGAGGATGCCCCTGTACGCGGGACCGCCCCGCCGAAAGACGCGCCTGGTGAGCTCCACGCAGCGGATGGATTTGGTGCCCACGCGTATTGTTTTGCCGGTGGAGCGCTGGGTGGAGGCGACGTATTCGATGTTCGCATCGAAGGCGTCGAGGTCCACGAAAGCGGCGGGAAGGCGCTCGTTCTTAAGCGCGTCACGGAAACGGAAATAGTCCTCATTGGCGAAGAGTGCCATCCGGCGCCTCCTTCTGTTCAGTAGCTCTCGCCGCGCCGCGGTTCGAGTTCGGACACGCGGGTTTCAAACAGGCCGATATCGTACGACGAGCCGCACTCGGGACAGATGAAAATCACCCGCATGCCCTCCTTTTCCTTTCGAAACGATGAGTGGAACCCGCGGGCATACCCGCAGTTGGGACAGACGCGGAATTCATCCATCGCGATACCTCCGGACCGTGGGGTCATAGTGCCGTATCTTCACCACATGCAGCGGCGAAAATCCAGCATTATTTATTCGGGCAAAAACCTTATTGACTGAAATCGGCGATAAGCACATATAGTGGACTTTCATCATCGCCGCCGTGGCGGCCGTAAAAGGAGACAGGGATGGACAGTAAAACCGTGTGGATCGATTTCGAGACGGCCGAGCGTTTCATGATCGACGTGCTCGAGGGCGTCGGCGTACCCGTGGCGGACGCCAAAATCGTCGCGGAGGTGCTCATTACCGCGGACAAGCTCGGTTTCGATTCGCACGGCATGAACCGCCTCAAGCCCATTTATTACGACCGCATTAAAGCGGGCATCCTGAATCCGGTCACAAAGATCGAGATCGTGCGTGAGGCTCCGGCCATCACGGTCATCGACGGGCACGACGGCATGGGCCACGTCATAGCCAAGAAGGCGATGCGTATGGCGATGGACAAGGCGAAGACCTTCGGCATCGGCATGACCGCGGTGCGCAACTCGTCGCACTACGGGATCGCCGGTTATTACGCGCTCATGGCCGTGCGCGAGAATATGATCGGCATCACCGGCACCAACGCCCGTCCATCCATAGCCCCGACCTTCGGCGTGGAGAACATGCTGGGAACCAATCCTATCACCTATGGCATTCCGACCGACGAGGATTTCCCCTATCTTCTGGACTGCGCGACCTCCATAAGCCAGCGCGGCAAGATCGAGGTCTACGCTCGCCAGGGAAAAGACGTTCCCGCGGGATGGGTGATCGACCTGGACGGCAACGCCCGAACCGACTCGGTCAGGATTCTCGATGACCTCACAAAAGGGACCGTTGCATTTACGCCGCTGGGCGGCATCGGCGAGGAGGGCGGCGGCTACAAGGGCTACGGGTACGCCACCGTGGTCGAGATCCTCTGCTCGGCCCTGCAGGGGGGCGGCTTCATGAAGATGCTCAGCGGCGTGCGCGACGGGAAGAAGGTCCCCCACGGCCTCGGGCATTATTTTATCGCGATAAATGTCGACGCCTTCATCGAACCTGCCGAGTTTAAAAAGACCGCGGGCGACATTCTGCGCGAACTGCGCGCGTCGAAGAAGATGCCGGGGCACGACCGCATCTACACCGCCGGGGAGAAGGAGCACATCACCTGGCTCGAGCGGCGCGAAAAGGGGGTGCCGGTGGGCCTGGATTTACTCAAGGAGATGCAGCAGCTCGTCGACGAGCTGAGTCTCAAGGGCTACGAGCTGCCGCTGTAGGCCGGAACGGGCAATCAATAACTGTCCTTGCGTTTCTCGATACCGAGCACGAACACGATCACTTTGGAGGATTCTATCGTATAGAACAACCGAAACGATCCTATCCGATACCTGTAGACTCCGTCGAACTCTCCTCTGAGTTTTTTTATGCTCGGTCCGTAGAAAGGATTGGATCGAAGTTGAGGGTACACATAGGCGACGATTTTTTCATAGATTCCTGAATAATCGCGCTTCCCGATTTTCTTTCTGAATCCGCTGGTCTCAGCTATCCGGAATTCAACCGACAACGGTATACCTGCCCTTCTTCACCTCGTCGAGTCCGCTCTTCAACCCTTTCACGAGGTTCGCGTCCGAGAGAATCTCGCTCATTTCCTCGTTCGAGACGTGAACCTCCCTGGTGACGTAGGAGAGTGTCGCGTATTCGATAAAATTCGAAATGCTCCTGCGTTCTCCATCGGCAGCCCTTCGGAGTATTTCGTAGGTGTCATCGTCGATTCTGATGGTGATCGTTTTTGCCATTATCCACTCCTGTCTGAAAGAAACAAGCCGTTCCGGTCCGGGTCACAAGGCAGATCGGGCGGCCGGCTTTTGAATAAATATGCTGCTTATTCAAAAATATTCTTTTTTATTCATATCGTCAATCATTTTCTCTTCCGGCGCGTACGCGCCGTTCGCCTGTTGCCTGTTCACCGGCACAGGCCGGTCCGGAGACCGTCGCGCCCCTCACTGGTGCGAAAGTTTCAGCCCGATAACCCCGGCGATGATGAGGAGCACGGAAAGAATCCTCCAAAGATCGGCGGAGTCCCTGAAGACGATAACGCCGATGATGAACGTCCCCGCCGCGCCGATCCCGGTCCAGACCGCGTAGGCCGTCCCCATGGGAATGGTCTTCTGAGCAAGCCACAGGAACACCCCGCTTGCGGCCATCGCCATAACGGCGAGCGCGATGCCGGGCATCCTGTTAGCCGAGGCCTGGGATATCTTGAGCCCCAGCGGCCAGCCTATTTCGCAGAATCCCGCGACGACGAGAAACAACCAGTCCATTCGAGCCACCCCCTTCTAATGGAAGCGAAGCCTTTATGATGCGAGCCGATCCGGCCCAACGGCATATCCATACTGTCGGAATTCCGGTCCGGCGGCATTACGCCCCGGGAAGGAACCTGGATGCGACTACCGCCTGCCAACAGTACTGGTATTCCATACCTGTTACCGATCGATTCCCGGGCGATGAGTTCCTGCGCTTCGTCGAGAACGGGATGTTCATCGCGATAAAGCTCGACGGCACGGCGGTGCCTGTCAGCCGATAACGGTCCTTGCGCGATAGATACCGAGGATCTCGTCTTCGGGACGCACCTTCCCGTCCATCTCCATAACGACCGCCTTCCGCGGGCACATCTCAATGCACCTGCCGCACCCCTTGCAGTCGCCGGTGTCGATCGATGCCCTGCCGCCTTCAAGCCGTATGGCGCGGGCCATGCAGGGCGCCACGCACGCGCCGCAGCCGTCACAGTCCGGGGTGATCCGCACCGAAAGCCCGGGGAGACGGTGAATATTCCTGAAAAAACCCTCGGATTTTCGGAGGCGGACGGAATACCGCACCGCGCAGCAGCAGTCACAGCAGAAGCAGACGTTCAGCATGCGGCGGTACTCCACTCCCCACAGCCAGGCGTCGAACCGGTTGTGCACCACCATCGGGTACAGGCCGCGCCGCAGTGCCTTCTCCGCATGGGCCATTGCCTCGCTGGCGGTGACGGAGCGGCCGAGCCGCGGATCGAGCTCGCGCGTGGCATGGCCGAGGATCAGGCAGCCCAGATCGGCGGGATGGCGTTCACAGCCGTTGCCCTTCCGGCACAGGCACTCGGCCATGATGCCGATGGTACCGGCCGCGCGGATAAGCGTTTCGATGATGGACATCGGCAGGACCACGCTTTCGCCGGCGCGGAGCACGCGGCCAACCGGGATGATGTGGGCGGAGGTGTTTCGCTCGGAATCCTTTTTGCGGAAAGGCGAAATACGCTCCCAGAGGCGGGAGGGTTTGAAGAAGCGCATCATGAGATCATAGAAGAAACGGGATCGTCCCATTGGTCTGACCGTGTATAATCAAAAGTACCCTGGACCTGTCACATCGATCCAAATCGGTTTGTTGGACACTACAATCCGGTCGGTTTTAACTGACATCAGCTCCTGGAATATCGCTGTTTGCCGTGGTACACCACTTTTCCGGCCCGGTCAAGCCGTATTGATCGGGGAAATTGACGGGCGTCATGAGGCAGGTATAGGGCGATCGTATCCAGGGACCAGATCGGCCGGGATGATGGGTACGTCCAGGCCCTCCCATCACCCCCGGGCCGCGAGGTACCAGTACGCGAGCACCGCGATTCCCAGCGCTATCCGGTAATAGCCGAAGACACGGAAATTCCTGGTGCTGATAAAGCGCATGAAACCGGCAATCACACCAAGCGCCACGACAAAGGACACGCCGAAACCAACCGCAAGCGCCGCGGCCTCGCCGTTTGAAAGCACGAAACCGTGCCGGGCGAGCGCATAGGCGGACGCGGCGACCATGGTGGGAACGGCCAGGAAGAACGAGAATTCCGCGGCCACCACGCGCGAGGCGCCGAGCGCCATGGCACCGATTATGGTGGCCGCCGAGCGCGAAACGCCGGGCACCATGGCGACGCACTGGATGAGACCGATGAGGAATGCCGTGCCGTACCCGAGCGCGCCGACGGAGCGGATGCGCGAGCCGCCGTTTCCTCTACGGTCGACGGCGACAAGGACGATGCCGCCCGCGATGAGCGCGGCCGACACCACGATTTGATTGAAGAGCTTCGCCTCGACGTATTCGCCGGCCATCGTTCCGATGACGACCGCCGGCACGAGGGCGACCCCCGACTTCATCCATACATCCCATGCGGCTTTCCTCTCCGAGGACGACGCGCCCGCACCGAACGGGAACAGGCGGCGGCGGAAATACACCACCACGGCGAGAACCGCGCCGAGCTGTATGAGGATCTTGAACGAGTTCGCGAAGTCACCCCCGAAACCGATGAAATCGTTAACGATGATGAGATGTCCGGTGGAGCTGATTGGAAGGAACTCGGTCACACCCTCCACCACTCCGAGCACGGCCGCCTTGAGCAGGTCGTTCATAATATGGTTTCCCTATCTAACGCGCGGCATTCAGTCATGTTTCAGCGAGCGGTGCGCGTGGATGAGTTCGTCGACGAGCCGCTCGAAGTAGCGGATGGCATTTTCGATCGGCCCGGGGCTTCGCATGTCAACCCCCGCATCGATGAGCTCGTCGATCGGGAACATGGTGCCGCCGAGCGAGAGGAAGCGCAGGTAGCGCTCGCGCGCCGGAGACCCTTCGGTCAGGACTTTTTCGGCGAGCGCGATCGCCGCCGAGATGCCCGTGGCGTATTTGTAGACGTAGAAGGCCGAGTAGAAATGCGGAATGCGCAGGCACTCGAGCGAGAGCGCCTCGTCGATGACGAGCGAATCGCCGAAGTAATCGCCCAGAAGCTTCCGGTAGACGTCGCGCACCGTTTCAAGCGTGAGCGGGTCGTTCTTCTCGACGAGCTCGTGCGAAAGCTTTTCGAACTCCGCGAACATGGTCTGGCGGAAGAGCGTGCCGCGGATGTCGTCGATCTCGCGGTTGAGGATGTAGGCGCGCATGCGCGCGTCGCCGGCGTATTTGTCGAGGAGGTAGTTGCTGAGGAGCGCCTCGTTGAAGGTGGAGGCCACCTCGGCCACGAAGATGGTATACTCGTGGTAGTGATAGGGCTGCGCCTTCGCCGAGTAATGCGAGTGCATGGAGTGCCCGGCCTCGTGGATGAGCGTGTAGAGGCTGTTGATGGTGTCGTCGCGGTAGTTCATGAGGATGTAGGGCGGCGAATCGTAACAGCCCGAGGAATAGGCGCCGCTGCGCTTGCCGCGGTTTTCGTAGCGGTCCACCCAGCCGCCGGCAAGCCCGTCCCGGAGCGTTGCGGTATAGTCGTCGCCGAGCGGCGCGAGCGCCCGCAGGCAGGTTTCGACCGCTTCCTCGTAGCTCATGGAAAAGGGAACGTCCGGGATGATCGGCACATAGGTATCGTAAAAGTGCAGGTCGGCAAGCCCCAGCGCCTCTTTTCGAAACGCCAGGTACTTGAACAGCGGCGCGTTGTTCTTCCGGACAGTCGAAACCAGGTTGTCGTAGACCTCCTCCGCCACGTTGTCGGAAAAAAGAGCCGCGCCGCGGCAGCTCTCGAACCTGCGCGCGCGCGCGTAGAAGCGGTCCTTCTTCACCGAATAGGCGAAGGCCGATGCGATGCTGTGCCGGTGCGCCTTGTACGTGCGATAATATTGATCGAAGGCGTTTTTCCGCACCTCGCGCGATGGACTCATCAGGAACGACACCAGGTTGCCGTGGCTCAGCTCCACTTCCCTGCCCGCATCGTCGGTGATTACACCGAAGCTTAAATCCGCGTTGTCGAGCTGGCTGAAGAACTGCGACGGCGCCTGCGCCAGGTCTCCTCCCATGGCGAGCAGCTCCTCCATCTCGACGGAGAGGGTGTGCGGTTTATAGCGGAAAATTTTCTCGAGCATAAAGCGGTAGCCGCTCATGGAGGGATCGTCCATGTACGCGCGCGCCGTTTCGTCGGGGAGCGCCTGTATCTCCGGAGTCATGAAGCTCGAAAGCTCCGAGGCGCGATTGTAGAGATTCATGGCGCGCCCGTAGAGCCCCATGTAGCGCTGATTGGTCTTATCCTCGTCGCTTTTAAGGTGCGCGTAGGTGTAGAGCCGCTCCAGCTCGCGCGAGAGCGCCAGGTCGAATTCGAGGGCCTCCCTGAACACGACTAGCGACTCGCCAAGGCGCCCGCGATACGCGGTATATCCCTCGACTTTCTTTTCGAGCTCGCCGAACAGGCGCTCCCACTCCTCTTCATTCGCGAAGAGCGGCGCGAGGTCCCATTTGTGCGCGTCGGGAATATCGCTTCGCTCGGGGATTCGTATTTCATCCTGCATCATCGTTTCCTCATTGTCAGTGATCCGGGCCTTCGGGCCGCGATTCGACACCCTATCGGCCGGAGCGTATTTGCGCAATAAAAAAGCGTCAGGGCGCCCGTTTGATGACGGCCGCCACGCGGATGCCCCCGTTCATGAAGACGATCTTGCGATCCCACGGAAGCGAGAGCGCCTTCTCGATCTCGATGCCCGGCACGATGACGCAGTACGCGCATCCCGCGTATCGCGCGCGGATGGTCTCGCCGATGCGCCGGTAAAAAGCCGCGAGGTTCCGCCGGGGAATACGCTCGCCGTACGGCGGATTGAGCATCAGAAGCGTCTTCGCCCCGGGCGGAATGTCCGGCACGGCCGCGAAGAAGCTTTCCTTCCGGGGGAGCACCACCCCTTCCATGCCGGCGCGCCGAGCGTTCCCGCCGGTCGCCTCCACCGCGGCGGGATCGATGTCCGCGCAGTGGATTCTCTTCGCCGCATCCGTGGATGCCGCGGCCGTTTCCCGGCAGGATGTCTTTTTAAGGTGAGCGAAGGCCGCGGGCCTGAAGGCCGGCCACAGCTCGAAGGCGAAGGGGCGCGCGATTCCCGGACAGCGGCCGCTCCAGATGTGGGCCGCCTCGATGCAGAAGGTCCCCGAGCCGCACATGGGATCGACGAGCGTATCGCATCGCTCGATTCCGGACGCGCGAAGAAGCGCAGCGGCGATGGTCTCGCGTAGCGGCGCCTGGGCAACGTGGGTCTTGTAGCCGCGCCGGTACAGCGGCGCGCCGCTCGAATCGAGGCTCAGATCGCAGAGGTCGTTTTCGAAGCGCACGAAGACGGTCTGCGCCGGGGCCGCATCATCCACGCCATCCGCCGGAAGGGTCTTCCCATAGACTGCCAGCCGCTCGACTATTCCCGCGCGAACCTCCTCCTCGATGCGACCGGTGTGGTACAGCCGCGACTTTCCGCACGAGACGCTGAAGGCCGCCGGCGCTTTTTCCGAGAGGTACAGCTCCCACGGGAAGGCCGTGGTCTTCGCGCGCAGGCGCTCGAAATGCGTGGCCGAAAAGCGGTCCAGGCGCATGAGCACGCGCGTAACGATGCGCGAGCACAGGTTCACCCGGTAGCAGGCGTCAAGGCGCGCCTCGAACTCGATTCCGCCCTCCGCGGCCGAAAATCCGTCCGCTATTTCGAGTTCCCGGAGCTCCTCTATCGCCAGGTCCTCGAAGCCGGGCTGCACCACGGCGAAAAACCGGTGGACCCTGCCCGCCGCATGCTGGCGTATCCGCCGTGCGAGGGCTTTGCCGCCGCTTGCTTCATTCATATCCATAATGGCGTTGTACGGCCGCCCGGCCGCCCGGGCAACCAATAAATTCTTACCGTGCTTCGCTTCAGCGCCGGAGAAGGAGCGCGAGCGTCTCGATGTGCGGAGTCTGCGGGAACATATCGAAGGCCTCGAAGGCCTCGACGCGATAACCGGCGAGCGCGCCGAGGTCGTCGCGGAAGGTCGACGGATTGCACGACATGTAGATGATGCGCTCCGGCGCGAGTCTCGAAAGCAGCGCGGCCGCGGCCGGGTGCATGCCGCTTCGCGGCGGGTCGAGTATCACCGTGTCGAAGCGCTCGTCGCATTCGCGCAGGTAGTCGAGCACATCGGCGCGTACGAAGCGCGCGTTTTCGATTGTGTTCATTTCGCGGTTGCGCTCCGCCATGGCCACGCCCTCCGGGTTCACCTCGACACCGGCAACCGAGTCGGCCGCGCCGGCAACGAAGAGCGAGATGCTCCCCACGCCCGAGTACAGGTCGAGCGTCCGGCCCCGCACCATGCGGCGGATGTCCTCGTACATCGGAAGCGCGATCGAGGCGTTGGACTGAAAAAACGAATTGGGCGCGATGGAGAAGCGAAGATCGCCCAGGCGCTCCTCGATGGTCCCGCCGCGCACGGTCTCGAAGGGCTCGCCGAAGCTTACGTCGGCGCGTCCGTCGCTTAAAAGGAGCGAGACCGAATCGACACCCTCGGGAAGCGCGTCGATTAGGCCGGCCAGGCGGTTTTCGTGCGACGCCACGACGAAGTTGAGCATGAGCTCCCCGGTGTACATCCCCTGGCGCAGCACGACGTAGCGCAGGTAGCCGGCGTGCGCGAGGTAGTCGTAGTCCTCGATTTCGGCGATGAGCGGTTTGATCGCCATGAACGCGGTGTTCGATTTTTCCTGCATGATGTCGCATGACTCTATGTCCACTACCCGCCGGTAGCTGCCGCGTTTGCGCAGGCCCGACCTCCCGAACGCGGTGACCATGTCCATCCTGCCCCGGTAACCGAAAGGGCGCGAGGCGCGCACCGCTTTGACATCGCAGACGCCGCCGAGCTCCGCGCGCAGGTATTCCTCCTTCAGCGCGAGCTGGTTTTCGTATGAAATGTCCTGGAAGAGGCATCCGCCGCATTCGCCGAAGTGCCTGCAGGGCGGTATCGCGCCGTCGCGGTATTTCCGCGCGAGTTCCTCGATAATGCGCTTTTTCTTTTTCATGCCCTCACCGGTCAAAATGTACTTTACTTTGGGGAAATATTCTATATACTGATAAACGGTGCGTCTTTCTCCGCAAAAGGCGCGCGGCTCACCAAACTGGGATATCCACAGGTAGAAGACACACCATGAGAGTAAACAAGAAAAATTTATTACGAACCGCCTGTTTTCTCCTCGCGCTCGGAACGCTCGGTACGGGCCTTCGCTGCATGAAAGGCTGCGAAACCGACACATCGAAGAAGGGTGTTATAAAGGCCCGGATCGTCAACATCGCCACTACCGACCTGGCGCAGGTGATGGTCTTCGCCGAGGACGAAGGGAAGAACAGCATGGTCTTCGTTAAAAACTTCTACCGCGAGGGACAGGCCAGGGAGAAGATCTCCGCCGACATGCATGACTATTTCAAAAAGATCGATCCCTACCGCGGCCGCACGGTAACGATCCGCTACCACCGCGACGGCGTCGGCGACAATATAATCGACGGCATCAAGTGACGCCCACGGGGAATCGAGTCGGACAGGTGAATTAGTGCGCAATCGACAAGATTGTAATCGGAGCTGGATATCATGAAGAGATCGCCACGCCCCTAACGGCCGGGGCTCGCGATGACAGGGTGCTATAAGAAGCATGTCATCGCGAGGAGGCCGCATGCCGACGCGGCGATCTCAACAGGCAACACGTTAAATGTACAGACAAATATTGAGGGTATACGAAATGAAACGAATGCTTGTTCTTCTTGCGCTGCTGGCGATGGCATTCACCGCGATGCCCGCGTTCGCCGTGGAGCGCGACATACAGGGAAAGCTGGGGACCGGTTATTCGAGCGACCCGGACAAGTTCGGCCTGGACCTTAACTTCCAGTACAACTGGGTGCTTGACCCCTATTTTGCGATCGGCCTGGACTCGGGGCTGTATTGGATACGCTGGGACAGAAAGATAGGGACAAAATTATCCGGCATGGTGGATGTTGATGTAAAAGCTGACTCCAATGTCTACATGCTCCCCATCCTTGCCGACGCGCAGGTACGCCTGCCGGTGCTCAAAGACTACATCTTTGTAACTCCCTATGCCACCATCGGTATGGGTTATTCGTTTATGTTGCTTACTTTCTCCCAGCCGGATTTTACGGATTCTGTAACGGGCAAAAATTACGAAAAGGAACGGGTATACAAATTCTTCTCCGGCTTCACCTGGCAAATGCTCGCTGGAGCGGGCTACCAGTTCAAGAACTCGAAGGTCGAGTTCTTCGCCGAGGCGGGATACCGCAGCGCGAAGCTTAAAAGCGGCGACCTCGAGCTCGACATGTCCGGCCTCCTGATCCGTATCGGCGCGAAGTATCCGCTGGGCGCCAAATCGTAATTCGCCGCGGCCGCCGGAGCGCCGGCGGTGTCTCCACAATACACTAGAGGAAGGTTACCATGAAGAACACACGGTTTGCCCGCACGGCGCTCGTCATCGCCGCCGGGGCGATGCTCGCGACGGGCCTTCACATCACGCTCGCCGACGCCGCTAAAGACAGTAAGGCCGGGGACGGCGGGAAGTCGCTTTTCGCCCCGCCCAAGGTCGCGCGCGACTACTGGCCCACGAAGGACTGGAAGGTGAAAAAGCCCGAAGAGCTCGGCATGAGCTCGGCGAAGCTCAAGGCCGTCGAGGACTACGCCTTCACGCGCGTGGGACCCGAGGCCGAGCGCAGGGGCATTCGCACCGACGGCCTGGTCATCATAAAGAACGGCTACCTGGTGTACGAAAAATACGCCGGCGGCTTCGATAAAGACCGGGTGCATCTCACCTGGTCGGTCTCCAAGAGCTTCACGAACGCCCTGTACGGCATCGCGGCAAAAGAGGGGCGGCTTAAAATTGCGGATCCGGCGTTTAAATACTACAAGGCGCTCGACCGCGGCGACCACCGGAAGATCACGATCGACCACCTGCTGCGCATGAGCTCGGGGCTGTACTCAAACGAGACCTACGAGGCCTCGCCGCTGAAGTCCACCGTGAACGCGATGCTCTTCACCACCGGGCACAAGGACATGGCCGCCTATGCCGCGTCGCAGGACTTCGAGGCCCCTCCCGGCGAGAAATGGGAATACGCCAGCCCCACGCCCAATCTATTGATGGCGATGCTCAAAAACACCATGAGCGCGGCCGAGTACGACCGCTATCCATGGGACAAGCTCTTCAACGTCATCGGCATGAAGAACGCGGTGTGGGAGCGCGACGCGGCCGGAACCTTCGTGGGCTCCTCGTACGTCTTCGCCACGCCGCGCGACATGGCCAAGTTCGGCTATCTCTTCCTGAACGACGGCACGTGGGAGGGGAAGCGCATTCTGCCCGAGGGCTGGGTGCGCTACAGCACGACGCTCGCGCCGGGCTATCTTAAAACGAAGCTCGACGCCGAGGACCGCAAGGACGCCAACTACGGCGCGCTGTGGTGGCTGAACATGGGGGTTCCCGAGATGGACCTTCCGCCCGTGTATCCCGACGCGCCGCGCGACATGTTCATGGCGCTGGGACACTGGTCGCAGATGATCTTCGTCATCCCGTCGCTCGACATGGTGATCGCCTACACCGGCGACACGCGCGAGAAGTCCAGCTTCGACCGCAACCGCTTCCTTAAGATGATCATCGACAGCATCGGGAAATAGGGGGACACCATGAAAAAAATACTGAAGATAGCGCTCATTCTGCTGCTCGTCGTCATCGTCGGCATCGGCGCCTGGGTGGCGGCGAACTGGAAGGACATCAGCGCCTTCCTGCCCATGGCATCGGGCGCCTACGCCAAGTTCATGTGCTCGAGCATCTTCGTGGAGGGCAAGACCGAGGAGGCGGCGCGCAACTGGTCGCTCCTGTCGCTGCCCGTTTCAAGCTGCGAGATCGACTACAAGAACAAGACCGTTACGGTAAAGGGGCTCGGCCGCGAGAACACGGCCCGTTACAAAGGCGCGCGGTTCGGCTGTACTGTCGAGTAGCCCGCGGACTCGCTTTCGTCGATACGGGTGCGGCGCGTTTCGCCGCGCCCGGCGCCGTCCCTCCCGCCGCTGACGCATTCCACGATCGTCGCGATTCCCATGGTATGGTGCGTGTGCGCGCAGGCGAAGCCGTGCGCGGCGAAACGCTCCTCGAGCGTTTCGGGATCGATAAAGGTTTGAACGGTCTTCGAGAGATAGCGGTATGCCATAAGCCTTCCCGACACCATCCAGCCCACGACCGGAAGCACCCGTTTCAGATAGAGGTGATGCAGGCGCGCCATGAACCGACGCTGCGGCCGCGTGAGCTCGAGGATGAGCAGCGCCCCGTTCTCTTTCAGTACACGAGCCGTCTCGCGGATGAAGTTGTCCAGATCCGGGATGTTGCGGATGCCGAAGGCGATCGTGAGTATATCGAAAGCATTGTCCTTAAAGGGCAGGCGGCTGGCGTCGGCCACTATGGCATCACCGCGGATCGCGCCGCGCGCAACACCCTTCTCGATCATGGCCGCGCAGAAATCGAGCGATACCACGCGCGCACCCTTTCGGGAAAGTGCCTTCGAGAGGTCGCCGGTGCCGCAGCAGAGGTCGAGCACGGTCTTTCCGGCAATGTCGCCGAGCGATCGCACGGCGCTCCGCCGCCAGAGAATGTCGATCCCCATGGACAGTATGCGGTTGAGCCGGTCGTAGGAGGGAACAATGGAAGAGAACATGGCGCGGATGAAGCGCTTTTTTTCCTCGGGGCTCTCGTTGTCGATCTCGTAGCGCAGGCTCACCATCACGCGTAGCTCCTGATCGTTCGGTACTCGGAATCCCGCTGCACGGGGACCCTGCCCGCGGCCGAGATGACACGGATCATCCCCTCGCGGTCGGCGGTGGTATCGACGCCGGTGGCCTTCACCACCACTTCCTCGGTCAGCACGCCGCCCATGTCGTTCGCGCCCATGGCGAGCGCGATCTGGGCCAGTTTGTGCCCCTCAGTGAGCCATCCAGCCTGGATGTATCGGATGTTGTCAAGATAGATTCGCGCCACCGCCACCAGTTTAAGGTAGTCGACGCCGGTGGCCGGTACCGTATCGGCCATGCGGGTGCGCGCCGGCGAAAAGCTCCAGGGGATGAAGGCGCGCAGTATGCCCGTCTCGTCCTGCACGGTCCGCACCACCTCCAGGTGCTCGACGCGCTCCTCGACCGTCTCGCCGAGCCCGTAGGTCATCGTTGCCGAGGACTTGAGGCCCGCCGCGGCGAGCGTACGCATCACCTCCACCCATTCGTCCTTCGTGAGCTTGTCCGGGCTGACCAGCCGCCGCACACGGTCCACCAGCATGTCGGACGCGCCGGGCATCGAATTGAGCCCGGCCTCCTTCAGCGCGGCGATGACCCCGGCGATGGAGATCCCTCCACGGCGCGCAAGATGCACCGTTTCGGCGGGCGAGAAGCTGTGCAGGTACATTGAGGGGAAGCGCTCCTTGACGGCGCGGAGCATGGCGCGGCATTCGTCCAGGCCGAACTCGGGGTCGAGCCCCCCCTGCAGCATGATCTGCGTGCCGCCGGCGCGCGCGAGCTCGTCGACCTTGCCCAGCACCTCGTCGATCGTCATGCGGTAGGGCTCGATGAGCATCGCGCGCGCGTGGTAGGCGCAGAAGGCGCAGGCCGCGGTGCAGACGTTGGTGAAGTTGATTATGCGGTCAACGATGAAGCCCGCCTCGTCCGAGGGATGGACCATCCTCCGCCGCGCGTCGGCGAGGAGGCCGAGCTCGGCCAGGTCGAACGAAAAGAGCGCGACGGCATCGTCGCGGCCGATCCGTTCGCCGGCGAGGATTTTTTGTTCCAGGTGGTTTTTGTCCGCGTTCATGCCGGCCGCCGCCTACCGTGAGGTACTCCGGTAAAGATAGAGCGTCAACAGAAAAACACGGGCGATATACATGAGGAATAGTATAGCAATTGAAATGCCTGTTACCTAACAAAACAATGAATATAGGGCTTGCCAGCCAGCTATTTGATGATGTACCGGAAACTTCGCACTAGTCCGGTGCGTTCCTTAAAGGCCCGAGCCCCGTGCCGTCATGGGCACGGACCTTTCCGGAGACCGGAAACGGGCCCTTCGCCGGGCAGAGCGCGGAACCCTTTCGGTACGCATTTTTATCGACGATCGACGCGAACCCGTCTATCGCCGGTATATCGTCAGCGTCGGATTATCCCCGACGCTGAGCTTTGCCGCGCTTCGAACCTCTTCATCCGAAAGCGTCATGAGCGTAATGATGCCGCGGCGGCCCACCGGGCTCTCGGAAACGTTCTGCACGAGACCGAACCTCCGGGAGCCGGCAAGGGGAATAGCCGCCCGGACATTGCACTGGCGCGGCCACGGATAATACGCGGAAAGGGCCTTACCTGACGATTCCCGCCGCGTTTTCGGCCATTTTATTTTCCCAGTTCCGCATGAGCTCGTCCATCCGATCCGCCACCTCGGGCATGTTCTGGGCGAGGTTATAATTTTCCCCGGGATCGGTCGAGAGATCATAGAGAAGCGGCCACTCGCCGATCCTGGCCTTGCCCACGCCTCCCCATTTCTTGTTTGTCGGCAGGGGATATTTGTAATGGTTTATCATGCGGTAATACTTGTAGGAACCGTGGCGCACGCCCTCGAGATCGTCATGATGATAGAAATAGAGCGTCTCGTGTGGCGTCTTGCGGCTCTTGCCGGTAAGCAGTCCCGTAATATTTTTGCCGTCTATCACCCGGTCTGTCGGCGATTTTACCCCGGCCATGGCCAGAAGGGTCGGGAAGATGTCGAGAATGGAGGACATTTCACCGCACCGGGAGTTGGGCCGTATGCGCCCCGGCCATTTCGCGATCAGCGGGACGCGGAAGCCACCCTCGAAACTCTGCCCCTTGCCGCCGCGGAGGCCGCCGGCGCTGCCGTTATACCACGGCCCGTTGTCGCTTGAGAAAAAGACCAGGGTGTTTTGCTCCAGCCCCCTGTCCCGAATGGCGTCGAGCAGTTTGCCCACGTAGTGGTCCAGCTCCTCCACCACGTCGCCGTAAAGACCGCTGCGGGATTTTCGGCGGAACTTCTCCGACGGGTGCAGGGGCCTGTGAGGAGCGTTGTACGGCAGGTACAGGAAAAATGGCTTCCCGTCCCGTTCGTCGAGAAATTTTATCGCCTCCTCGGTGTATATCCGGCTGAGCTTTGCCTGGTCGTCTCCCTGGATATTTTCTTCGATCTGCGTTTTCCCCCGGTAAAGCGGGAAGGGGTCCTGGCCGTTGCTGTAGGGCACGCCGAAAAACCGATCGAAGCCGTTGTTCTCGGGGTGATACTCGGGATACAGGCCGAAATCACCGACATGCCATTTCCCGATGGCGCAGGTCTGGTAGCCCGCCTCGCGCAGGGCTTCGGCGATGGTGATCTCCCCGGTCGGAATTCCGTTGATGGAGCTTTCCTTGCCCATGTCGGCCAGTCCCATTTTGGAGAAGAGGTGCCCCAGCTGTTTCGACACCCGAAAGCCCAGCTTCCCCTTCCGTCCCTCCCAGAGCGGGAAATCGAGTCCCGAGCGCTGCGGATAGCGACCCGTGAGAAGCCCGTACCGCGCGGGTGAACACAGCGCGTTGCAGGAATAAAAATCGGTAAAGGTAACGCCCTCCCGTGACAGCCGGTCGATATTGGGGGTCCTGATGGCCCTGCTTCCGTAACAGCTCAGGTCGCCGTAGCCGAGATCGTCCGCGTAGATAAACACGATATTCGGCAGCCGGTCCCCGAACCCGGGAACGCGCCCCAGTGGTTTCCTCGGAAGCGCATTAACGGGCGGTTCGTCAGCGCCGCAGCCGGCGAGTGGGGCGAAGGAGGCGGCAAGCAGTCCGGCGGCGCTCAGCTCGAGCATTCTTCTTCGGGAATATTTAAGGTCGGTCTCCCCCGAAAAAGCTGAAAGATGACGCGAAAATGGATTCTTCATGGATACTCTCCTGCCATGGTTTTTACGGCATGGTTACCTTTTAAATTCATCGAGAGGCGTGAAGGTGATCTGCGACTGCAGTTTCTTCACGTATTCGATGTCGTTTTTTCCGTAGAAAATGGTTCGGCCGATGACCCACACGATGTTCGTGGGGGCCTCGATCTTTTTTATTCCATCGGGAAGCTTCCCCTTCCAGCCGGGCCCCGTCAGGGCGTAATAGCCCTCATCGCTCCCCGTTGCCCTCTTTCCAATGAAGGCGAAAGCGTTGGTATACGAGTCGTTGAACTGGAAGGAATAATAGCGGCCGTCGGTTCGGGGCACATGTATGATGAAGGGCCCCTTTTCAAGATCGAACCACCCGGATGAATACAACGTATCCACATTCATCCTGACTATTACCCGGTCTTCCCTGTTCGCCGTGGGCGTCCGGTTCGAGTGGCTTATATGGTCCATGGGCGCCTTCCCCCTGTCGGTGACCGAGTCGACATTGGTCAGCTTGAGCCGGGCGACCTCCATGATGACCCGGGGAATAAAATAGATGATGGGGAAGGTCATCACCGCCGCGGTCACCAGCGTCACGGCGGCGAAGAGCATCAGCGTGGAAGACTTCCTCTCTTTTGTAGCCATCATCATTTACCTCCTTCCCGCGCGGCATCCTGGCGCTCGATCGGCGGTATCGCCCATTTCAGCTCCAGCAGTTCCTTTTTCGGGAGGTACGCCCGAAGGCTGATCGTGAACTCCCCTTTCGGCGTCGGCAGCCAGTTGGAACGGTTGTGCGGCGGCGCCTCATGCTGGATGATAATATCAAGGGACCGGTCGTTATTGAAAACCAGCCCCCTGCTGCGGTCGCTCAGTGAATACCGATCGAGCTGATTGGATACGAGCCATCCATCCCGGTCATAGACGGTAAGCGACCAGAAGGCGTCTACCGGCGGCAGACCGCCGGCCTTGAACCTGATGCGGTACCGATACCGGCCGTTCAGCTTCTTTCCCTCGTTGTCGAAAAATCCGTGGAAGAACATCGCTTCCTCGGGAACGGGGTTCCCCAGGGAATGGACGGCGACCGCGGCCCTCAGAAGATAGTTGGAGCCGAAATTACCCGTCCGCATGCTGACCCGCCAGTGGTTGAGAACAACGCCGCGGTTCTCCGATTTCCACCGTATGATCGCCAGGCTGAGCGGTACCGACAGGATGATTCCGGCGAGAACGCCCAGCGCTATAACGGTTCTTTTCCTGAATGGCGTCATTCCATTCCTCCTTGTGTTCTCTCATGAACAGATGGATTTCTTAACGCCGTTATTCACAGCGCGCGGGACACGATCCACGATTCGTTCCGGAAATCGCCTCTGTCGGCCGATTATGCGGCGTTTCCCGCCGCCTGTCCACCGGATATATAAATCAGGATAACATTTTCGTTATCGCCCGGCGGTCGGCCCTGCAGAGATTCAGGGAACGCTCTCATCCGCCACCGGGCTTTTCCGGGGAGGTCTCGCGGTACTTCGCGGGAGAGATCCCGGCGTGTTTCAGGAACGCACTGTAAAAAACCGACTGCGTGTTGAACCCGACCGTGAAGGCGATTTTAATTATGGACTCCCCGGGCTTCTCCCCGATAAGCCTTTTCGCCTCGTCCACCCGGTAGGTGTTGACGAATGAATTGAAGTTCATTTTCATGGTGACGTTCAGCAGTTCGGAAAGCTGATGGGGGGTGATGAGCAGCTTTGCCGCGAGAGATTTCAGGCTGAGTTCGGGATTGTAATACAACTTCTCGGTTTCCATGAGGTCCAAAAGCCGTTCCTTCAGAACGTTCTGGTCGAAGTTTTTCAGCAGTGACCGCGCGTACTGGCTCTTCTTGATTTCCCTCGTCATCAGATTGAGGAACTCGGGGTAGCGCAGCCCGATGATCAGCCACGAAATGATATGCAGGCTTACGAGTGAAATGGAAATCCTGAAAAAGGCGATGTCGCCGCTGAGCAGTCCGTAGATGACCATTCCCACGACGACAATGGCCGACGCAAGAATGACGACAAAGGCCGTTTCGATCCTCGTATTCCTGATGGAGCGCATTCTAAAAATGCCGGCCTTATGAAAAATCACGGCCATATAGGCGAATATGGAAAACAGGCCCGCAAAATCATAGGCGTGGGGAACGGATACCAGGAAAAAGCGGGCCCTGGCCGAATCCAGTGAAACACCGTACGCCTGCGTCGCCCCGACGGCCAGCCGCATCATCACCGAGATGATCGCCGGAATAAAGTGCAGCATCTGCCCGCGCGTAAAGGCGCCCCTGCGTTTCATCGCCTGCTGCAGATACAGATACAGGGAGGGACCCGCCAGGAACTTGCTGAAAGCCACCGGCTGTGCGCCCAGCGCAATCTCCTTTCCCAGGGGGCCGAGGAGAAGATACACCTGGAACAGCATGACGGCCATGCCGAAAAAGAAGAGCATTAAAAACACCTTCCGGGCGTTCATCGGCCGGTTAAGCGCCTGGGAAAGGGCCAGAATCAGCGATATGCCGCTGCCCAGAAAAATAATGTGATCAGCTATTGTTTCAACCACGGGGTCCCATCCGCATGATCCTTCGAAACCAATAACACCGCTCCGCCATGTCTCCCGGTGCCGTACGGTCGTACAATTGCACGCCGGCACGGCGCCCCTCGTCAGGGGTGTCGGCCAGCGCAGGAATTCGGGATAATCATCACACGGCTGCGCGACGCAGTCAATTGTTTATGCGGCACCCGCCGCTCACATTGATAAAGGTACACGGTATAAGTGTGAACGGCCTTCCGGGGAAATGGACAGCGTGAAAACGCGATAATTAAAGACAAGGGGAATTATATTATCGAGCAGAATCGAGAGAACGAGCGGACAAAATTATTTTCCGCACCGCCGGCGTTCATTCGCCCTGGTGACCGTCGTCCTCCCAAATACGCGCGCAGCAGGAACACCGCGAAACCCGAACCTCACCCGTAATACCGTATCTCCCTTACCTTCGGGATAAGCCCCATCTCCCCCGCCCGGGCGTAGTAGTATTCCAGCGCGCTTTTCAGTTCGTGGGTGAACTCGAAACGCAGCAGCCGGTAATAGGTGTCGATGTCGTAGGCAACGTCGGGGTACTTCGCGCGCGCCGCGTCGATGAGCGCGCTTCGCTCCGTTTCCAGGCACGCGAGCGAATTATAGTACGAGTCGACCACGCGCTCGATGTCCGCGCGCATGGTCCGTGCGGCGTTCGCGCCGACAAGGAACACGGCGAAGACCACCGGGTGCCCGGTCTTGCGCAGCCACAGGTCGCCCAGGTCGTAGGTGTAGGGGACCGGCTCGGCCTCGTGCATCATGGCCTCGTTGCCTATCACCAGGGCCGCGTCGATCTCCGAAAGCGAGGGCCGCGGCGGCGACGGGACATAGGAGGGGCGCACGCCGTAATGCCGCTCCAGGAGCATCTTCAGCAGCACCACCGAGGTCTGCGACGCGGAGGAGAGGCCGAGCCTGCGCCCGTCAAGCTCCTCGATCGGCACGCGGCTGACCAGCACCACCGAGCGGACGTAGCCGATCGAGGAGAGGCAGAAGCCGGGGAGGATGAGCGCCTCCGGCACGTCCCCGTACGCGGCAGAGGAGACCGGGCTCATGTCGAGCGCACCCTCGCGCATCATGGCGTTCAACGCGCTCGGGTACGCGGGAATGACCTGCACGCCGTCGAGCGGACTTTTCGTCATCATATGATGGTAGAAGGGATAGCAGTTGAGGTAGTCGATGTAGCCAAGCTTCATAAAGGGCCCTCCCGGTTTCAGTAGGCGGCCGTGGCGCGCACGGGGGTCATCCCGGCATTCTCGATGATCCTCCGCAGGCGCTCCTCGGAACCGACGTCATCGGTCGTCGCGCCCGCGGCGTGCACCACCTTTTCGTAATGGTAGGTGGCTCCGATGTCGTCCACGCCGAAGTGGAGCATCACCTGCGCCAGCTTCTCGCCCAGGTACATCCATAGCCCCTTGAGGTGCGGGATGTTGTGGAGGTAGACGCGCGCGGTCGCGTAGATCCTGATGTCATCAAAGCCCGTGGCCTGTTTCTCCACGGCAAGCGCGGTGTTCTCGGGGTGGAAGGGAAGCGGCACGAAGGTCTTGAAGCCCCCGGTCTCGTTCTGGAGATCGCGTATGCGCGACAGGTGGTCGACGATGTGTGAAGGATTTTCAATGTGATTGTAGAGCATCGTCGCGTTGGTTTTGAGTCCCGCATGGTGAGCCTCGCGCATAACGGCGAGCCAGCGCTCGCCGGAGATCTTGCGCGGCGCGATTCGGCCGCGCACGCCGGGATCGAAGATTTCGGCCCCGCCCCCCGGAAGCGCGCCAAGGCCCGCGTCGATCATCACGCGGAAGAGCCCGGATATACTCATGCCGCTTCGCCGCGCGAAGTAGTCGTACTCGGTGGCGGTAAAGGCCACAATGAAGAGCTCCGGTTTAACGCGCTTGATGCGCCGCAGCATCTCCGTGAAATACTCGAGCGAGAGCGCGGGATTGAGCCCCCCCACGATATGCACCTCGTCGATGCCGAAACCGACGGCGCGCCGCACGCGCTGTTCGATCTCGTCGAGCGAGAGCGTGAAGGCGTCGGCATCGCCCTCGTCGCGCGAATAGGCGCACAGCGGACAGCGCAGCTCGCACACGTTGGTGTAATTGAGGTTCATGTTCACGCCGTAGTACACGCCGTAGTAAGCAGTCGCGCCGTTGATGCGGCGCCGCACGGAATCGGCGATGAGGCCGAGCTCCACGACGTCGGCCGTCGCGAGCATGGCGAGCGCGTCGTTTTCGTCCACGGGAACTCCGGAGCGTACCTTATCGGCGACGCGGCGGAGGGTGGGATTTTTGATCAGGTCGATGTTCATCATGTGAAACTGAAGGCGACATTACCCTATGTCGCTTTCACGGCCCCCCCATTCAGCAAAGAGGTTGTGCCGTATTCCGAGCAGGTTCAGGACCTTGCCCACGGCGAAATCCACGACGTCGTCGATGGTGCGGGGACGCGTGTAGAAGCCGGGGACCGGCGGCACGATGTCGGCTCCGGCGTCCCTTGCGCGGAGCATGTTTTCTATATCGCCGCTCCTTGAGCGCGACATCGGCCGCGCGGGCGATGAGCGAGTCGGCATGGCCGGTCGCCACGTCCGAAAGCGTCTTCATGGAGCACGGCGAGATTACCATGGCGTCGAAGCGGAAACTCCCGCTCGCCGGCGGGGCGAAGAGGTCGTCGTTGGCGTATTCGGTCAGGAGTGAAAGATTGCAATCGGGGCGGCGCCGCGCGATGAGCCTGGAAAGCGAACGATCGCGCGCCTCACCGGCACCGATCTCGTAGTCGATAATGTCCCATGCCGCGGCCGAAACGATAACCCCGACGGTTTTCCCCGCGCCGAGCAGCTCCTCTACCAGGCGGATGCCGAGTATCGCGCCGCTCGCGCCGGTTATCCCGAGTATGTACATGGGAGCAGTTTAGCCCTGGTCGATATAAACATCCAGAAATGTGCCGATGAAGAGCACCGGCGCTACATAGCGGTTGAGCTCGAAGAACTGTTTGATCGCCGACGCCGGGTCCTCGCCGCGCGCCAGGCGCTGCTGCGCCGTGAAGATCACCGCCACGCAGGCCACGGCCACCCAGTAGCCTGTTCCGCGCCTCGCGAGAAATCCCGCCGCTGAGAGCGCCGCTATCGCCGCCACATAGGAAAGTGCCGATGCCATAAGCGTCCGCTCCACGCCGTAGCGAGCCGGAAACGAGTACAGCCTCTCCTCGCGGTCGAAGTCCACGTCCTGGATCGCGTAGACCAGGTCGAGCCCGGCGATCCACATCATGATAGCCGCCCCCAGGATGAAGGGCAGAGCATCGAACTCGCCGGTCACGCCGAGGTAGCCGCCGACAGGGGCCGCCGCCTCGACTAGCCCCAGGTAGTAGTGCGATGAAGAGGTGAAGCGCTTGAAATACGAGTAGGTGGCGAGCAGGGCCACCGCCGCGAACGAGAGATAAAAGCAGAGCGTGTTAAGCATATATGCCGCGAAGATGAGCACGAGCGAGGCGGCCGCTCCGTATACGAGCACCTCCGCCGGGTTGGCATCCCCGCGCGCGAGAATGCGGTCTTTCGTGCGGGGGTTTTTCCGATCGATCTCGATGTCGATGACGCGGTTGAACGACATGCCGGCAGTGCGCGCGGCTACGAGCGCGATCGTCACCCACACCCAGTCCACAAAGCCCCCTCCCCCGGCGAAGAGCACACCCAGGTAGGCGAACGGCAGCGCGAAGAGCGTCTGCTCGATCATGATCATTTCCGAAAATTTCTTAAAATCCATAGTCCTTCCACCGTTCGTTAACGCGTTTCTTTATATCTTCCGACATCTTTATCTCGTCTGGCCAGTCGCGTCCCATGCCCTCCTCGCGCGTCTTTCGCGTGGCGTCGATTCCCATCTTGCCTCCGAAGTTCGCGTAGGAGGCCGAGTGGTCCAGCGCGTCGAGCGGCCCGCCCGAGAGGACGAGGTCGCGCTGCGGGTCCACGTTGTTCAGGAGTTTCCAGACCACCGTGCTGTAGTCGCGCAGGTCGATATCGTGGTCAAAGACCGCGATGAACTTGGTCGAGGCCATCTGCCCCATGCCCCACAGCGCGTGGATAACCTTGCGGGCCTGCCCGGCGTGCTCCTTTTTTATCGAGACGAGCGCGCAGTTGTGGAAGACCCCCTCCAGCGGAAGCTCGATGTCGACGATCTCCGGGGCGATGAGCCGCATGAGCGGCAGGAAAATCCGCTCAGTTGCCTTGGCCATGTAGCAGTCCTCCATCGGGGGCTTGCCCACGATCGTAGCCGGGTATACGGCGTCGGCGCGCATCGTTATGCAGGTTATATGAAATACTGGGTATGTGTCCGCGGGGGAGTAGAATCCCGTGTGGTCGCCGAAGGGCCCCTCGATCCGCTCGTCGCCGGGGTCTATATACCCCTCCAGCACGAAATCGGACTCGGCCGGCACCAGCAGGTCCGCCGTCTTCGCCTTTACGAGCTCGACCGGCGCCGACTGCAGCCATCCGGCGAAGAGCATCTCGTCGATGTCGGGGGGAAGCGGCGCAGTGGCCGCGTAGGTCACCACGGGCGACCCTCCGAGCGCCACCGCCACCTCCATGCGCTCGCCGCGTTCCTTATACTTGCGGTAGTGGCGCGCGCCGTCCTTGTTGTACTGCCAGTGCATGCCGGTCGATGCCTTGTCGAACTTCTGCATGCGGTACATGCCGTAGTTCTGCGCCTTCGAGTCCGGGTCGCGCGTTATGACGATCGGAAGGGTGATGAATGGGCCGCCGTCGTGCGGCCAGCAGGTGAGAATCGGGAGCGTATCCAGCAGCGGGCCGCCGGTGAGCACCCGCTCCTGGCAGGGGGCCTTTTTAACCTTCCTGGGCATGCAGCCGGCAAGCTCCTTCAGGGTGAAGAGCATGCGCAATTTGTCCATTATCCCCGCCGGCGGCTGCATCTTCACCAGCGACTCGATGCGCGCGGCGATATCGCCGAAGCTGTCGCACTCCAAAGCCAGTTGCATGCGCGCGTAGCTCCCGAAGGCGTTGATGAGCAGCGGGTGCGGCGAACCCTTCACCTTTTCGAACAGGAGAGCGGGACCGCCGCTCTTGCTCACGCGGTCGGCGATTTCCGTGATCTCGAAGACCGGGTCAACTTCAACGGCGATGCGCCGGATTTCGCCGAGCTCCTCGAGCCGTTTGATGAACTGCGGCAGATTTTTATATGGCATATGTCCCGTTTTCCTTCCAGGCGTTTCCGGCCATGGACCAGAAGGGTTAAGCGTAGGGGATGACGGTATTTTTTCAACCAAATAATTACGAATGCCCCGTCGCGGCGGCTGCCGATAGTATAAGCATACACCGGACACACCGCGCGCGACCGGACCCTGAAATTCGCGTTTTTCGCGCGCCGTGCCATATATCGATCATGATCGCGACCATACTCGGCGGCATCGGCATATTCCTGATCGGCATGATCATCATGACCGATGGGCTCAAGTCGCTCGGAGGCGACACGCTCCGGCGCGTGCTCACGCGCTTCACCGGCGGCCCGGTCTCCGGCATCGCCTCCGGCTTCGTCGTCACCTCGCTCGTGCAGGCCTCGAGCGCGACCATCCTCGCCACCATCGGCTTCGTCTCGGCGGGGCTCATCAGCTTCACGCAGGTTATTGCCATCATCTTCGGGGCGAACCTCGGCACCACGACCACCGGCTGGCTGGTGTCGCTCCTCGGATTCAAGCTGAGCATCGGTCTTCTCGCCATGCCGCTGGTCGGCGTGGGGGCGCTCCTTATGCTCCTCTCGCGCGGCAAAAAGGCCTCGTCGGGGATGGTGATGGCGGGCTTCGGCATGCTTTTCGTGGGAATTTCGACGCTCCAGGGCGGCATGCAGGATCTCGCCGCGAAGGTCGACGTGGCCGCGTTCCCTGACACCGATCTCCTCGGACGTCTCATCCTCATCCTCATCGGCGCGGCCATGACGATCATCATGCAGTCCTCAAGCGCCGCGCTCGTCACCACGCTCGCCGCGCTCCACACCTCGGCGGTCACGCTCGACCAGGCAGCCGCGCTCGTCATAGGGCAGAGCATAGGGAAGACCTCCACGGCTGTCATCGCCGCCATCGGCGCCTCGGTGCAGGCCAAACGCGCGGCGCTCGTTCACATCGTGTTCAACGTGGTGACGGGGGGCATCGTGTACGCGATATTCACTCCTTTCCTCGCCGCGATCGTAGCCGCCTGCGCGGCGGTGGGCATCGACGACCCGGCGATGGTCCTCTCGGCGCATTACAGCGCCCTCAATCTCTTCGGCATCGTGATCATGTACCCGTTTATCCCGCGGCTGGGGCGGCTCATCGAACGCGCCATCCCCGAGAAGGGATCGCGCCTCACGCGAAATCTCGACATCTCGGTCACCAACCTCGCCTCGGTCGCGATCGAAACGGCGCGCCGCACCGTCATCGGTATCGCCGCGGTCGTCATGGAGTCGCTCCGACGCATCCTGAACGCCGAGGCGTCCTTTTACGATATTGCAGACGACATCGAAGAGGCCGGCACGGCGCTGCGCGAGACCGGCCGCTTCCTCTCGCGCGTGCGCTCGCAGCCCGAGTCATCCGAAATCCACCAGCGCCACCTCTCGGTACTCCATTCGGTCGACCACCTCGAGCGGCTGGTCGAAACCTGCCGCGAGGTCGACGAGATGCGCGAGATCGCCCATCACCCGGAGCTGCGCCTCATCGCGCTCGAACAGCTCTCGCGTATCGACATGGTGGTGCGCTGGCTCCAGGGCCACACCGACAGCGCCCCGCTC
Organism: Spirochaetota bacterium; assembly: GCA_025457965.1. Lineage (GTDB taxonomy): Bacteria > Spirochaetota > UBA4802 > UBA4802 > UBA5368 > MVZN01. The sequence goes on along the minus strand of JALOTJ010000039.1, from coordinate 1,324 downwards.
GCAGTGGTGGAAGCCATGTCGCAGTCAATCGCCGGCATCCGCCGCGCAAAGCGGGTGGAGCTCCTCGCCAGCACGGCGCGCGGTGAACTGGAGCCGGAGGACGCCATGGGCCGCCTCGAGGCCATGCGCTGGCTCGACCGGCTCGCCTACCATGTATGGCGCGCCATCTATCACCTCAGCGAGGAACTGCGCGAACAGGTACCCGTTCCGCCGGGGACATCAAGGCCGATGTAAGGTGGTGATTTTAACTTTACACCGCGATTCCGGCACCCATACAATGCCTGACGTAGTCCTGTCCCGATATTTATAAGAGTCGTTGCTTTACTGAGTGTCATTACGAGCCCCGGCTTTATCGGGGCCTGGCAATCTCATAAAGCATTTGGTTTATTAGTAAAAACTTGTTGCCTTTTGAGATCGCCACGTCGGCCTGCGGCCTCCTCGCGATGACATTTTTATCAGTTTCGCAACAAGTCAATAATTGAAGCATGTAGCGGAGATCCCGATGTACACCGGAGCAGGCCGCGCCATCGCCCTGACAATGCTTATTATTGCTTCGTATCGATCGGAGGTTCCCGCCACGGAGGCCGCCGCATCCACCGTCCCGCGGCCGATGAACTCGGTCGGCCTTGAGTACGGTGCACTATCAACTAACGGATTCGACCAGTCGCAGTACGGAGTCAGGTCGAAAATAAAGCTCTTCGGCCTGGGCGATGGAGAGATATACGCGCGGATCGGGGGAGAATATATCTCCACCGACGAAGACGGCTATTTCCCCTCGAACCTGTATAACCTGACCGTCGCGCTGGGGATGAGGGACAACGACAACATGGCGGAGCTGATGCTCAACTCCCGCGGCGACCGCCCGTTCCACAGCATGGACGAGGTATCGGCGGGAATGTACGCCTTTCATCGGGTGTGGCCGCGCCCGCACGGGGGCCTCTTCGCGGGCCTCATCTACTTCCCCTTCGAGCGCATCATCCCCGAGGAGGTGATGCCGGTAAACGTTCCCTTCCCGTTCCTCATGTACCTGCACGCCGCGCCGGGCCTGTTCGTCATGGTGGGAATCCCCACCATACTCCGGTGGAGCCCGGCGGAGTTCCTTTTTCTCGATTTCCAGTACCTGCCTTCCCGTAACATCACGGCATGGGCCGGCGTACGGGCGGGTCCCGCCTTCAGGGCGGGGCCCGGGTTCGTGTGGCGCCAGCGTAACTTTCTCATCGCCGGGCGCGAGCATAAAGAAGAAAAACTCTACCAGGACCACAAGCAGGCCGGGCTGAAGGTATCCTACAGGCTTTTTTACGTGCTGGAACTTTCTCTTTTCGGC
>JALOTJ010000117.1 GCA_025457965.1 Spirochaetota bacterium | reverse complement strand
CGGGGCCTCCCGGCCCCGTTTTTCGTCCATGTGGGATGCGCGACGTGTCCCGCCGCGGCCTCACTTCCGCTTCTTTATCCGCTCTTTTATCTTTTCTTTCATGCGCGCCACGGGAGGAAGCTCCACCACAGGAGTGAACTGTACGCCATTGCCAAAGGCATCCTCAACCGTCCCCGCCATCTCCGGTTTCGGCCTGAACGTTCCCTCTATGGCCTCGCGGAATCGGTCGACGTACTCGAACACCGCCGGCACCACGATGAGCGTGATGAGCGTCGAGATGATGAGGCCGCCGATGATGACCACGCCCATGCTCTGCCGGTACTGCGCGGCCTCGCCGATGCCGAGCGCCAGCGGCAGCGTGCCCGCGAGCATCGCGAAGGTGGTCATAAGGATGGGCCGCAGCCGCACCATGCCGGCGCGCCGTATCGCCTCCTTGCGCTCGAGCCCCGAGCGCACGCCCTCCAGCGCGAAGTCGACGAGCAAAATCGAGTTCTTGGTGACGAGGCCGAGCAGCATGATGATGCCGATCATGCTGAACATGTCCATGTTGAGCCCTGTTATGAAAAGCGAGATGAAGGCGCCGGAGAGCGCCGGCGGCAGCGCCATGAAGATGGTCACCGGCGTGATGAACGACTCATAGAGGCTCGCCAGCACCAGGTAGATGAACAGCAGCGAGAGCATGAAGGCGAACAATATATTCGACACCATGTCCTCGAAGGCATCCGCCTGGCCCACGAACGAGTACCCCACGCCATCGGGCATCGGAAGCTCCTTCTCGAGGAGGTTTCGCGTCTCTTCGATCGCAGTGCCCACCGCGCCTCCCGCGGCGATGTTCGCCATCACCTGGATCACGCGCGCGCGGTCCTGCCGGAGTATCTTCGCCGGGCCAACCGCGTCCCTGCCCGTTGCGATGGCGGAAAGCGGTATCATCTTCATCTGTACGTTCGGCACGCGCGTTTCATAAAAGGTCTGTTTCAGGTCGCGCTGTTCGGGCTTCAGGCGCATGCGCACGTCGTATTCCAGTCCCTTCTCGCGGAATTTGCCCACCACGCCGCCCTCCACGTGATAGCGCAGTTCCATCCCCGCCATTTTGTGGTTCACGCCCAGGGTCTGCATCCGCTGGTTGTCGAGAACCACCTGGAATTCCGGTTTGCCTTTCTTATAGCTGGTGGAGACCTCGGCGAGGTCCTTGAATGTCCTCAGCCGCTCCACGACCGCGACCGAGTAATTCTGTAAAACATCCAGGTCCTCCCCCGTAAGGTTGAGGATGAACGGTTTGTCGGTGCCCCCGCCCGTCGCGTTATATTCGTCCACCGAAGGCTGTACGAAGGCGAAGTCCTCAAGCAGTTTCCGTATATCCTTCTTGATCTCCACGCTGTGGCGCTTTCTGCCCTCCGACTGCGTGACGAAGAACACTCCCACCACCCCCAGGTTGTATTCGCCCTGATCATTGCCGGCCTTGATCGTCATGTAGTCCAGTTCGGGAATGCTCTTCATCCTCTCCGCGATCTTCTGCGCCACCTCCATCGTCCCCTGGATGCTCGTGCCCGAGGGCATCTCGAAGTTGATCATCACCTCGTTTTCGTCGGCGTCCGGGCTGAAGGTCTTGCCGATGACGGCGAACGCCCCGATGCTCAGGAAGAACACCAGCGACGTCACGCCGATGATCGTGACGGGCCGGTTGACGCTGAAGGTCAAAACCTTCGCGTACAGTGCGTCGGTGCGGTCTTGAAGGCGGTCGAACCAGACCACAAGGCGGTTTTTCGCCTTCGCGCCGGTCCCCGCGAAGTACGCGGACAACAGCGGCGCCACGGCGAGCGCGTCGAAGAGGCTTATGCACATGGCGAAGACCACCGCCAGGCCGAACTGGTGGAAGAAGCGGCCCACGATGCCCTGCAGAAATCCGATGGGCAGGAACACCGCGATGATGGTGAGCGTCGTCGCGAGCACCGCCAGCATCACCTCGGTGGTGCCCACGGCGGCCGCCTTGAAGGCGGACATGCCCGATTCGAGTTTTCGAAAGATGTTCTCGCGCACCACGATCGCATCGTCCACGAGCAGGCCCACGGAGAGCGAAAGGGCCATGAGCGTCATCAGGTTGATGGTGAACCCCATGAAATACATGATGACAAAGGCCCCGAGGATCGAGTTCGGTATGGCGATCCCCGTGATGATGGTGGAGCGGACATTCCCCAGGAAAAAATAGACCACGATGACCGCGAGAATTATCCCGATGATCATCGTTTCCTGGACGTCCGCGATGTTGCTGCGAATCCACTTCGCGGTGTCGTACACGAACACCAGGCGCGGATTTCCGCTGTGCGTCTTGATAACCTCGTTCACCCGGTCTATCCGCTTCACGACCCTGTCCGCCACGGCCACCGAGTTGGCACCCGACTGCTTGTAGACGTCGAGGATGATGCAGGGGCGCGTCTCCTTCTCGACCTTCTTGCCGTCTTTTTTGCCGAAAAACGACCTTTTCTTTTCGTCCTTCACCGGGTAGTAGAGATAGGTGAGCGTCTCGATGTCCTCGGTGCCGTCGCGCACCGTGCCGATGCGGTCGACGGTCACCGCGTTCGCCACGTCGCCCGCGAAGTTCACCACCGACTTCCTGATCTGCTCGATGGCGTTGAACTCGCCGACCGTCTTGAAGATGGTGGACTGCCCGCCGCGGTCGAACTTGCCGATAGGGACATTCGCCCCCGAGTTCCTGATGTTCTCCGCGACGGTGAACGCCGGGATTTCGTACGCGTTCAGTTTCGCCCGATCGAGCTCTATCCGTATCTCGCGCCGGGTACCGCCCGAGATCATCACCTCCCCCACGCCGTCGGCCTGCTCGATAAGCGGTTTGATCTTCTCCTTTACCAGGTCGTACATCTCGGCCGGGGGAAGCTCGGCCATCACCGCGAGCGTGAGCACGGGCATGTTCGTGAAATCGAACTGGCGCACCAGCGGCTCGTCCTCGAGGTCGTCAGGCAGGTTGTTACGCGCCAGGGCCACCTTCTCGCGCATCTTCTGCTCGGCGTATTTGACGTCGGTCTCGTAGGTGAACTCGGCGATGACGATCGATATGCCCTCCAGGTTCCTCGACGAGAGGCGTTTGATGCCTGAAATGGTGCTCACCTGCTCTTCCAGGGGCTTTGAAATGAGCTTCTCTATCTCCTCCGGCGTGGCGCCGGGATAGATGGTGGTGACGGTCACCACCGGGAAATCGATGGGCGGGAACAGGTCGACTCCCATCCTGTTCAACCCGATCACGCCGGTAATCATCATCAATATGACCAGGCAACTGATAAAGATGGGGCGTTTTATTGAAAATTGCGCGATGTTCATCCGATTACTCCCTGCCGACCCGAATATATTTTTCGACATCCACGTTGTACCGGTCGAAGATCTCGTTTTTGGCGAGATCGAAACCGAGCAGCGCCACGTTATATTGCACCAGCGCCTCGAGCTCGCCCTGGCGCGCCTGCACCAGCGCGTCGAGCGCGAACTTCAGGTTCACCGCGGTCGCCTTGCCCTGCCTGAACCGCGCCAGCAGCCGCTGGTAGTAGAGCTCGGACTCGCTGCGCGCCGTGCGCGCCTTGCCGAGCGTCGAATGCAGAAGCCGAACCTGCTCCAGCGAATTTAGCACGTCGTCGCGCACCTCGAGCCTTGTCCTGTCAAGGTCGATCGCGGCCTGGCGGCGTTTGAGCTCGGCGTTGCGGAGGTTTACTTTAAGCTCCCGGTCGTCCAGCGGGTACGTAAGTTTCGCCCGCGCCTCCCATGATGGATACTTTGCCGAGGCCGTGTCGCGCATCGCCGGGCTGTAATTCTCGTCCTGCCCCAGCGTGTTGAGCCCCATGCTGAGCATGAGCGAGGGGAGCGCGTTGTTCTCGTGATACCCGAGCTCGCGGTCGGCGTTTTCAAGCATCAGGCGGGCGTTCCGGTAATCCACGCGCTTTTCGAAGGCGGTCTTCACCGCCGCGTTTTCGTCGAGCGCGGGGAGCGCGTCCACCAGGTCCGTAACGCCCTCCACCTTCGTCTCCGCCGGCATGTTCATGGTCCGCACCAGCCTGCGCACCGCCTCGCGGTGGCGCTGTGTGGAGGCCTCGAGTCTGGCCTCGGAGGAGGCCACCAGCGCGTTGTACTGGTTGAGGTCATACAGCTCGCCGAGCCCGTAGCGGGCGTTCTGCGCGATGATGGCCCGCACCTGTCTCGCCGAATCCAGCTCAAGGCGGGCGTTTTCCACCGCCGATTTCTGCACGGTGATCGTCCAGTAATCGACCAGCGTCGAGACCACGAGTCCCGACAGCTCGTTGATGATCGCGGCGCGCTGCATCTGCGCGGCGCTGTTCAGTATCTCCTTCTGGAGTCGGTCGCCGCGCCCGAAGGCGTTGCGGAGCAGCTCCTGCTGCAGGCTCACGAACATGGACGGTTTATGGTATCCCGGCTCTTTAGCCACAAATCCGGCCACACCGGGATCGTTGGCGTCGAAGAACACCTCCTTCACTCCTGCCGAAATGGTCGTTCCGCTTGAAAAGAGTTTCGAGATCGAGGCCGACGCGTCGTACTGGTACCGTTTGTCACCGGTGAACGCCGACATGCCGGTGGGCGGCGATTTCTGGTTCGCGTAGCCGCCCTCCAGGTTCAGCGAGGGGGCGAACCTGCCCTTGAAGCGCTCGAAGTCGCTGTCGCTCATGATCACGTTGTACTTCGCCGACTGGAGCGTAAGATTGTTCCGCAGCACCAGGTCGATCGCCTGCTCCAGCGTGATGACGTTCCCGGCGATGGTGATCGTCGCCTTTTTATCCTCCCCCGGCGCGGTCGCTTCGCCGCCGCTGACCGAAAGCGCGCCTCCCAGAAGGAGACAAAGAATAATTGGTGCGGCCAGAATCCTCGATTGTTTATGCACGAATTTCTCCTCTTCTATCGGAATTGGTCTTCTCTACAATCTCTTTCAACGCCTCCATCTCCTTTTCGGGTATGGAGGGGATGACAAGCCCCTTCCCGGCTGGCAGGAGCGCCTTGAACGTGTGGTTTACCAGAAAGGACAGCACCCGGTCCCTGTATCCGGACCCGTATATCCGCTCAAACCAGGGGGTGCCCTCCCAGTTCTCCCGATCGCCGTAGTTGATGGCGAACGAGATGAGACTGAACACGAAGAGCATCGGATTTTCGCACTCGAATTCGCCCGAGCGGATACCTTCATTGATGGTGCTCTCGATTCGCTCCATCCTCGGAATAAAATAGCGCGCCACGATCTCCCTTATATGCTTGTGGCCCTGCGCCAGTTCGATCGCGATGATGCGGTTGAAATCCCGGTCGTATTCCTGAAGGTGGGTATGAACGAGAAAATAGAGCACCGTGTACATGCGCTGTGAGGGGGTCAGAGCCTCGAAAGCGGCCTCTTCCCTGAATTCGGGCTCCCGGTCCACGCCCAGGATGAGGTGCAGAACGCGGACGTACAACTGCTCCTTGTTCTCGAAATAATAATGAATAAGGGCCTGATCCACTTCGGCCCGCCGTGCGATGGAGCTCATCCGCGCTCCATCATATCCCCGCTCGGCGAATTCCTTCTTGGCGGCCTGGAGTATGCGGTCCCGCGCCTGGATCTGCTCGGAGTTTAACATCACGAACATCCTTTACTTAAAAAAATGACGAATTGACGCCTTCGCTCTAACCATTCCTCGGGCGCCAGTACTCGTTTCCGGCGTGCGATAAAAACCGACGTGAACACCTGCGGCAGGGGTGATCCCGTCTCTCAATCGATGGTGGGATTGATACTGATAAAATTAACCAAACGATTAAATTGATCGGTTAATTAAAGTCGATATCCAGTTTTGTCAATAAAAAAACCTTCACAGACGTGCAATAGTATTGACTTTTTACCTGAAAATCCGCATTCCAACTCCAGTTATCGGGTCGAGTGTACGATTACTGTCATAGAGCCGCACAGAACTATGCAACTAAAGGGATTTCGGCCACCTGAAGTCCGGTTAGACCGTTAAATCTTCTATAAAAAGATCAAGTCCGTTGCCTAAAGCGGGCTATCCTGAGTATATCCGGGTAGCGCTTTGGTATTCGATATAACCGTATTTTAGGCGCGGGCATGCCGTCGCTGTTACACACCCCGGGATCAACGGGCCATAACCAGCATCAACGACAGAGCCAGCACACCGGAGATTATCTGTATGAAAAAGAAAACCGCCATAGTGTTTACGCTGCTGCTTTTCTGTCTGTATCATTGCACCACGCCCGAAAAACTGGAAAAGGCCGGCTCCACTGCCTACTGGAACGATCTGGCCCTGTTTCTCGCGGGGATGCCGCAGCGCCCGGACAGCCCCTTTCGCGAGACGGCGGCGACCCCGCAGTACGCGCGCCACGTCGAGGCCATGAACGCATTCTGGGACATGGTCCGGACGGAAAACATCGACCACATCATTCCCTGGAGGGCGGCCAAGCTCGACGGTCAGCGTCATGCCCGGACCGCGTTTTACCCCTTCAGCGGGGCGGACCTTGCGAACCTCTACACGTTTTACCCCGATGCGAGGACCTATATAATGGTTGCACTCGAGGAACCGGGACCCATCCCCGATCCGCTCCGCCTCACCCCCGGAGAACTGTCGGAAGGCCTCTCCGCCATCCATCGCGCCATTGAGAGCATCGCCTCGCGCAATTATTTTCACAGCGCCGTCATGCAGCGAGAGCTCCCGAACCGGTATCTGCCGGGAACCGTTCCCGTACTGCTGATCTTCGCGGCACGCCTGGGCCTTCGCGTTACGGCCGTTGATTTGATCGGCATCGACGCGTCGGGCGGGATTGTGCCGCTTGGCACACAGCGGAATATCGGCACAACCGGGCCCTCGACGATGGGCGCGCGCATACAATTCGTCACACCGCGCGAAACGCACGTGCGAACGATCATCTATCTCGACATGCGCCTTTCAGACAGTGTGCTCGACCCCTCCAGTCCCGAAGGTGCTTTTTTCCGGAAGATCGGCAGCTTTGACACCCTGATTAAATCGGCGGTATATCTGCTTCACCGGGGGGGGTTCAGCACGATGTGCACCTTCATTCTCGAGCACAGCGGAACCGTCATCCAGGACGATTCGGGGATGCCCTACAGGCTGTTCGACAAAAACGACTGGGACGCCCGACTCTTCGGCACCTACACAAGGCCGCGCAGACTCAAGGATTTGCAGAATCCCCCTGACCAGCCCGACCTCGCCCTCGCCTTCAGCGAAAAGAGCGAGCCCCTGCCGTTCAGTTTCGGCTACGGGGTGCTTACCGGCAAAGGCAAATCGAACCTGCTGCTGGCCGTAAGGAAAAAGGGCCGCCCGTTCGGCGGCCCCGCCAACCGCCCTATTCGTTCGCGCTCCAGTCAATGACGACGCCGATCGCCGCGGCAAGGTCCTCGATGTCCCTGTCGGAGTGGAAAAGCATGCCGGCGTCCCTGACCACGATTTTATCCTTCTCGCGTACGTAATGCGCCGCATGATGGTGCGCGGCGGCGACGAGCCTCTCGTCCTTCGCCCCCTCCGGCATAAAACCGATCTTTCCATTACACACACAGGCATAGGTTTTATCCGGAGACTCGACCGCCACACAGAGGGCGGTACCCCGTATCGCGGCGGCGACCGTGGGTGTTGTGACCCGGAACTCGTGGAAGTTTTTCAGGTTTTTCAGTACCGCCCCGATGTATCCCCTCCGCAATTCAAGGCGGCCGTCATCCTTCCGGAGCTTGAATACCAGTACCGAATCCGGACCCACCTTGATGATATTCTGCCCGTCCACCGCGATGCGGCACCATGATTTAAGGCCCGTTATGACGGTATCGCCGTATTCCACCGTT
>JALOTJ010000116.1 GCA_025457965.1 Spirochaetota bacterium | reverse complement strand
ACAAGCACTTCCCCGGGAACGTATTTTTTATCGTCGATGTAAGGGAACAGGGGACGGGTGCTCGAAAATGTCATTCCGGAACCGATGGAATTTTTACCGCCGCACCCGCAATCATTGCCCGTATGGACCGGGTCCGGCTCGATCGCGAAGGTGGATGGACCGCTGTCGCCGCCTCCTCCACCGCCTCCGCAGGCAATCGCCGTCATTGCGATCAGCACCGCGAATAAAAGGCATTCGATGCGAAAGGTACAATTCGACATTACACTTCCTGGCCTCGGTATAGTGGTGTTTTATCTATTTAGGTGAAGACGGGTGCTTAGATCCCAATAATAGCAAAATATACCCTGAACCGGGCAATTACAATACTTTTTAACTTATGCGAATTATCAGACTTGTTTCATAGTCAGGGAAGTGCGTGCGCCCCGACCCAAAAGCGGTGGCAAGGACCATCCTTAAGTTTTGCAGCACTTCCATTATATGTCTTTACATCGAGGCCTGCGGGGAGAAGTTTCAGTATTGTTTTCTTGTATGCATCCAATCATTATAAATCAACAAATCAAAACCTGCCAGTGGTCTCTTGTATTGCAAGTGGAGAAAAGAATAATGCACGCCAGACAGGAATCGAACCTGTGACCCACAGCTTAGAAGGCTGTTGCTCTATCCGACTGAGCTACTGGCGCGTATTCGGGGTGATAGGATTCGAACCTACGACACCCTGGTCCCAAACCAGGTGCGCTACCGGACTGCGCTACACCCCGTGCTGGTTAAACCTGATATATCCCGCAAAAAACCGTGTCAACAGAATTTTTCTCACGGTGAGATACGCGCAGATCTCAGGAAATGCGGCCCCACTCTATTTCTATGAGGCCGCGGACGTGGCCGATGAACGCGTCCTTTCCGACGCGTACAATTTCACTCTCGCGGCGAAGCTTCACCTCGATCTCGCCATCCTTGAAGTAACTTTTGCCGACGGTTACCCGTACGGGCATGCCGATAAGATCCGCATCGGCAAACTTAACGCCCGGGCTCGCCTTGCGGTCGTCATAGAGCACCTCGATCCCGGCGTTCGAGAGCATCCCGTAAATCTCCTCAACGGCGGAGATTTCATCCTCCGATTTGGCGATGCCGACCAGGTGTACCTGGAACGGGGCGACGGTCATGGGCCAGGAGATGCCTTTATCGTCGTTGTGCTGTTCGATGACCGCCGCCATGGTGCGGTTGACACCGATACCATAGCATCCCATAATCGGATACACCGCCTTTCCGTTCTCGTCGAGCACGGTGAGGTTCATGGACTTCGTGTACTTGTAGCCCAGCTTGAAGATATGCCCCACCTCGATCCCCTTGCGCTCGTCCAGCGCAGCGCCGCACTGGGGGCACGCATCACCCTTTACGGCCGAGGTGATGTCGGCCTCCTGCGCAATAATGAAATCCCTGCCGGCCTTGACGCCCGCGTAATGTTTGTCCTTTTCGTTGGCCCCGGTGATTGCGTTCCGCGTTGTACGGATAGAGAGGTCGAAGATGGTTCGCACCGGCTTTTTCGTCATCGGCCCGGCAAAGCCCACCGGTGCCGAGGTGACCTCCTCGACGATCGCATCGGGAGCAAGCTCCACTTCAAGCGCGCCGAGCGCGTTCTTCAGCTTCACCTCGTTGATCTCCCTGTCGCCCGGCACCACCGCCATTACCGGCGTGCTGTCGGCGAGATAAACAATGCTTTTCAGAAACCTGTCGGCCCCGCAGTTAAAAAAGACGGCCAGATCGTCGATGGTCCTGACGTTCGGGGTGTCCACAACGCGCAGATCCTCCGGTTCGCCCGCCGGCGCGGCTTCGCTCCTCCGGTACTGGGCGCGCTCCTGGTTGGCCTTGTAGCCGCAGGCGGCGCACAGCAGCAGCACCTCCTCCCCCACCTCGGAGGCCACCATGAACTCCTCCGAGGCGCTTCCGCCCATTGCGCCGGTATCGGCCTCAACCGGGATGGTCTCGATGCCGCAACGGCTGAATATGTTCCGGTAGGCCTTCCGCATGGACTGGTACGAACGCTCCAGGCCGGCCTCGTCCATGTCGAATGAATAGGCGTCCTTCATTATGAATTCCTTGCTGCGCATCACGCCGTAGCGCGGCCGGATTTCGTCGCGAAACTTGGTGTTGATCTGGTAGGCATTCAACGGCAGGTCGCGGTACGACGACACGATCGAGCGTACGGCGGCGGTGAAGGCCTCCTCGTGCGTCGGGGCCAGGGCGTACTCGAGGCCGTTGCGGTCCTTTATGCGGATCATCTCCTTGCCCATGGCCTCCCAGCGCCCGGACTCCTTCCAGAGGTCCGCGCTGGTAAGCTCGGGCATAAGGAATTCGAGCGCGCCGGCGCGCTCCATCTCCTCGCGGACGATGTCGGTGATCTTACGCAAAACGCGGAAGCCGAGCGGAAGGTACAGGTACATACCCGCTGATTCCTTTCGGATCAGGCCGGCCCTGAGCATAAGCCGGTGGCTCATCACCACGGCGTCGGAAGGGTCTTCCCTTAGTGTCGGTACGAGGTATCGGGTGAATCTCATAATGGCGGTCGCGCTCCTAAAGAATATCTGTGAGTACGACAAATTACGGGGGAAAATCTGTCATTGAGAGCCCCGGCCTCTTCGGGGCGTGGCACGCTCATTTTTCCTGAATTCACTTTGCTATATTTCAGTTTTTTTGCTTAAGAAATCGCCGTGCCGCGGCGCTCCTCACGACGACAGTATGTTCTCCCCGACTTTTGTCACTCCCTTTTCCGTTCTGATTATACAACAGCAGCCTGATTGACAACAATAAATCGTCCTTCCACGCATGCAATCGTTTATTCACATTTTCTTTATATATTCATTATAAATGCTTTAAAAATTCGCGGTTATAAGTATACAGTATATCACGCACTACCGGGCGGCATCAATGAAAAGGTTCCGGGGTGAACGGCAGGGATCGGATCGATGGAAGAAAAAATCTCCGTACGTAATTTAACCTTCTATTACGGGAACAATCCCGCGGTCAATGAAATTAGCCTACCGGTGTATAAAAATACCGTTCTCGCGCTCATAGGACCCTCGGGCTGCGGTAAATCAACTTTCATCCGGTGCATCAACCGTATGAACGACATCATCGCCAACACCCGGGTGGAGGGGGAGCTCCTTATCGACGGGGAATCGATTTACGACCGCACCTATGATGTAACGCAGCTGCGCCGCAGGGTCGGCATGGTCTTCCAGAAATCGAATCCCTTCCCCAAATCAATCTTTGAAAACATCGCCTATGGTCTTCGCATTAACGGGATGAAAAACCGCTACGACATCGAGAGCCGCGTGGAATCATCCCTCAAGAACACCGCGCTCTGGGAAGAGGTAAAGGATCGTCTTAACGAATCCGCCCTCGCGTTGTCGGGCGGCCAGCAGCAGCGTCTGTGCATAGCGCGCACCATCGCCATCGAACCGGAGATCATTTTGATGGACGAGCCCGCCTCGGCGCTCGACCCCATATCCACCCAGAAGATCGAGGAGCTTATCCAGGACCTCAAGAAGCGGTACACCATCGTGATCGTTACCCACAATATGCAGCAGGCGGCGCGTGTAAGCGACTTTACGGCGTTTTTTTACATGGGAAAGATGATAGAGTTAAACAGGACCGATATCATTTTCACGAAGCCGGACAATGAAATGACCGAGAACTACATAACCGGTAAATTCGGTTAATCGAGGAGGAGCAGATGCCCACCCACCTGGAACAGGAGCTTGAGAACATCCGGAGCAAGGTCTTCGAAATGGCCGATATCGCCATCGAGGCCATCGGGCGTTCGATCGAATCGCTCAAGCGTAGCGACATTCGCCTCGCCAATGAGGTCCTTCAGCGCGATACCGTGCTTGACCAGCTCGAAATCGCTATCGACGAGGAATGCATACGGATCCTCGTCACCCGGCAGCCTGCCGCGGCCGATCTTCGCCTGGTACTGTCGCTGTTGAAAATCAACACCGACCTCGAGCGCATCGGCGATCTCGCGACGAACATCGCGCGCGAGACGATCCGTCTCGACGGAAAGCCGACGCTCAAGCCCCTGGTGGACCTTCCGATAATGGCGAAGATGTGCATCGATATGATCAAGGACTCATTTCAGGCCATTACCGAGAAGAACGTTGCGCTCGCCAAGAGCGTGATAGGCCGCGACAAAGACATCGATGATCTCAATACCCAGGTCTACCGCGAGCTCATCTCGTACATGCTCGAGAACCCCCATACCATCACACAGTCGCTCGGGCTCATCATGGTATCTAAGGCCCTCGAGCGCATAGGCGACCACGCGACGAATATCTCCGAGAAAGCGGTATACTTTATCGAAGGCGAGGATATCCGCCACCAGGAAACCCCATAAAAGGCTGCGATGCCCATGAAAAAGAAGATTTTCGTCGTCGACGACGAGAAGGACATTCAGGAAATCCTGAAAATTAACCTCTCGATGCAAAACCTCGATGTTCGGGCGTTTTCCTCGGGCGAGGAGGCTTTGGCCGAGCTCAAGCATGGCCTGCCCGACCTGATCCTGCTCGATGTTATGATGGATGGTATGGACGGCTTCGAATTCTGCAAATTGCTGCGTGAGAACGCCGACTACAGGGACATCCCCGTAATATTTCTCTCGGCTAAAACCGAGGAGTTCGACAGGGTGCTGGGACTGGAGCTCGGCGGCGATGACTATATCGCGAAGCCCTTCAGCATGAAAGAGGTCGGCGCCCGGGTCAAGGCGGTGCTCAGGCGGACCGACACGAAGACGAGGCAGATACTCAACGAGAAAAAGATCGCCTACAAGGGCGTGGAGCTCTTTCCCGAGAAGTACGCCCTTAAAATCGACGGCAAGAGCGTCAAGCTTACAAAAACCGAATTTGAAATACTCTTTCTCTTCCTCAAGCACCCCGAAAAGATCTTCACCCGCGACAATATCATCGACAGCATACGCGGAGACGACGTATACGTGATTGACAGGACGATCGACGTTCATATAATGAATCTCCGGAAGAAGCTCGGCAAATATAAAAACATTATAAGCACCTTTTCAGGCGTCGGTTACGGTTTCAAAGAATAACCGCCGCGCGGAGAAATCCCGTGTTTAACAAGTTAAGATTTAAAATAATATTCTTCTATACTGTTTTAACGTTTGCCCTGGGACTGTTCTTTTTCCTTTTCATCGTCGATCTGGTAAGAGACACGCATTTGTCCATTATCCGTAAGGACATAGCCGAAAAGACCAAACTCACGGAGGTCCTTCTTGAACGCGGCGGGGCCTTCCAGGCACGCGATTTCCGCGCTTTGCACGGCGAGGTTCGACGCATCTCCTCGATAATCAAACTGCGTGTCAGTGTGATCGACCTGAACGGCGTTGTGCGCGGGGATTCCTCCCGCGACGAGGAAACGCTCGATAACCATTACTACAGAATCGAGGTCAGGAAGAGCATCGAGGAAGGCCGCGGTGAAAGCATCCGTTACAGCAATTCACTCCGAACTGAAATGCTCTACAGCGCCCGAAGAAGCAACGGGTATATCATACGTCTCGCGAAACCACTTGACGAAATTGATCAAAGCGTGGCGAGCGTTCGCAACTTCATCATTTCAGTAATGGGCGGTCTGTTCTTCCTCGCCTTTCTCGTAAACATGGCGATATCGAAGGTCATTACGCGGCCCATCGACGAAACGATTGATTTCGCCCAGGATTTCGCCCGTGGCGACCTCGCCAGGCGCATCTTCAATTACAGCGACGATGAGGTGGGCAAGCTCCAAAAGGCGCTCAACCATCTTGCTGACTCCCTTCAGGATAAGATCAACACGCTGGTTCTCGAACAGAACAAGCTCCAGGTTACCATCGATAACATTAATGACGGAATCGCGGTGATCGACGGCGCTAAAAAGGTAGTGCTTTTAAACAGGGCATTCGCCGCCATTATGGAAATCAAGATACAGCCGAACGGAAGGTATTTTTACGAGGCGATCAGGAACAGCAGCCTTAACGCGAGCATTGAACGGTGCCTGGCGGACGGCGATGAATCGAGATTCGAAATGGAGCTGCTTAACGGTATGAGCCTTGACGTCAATATCAACCCCATCCGTGAGGAGAAGACGCTGCAGGGCGTTCTTATCGTATTGCACGATGTTACCGAGCGCAAACGTATAATGCGCATAAAAACCGAGTTGGTCGGCAACCTCTCACACGAACTCAAGACACCGATCACCATACTGAAAGGATACCTGGAAACGATCCGCGAGCACCTTCACGACCCTTCGTCCACCTCGGCTTTCCTGGAAAAGGCGCTCCAGAACATCGACCGGCAGAACTCGATCATCAACGACATGCTCAAACTCAACATGCTCGAAACCGCCCCGGTCTTCCCGGTCGAGCGTATCAGCCTGGCGGACATCATCTCCAACTGCGTCGACATCCTGGCGCCCAAGGTACGTGAGCGCGGGATCGCTTTTACCCTCGACCTTGGTGATTCCCGCCTTGAGCTCATGGGTAACCGCTTTCTTGCGGAGGAGGTGTTTTTCAACCTTATCGACAACGCCATCAACTACAACCGCCCCGGCGGCAGCATCGGCGTAAGCTCCGAAATCCGCCAGGGATCGCTCCTCGTCACCGTGGCGGACAGCGGAATCGGCATCCCGGATGAATCCCGCGAAAGGATTTTTGAGCGATTTTACCGGGTGAACAAAAGCCGCTCACGCGCCACGGGAGGTACCGGGCTCGGCCTTTCAATCGTCAAACACGCCGTTGACCTGCTGGGCTGGAGCATCTCGGTAAAATCGGGCGTCGCGGGGACGGAGTTTATGGTCAGCCTCCCCTATTCGGGGTGAACGGCCGACTTTCAGCTCACGAGGTAATAGGCGAGTGCCGACAGGGCGGCGGCGCAGGGAATGGTCAGGACCCAGGCCCATACGATCTGACCGGCCACGCCCCACCTGACCGCCGATAGTCGACGGAGCGATCCGACACCCATAATCGATCCGGTAATGGTATGCGTCGTGCTGACGGGCACTCCCAGCGCGGACGAGATAAAAAGGCTCACCGCTGCGCTGGACTCGGCGCAGAAACCATCTACGGGCCGAAGCTTCGTCACCTTTTGCCCCATGGTCTTGACGATGCGCCATCCGCCGAAAAGGGTGCCCGCCGCGATCGCGGCGTGGCACGACAGCACCACCCAAAGCGGTACATAGAAGGTGCCTCCGAGCATTCCGGTGCTGAACAGCAATACGGATATTATTCCCATAGTCTTCTGGGCGTCGTTCCCGCCGTGGCCGAGACTGTAAAGTGCCGCCGAAACCAGCTGTCCCTTCCTGAAAAGATGATCCACTTGCATCGGGGCGAAATTCCTGAAAGACCTGTAGACAATGACTCCTATCAGGGTACCGAGAAAGAATCCCAGCAGGGGTGAGATAAATATGAACGCGACCGTCTTCCCTATACCAGAGTAGACCAGCGACTTCCATCCCGCCTTAACCAGCGAAGCCCCTATCAGCCCGCCCATGAGTGCATGCGACGAACTTGTGGGCAGTCCGAAATACCAGGTGATGATATCCCAGGCGCAGGCCCCGAAAAGCGTGCCGAAAATTATGCCCGGATCGATAACGGCCACATCAACTATACCCTTGCCCACGGTATTGGCCACATGCAGGCCGAAGAACAGAAAGGCGATAAAATTGAAGAACGCGGCCCAGATAACGGCATACCGTGGAGATAGAACGCGCGTTGAAACGATGGTCGCGATCGAATTTGCGGAGTCATGAAAGCCGTTGAGGAAATCGAAGAAGAGCGCCAGTGCTATGAGAAACAGAACGGTCGCCGTCATTACTATGCCTGTTTGACCAGGATCGTCTCAACGACATTGGCGACGTCTTCGCATTTATCGAGCACCGTTTCGGCTCCCTGGAAAACCTCTTTCCATTTAATCAGATAAATAGGGTCCGTT
>JALOTJ010000038.1 GCA_025457965.1 Spirochaetota bacterium | reverse complement strand
GCAAATTTTGATCGTATCGGATTTCTCACCGCGTGCGGCGGGAAATCCTTTCATTGCCCGGCTTCGCGACAAGCCTGATACTTTCAAGTGATGTGCCGGAGTCGACGCCGACGCATTCAGCCATTGAAGGCGTAGAACGGCCGCTTTACCACCCTTGCCGGAACCGGATTGCCGCGTATCTCGAGTGCGAACCCGTCACCTATCCCGACTGAGCCGGCTTTTACCAGGGCCATTCCGATCCCCTTTTTAAACGTGGGAGAAAAACCGCCGCTGGTGCTGATTCCGATCACGACGCCGTCTTTAATTACTTTACAGTGTTCTCGCGGCACACCCCTGCCCTCGAGTTCGAAACAGATAAGCCCGCGCGGCGCGCCATTTTCCTTCTGCCTGGCAAGAACACCGCGGCCGATATAGTCGTCTGCGCTCGTTACGAGCCACCCGAGGCCCGCCTCGACCGGCGTGATGGTATCGGACAACTCGTGACCGTACAGTGAATAGGCGGCCTCGAGACGCAGGGTATCGCGCGCGCCCAGGCCGACGGGCATGATTCCGGCCACCTCTCCCGCTGAAAGAATATCCCTCCACAGCGGAACCGCCGTATCGTTTGGAACGAAGAGCTCGTAGCCGTTTTCGCCGGTATAGCCGGTGCGCGAAACCATCATCCGAACGCCTTTGTAATCGGTATAAAAGAACTGAAAGCGGCCCATGCCTCCAGCGCGCTCATCCTCGACGACCTTTTTCAGAATATCGCCCGAGGCGGGCCCCTGCAAGTCAATTTTGGACGTATCCGAGGAAACGTCGATTATTTCCGTATCACCGGTAACGTGTGAGCGCATCCAGCCGAGGTCCTTGTCGAGCGTCGCGGCGTTTACCACGATATAGTACTCTGTTACCGAAACCATGAAAATGAAGATATCATCGACTACGCCGCCGTCGTCCCGGCACAGGCAGCTGTACATCGATGTTCCCGGAGCGAGCTTGCTCAGCCTCGTCGGAATCAGCCGGCGGAGAAATCCTTCCGCGCCCGGTCCCTTAACGATCACCTCCCCCATATGCGAGACGTCGAACAGGCCCGCCCTCGTCCGTGTGGCGGTATGCTCCTCAATAATCGACGAGTACATTACCGGGAGTTCCCATCCCGCAAAATCGACCATGCGTCCCTTAAGGGCCATGTGTTCCCCGTGGAGCGCCGTTTTTTGTATCATCGGGCAATCCTCCTTAATGCATATTCAACCGCCTTGTTGAGGGGATCGATCACCTCGCTCACCGCGGGGCAGTACGCGAGCTCGACTCTCCAGAAATCGGCCGGCAGGATCCCACACTCAAGCGCCATGCTCACAAGATTGATGCGTTCGGCCGCTCCTTTTTCGGCTACCGCCTGGGCGCCCAAAAACCTGCCCGAGCCCCTGTCGCATATCACCTTGAGTGTGATCTCGGTATTTCCGGGGAAATAATCCGGAAGTATGCCGGCGCGTAGTTTCCCCTCGACCGGCGTAAACCCGGCGGCCTTTGCCGCCTCGGTGGTGTATCCGGTGCCGGCCACCTCCAGGCTGCCGACCTTCGTTACGAACGTGGCGGCCGTCCCCCGATAGGCGACATCGCCTCCCGCCGCGTTTATGCCCGCGACAATGCCCTGGCGATAGGCGCAGGTTGCGAGTTTTACCGGCACCCTCGCGCCATCGATCACCGACCAGGCAGCGATACAGTCGCCCGCCGCGAATACGCCGGGGACCGAGGTTCGCATCTTTTCATCCACGGTGATGCCGAGCAATTCGAAGGCGATTCCTGAACCGGCGGCCAGACCGGTGCTGGCGCGGAATCCGGCGGCGATGATGCCGAAATCGGCCCCGTATGCCGTTCCTCCACTCGTTACCCCGGCGAACCCGGCTTTTGCAAGCATTCCATCGACCGGAGCCCCGGTGTTCATGACAACACCGTGGAACTCCATATGCTGCAGGACCGGTACTGACATATCCGGGTCGAGGATGCCCGGCAGCACCTGCGGTTTCATTTCCAGCAGGTTTATCGTCTTGAGATGCTGGCGAAGGGCGATCGCCGCCTCGAGGCCGATCGCCCCGGCCCCGATAACGATTCCCCTCGCCGCTGAATCGAGTCGGTCTTGTATCTTCTTTAGATCGTCCACGGTCGCAAGCGGATAGAGCCCGTTGTAGAGCGTCTGTTCCAGTCCCGGGATGGCCGGAATCGCGGGAACGCTCCCCGTGGCGATGATCGCGACATCGAACGCAACGAGGCGCTCCGCGTCGCCGGTACGCATTATTACCCTCCGGGAACCGGTCTCGATTGCCACCGCTTCCCCGGAAAGTTTTTCTACTCCCATTTTTGAAAGAAATATGTCCTGTTCGAGGCCTGCCACGTTGACATGCCCCCCCAGGGAATAGGGGATGCCGCAGGGGTGCATGAGGTCGCTCAATTTGGGATCTATGACGGTGATTCGGGCTTTCGGCGCGGTGCGTCTGATACTCATCAGCGCAGCATATCCGGCACTCCCCAGTCCGATAATAATAATGTGGTTCATACGGGCTCCCGCTTTCCCACCTGTTTTCAGGGATGTAACAAACTATACCCCCGGTCCGCGTGACGGCATATTCCCGGAAATAAAAAAAGGAAGACGGTCGTGCAACGCGCCTTCCTCCTGTCTTTCTACCTGAGATATTATCCCCACAGGGGGGATTTATAACCTTCGGTGCCCGCTATCGCCGGGACTCTCCAGGACGTATACAAACCGCAGTCCTTTTGCCTGAGAGTTTCATCCTCGTATGGTACGGACTTGCCCCTTCGGCGCCCCTGGTGCGACAGGAGTCTCTCCTGCGATCCTCGCTGAATATAGCCGGCACGCTGCCATCAGTGTCAAGAAAAAATTGGACATACCTTCACCTCCGCCGGCATGGGTCCTCAGCCGCTCCGCTCCGCTTCTTGCTTGTCAGGCCAGTACAAATATAAAGACAAAAAGTCCCACAATGGAGAGCAGGGCAAAGACAATCAGTGACATGCTGAATCGGTCGCTTTTACGCTTCATACGGCTCGACTGCACGGCAAGACCGGTGACGCAGAGAATGAACTGCACAACCATGAGGGCGATCGCCCATCCCGTAAGCGCCTTGCCCCCGGTCCTGACGGTACCATACGACTGCCCGCCGCCGGAGGACCCGGAGATCGACACAATCATAAACGCCACCAGAAAAACCCCCCACGAAATGATAACCATGCCGTTGATCGCTTTTACGACACCGTCGGCGCCATGCCTGCGTATTTTTTTCTTTTCATCCGCCATGGGTTACCTCCGGGCTATAATGTACATGCATCACCGCACTTTTCCAAGCAGTAAATTTTATTACATGTTACACAAACGATGAGCGTTTTTTCGCCTATACCCGACCACGGCAACTGCACATTTATTTGTTTTAAGGAAGGCGGTGTCAATTTATACTTGCAAACGCCGGCTTCGTGTAGTATAGCCTGAACCGTCATGGGATCACTTAAAAAGTTCATAACTTTTATCATGGCATGCCTCCTCGTTTTTTATTTCGTGCCGTTGATCGTCGAGGGGCTCAAGCCGACCACCGACCGCTTGCGTGCCGGTCTGACGGAGAACAACGCCGTTTCGGTTCTCAATTATACCATGTGCTACCGGGCCCGCGGCAGGGGACCTGCCGTCATACTGGTCCACGGCTTCAGCCAGTCCATACTGTCCTGGGAGAGCAATATCAACGCGCTTGCGCGTGCGGGATACCGCGTCTACGCCGTCGATCTTTTCGGACACGGCATGAGTGACAAGCCGTATGGAATCCGATATTCTCTCGACCTGTACGCCCTCCAGGTCCGTGAATTCATGAACGCTCTGGGCATACGCCGTGCGCACCTCGCCGGCCATTCGATGGGAGGGGCGGTCGCCCTGAGATTCTCCTGTCTCTATCCTTCGATGACCGACAGCCTCGTACTGATAGCAAGCGCCGGGCTTCGCCGTGAACGAAACGGTAACCTCGCCTTCCGCCTGATGCGCTACCCGCTGCTCGGTGAATTTATCATCCTCTTTAACTTCAAGCCCGTCGTCCGGGTGCTCAACAGCGCCATCAACACCAACGGCCTTATCGCCGTGAGTGACGATTACATCAACCGCTACATTATGCCGTCCCGCACCCGCGGATATACCTACGCCTTTTTGAGAATACTGCGCAATTTCGGCACCCCCCCCTGGGAGGTTGAGGATTGCATAGCGGGCATTACAAAACCGGCGCTCATCCTTCACGGGACTGACGACCGGCTGGTCCCGGCGTCGTCAGGGATTAGAATGCACTCTCTGCTTCCCGATTCGAAGCTGGTGATGGTGTCCGCAGGGCCGCATGCGCTGATGGAAACTCACGCCAGTCTGGTCAACAGGGAGATTATCGAATTTTTTCGCGCACGCCGGTAACATTTCCACCGGGCATCTCCCCAACCACTACTCGTATTTTTGCCGGCCCGGAAATCTCGAGTCGGCGATCCAACGGCATCAATGGATTCGCACGGAAGCGGGTTTCCCCTGTAACCGGCGGGAACGCTTGTTGCCCGGTGATGAGATAATCGGAATATTTTTCTTGATTTCGTGACGCCTTTTGTATATGGTTTATCGAGTCGTTTCGCGCAGTCTGAAGCTCGAGGCGGCCAAAGGGAGTCGAGCGATGAAATTTTTAGTTAAAGATATGTCCTGCCAGCATTGTGTCAGGCGAATCAGCGACGCACTTGGCCGGCTGGACGGTGCGAAAGTGATTACTATCGACCTGGAACACAAGCTGCTTGAAGTAAGCGGCCATGCGAGCGCCGACGCCGTTATCGATGTCATTAAAAACGCCGGATACACCGCCGAAACCAAATAATCCGGCGGACGTACCCGGCTTTTTATGTTAATTTCAAGAACTTGATCAATTTTACCAATGAACAGGGGGGACTTTCATGAAAAAGTACGTATGCACCGTGTGCGGCTATATCTATGATCCCGCCGTCGGGGATCCCGACAATGGCGTTAAGCCCGGTACCGCTTTTGAAGACGTCCCCGCCGACTGGGTATGCCCCGTCTGCGGTGTAGAAAAGGATTCGTTCGAGGCCGAAAAGTAATACGGATCAACCGGGAGGTATACAATGGATGTTGTTCTTCTTTCCCGCATTCAATTCGCCGTTGCGGCGGGCTTTCATTTTATCTTCCCGCCTTTAACGTTCGGGATTACGCTCGTCATCCTCGTCCTCGAAACGCTGTATCTAAAATCGGATGAGGAAATCTACAAAACGATATCCTCGTTCCTGATTAAAATCCTGGGGCTCATATTCGCTTTAGGCGTCGCGACGGGCATCGTTCTCGAATTTTCCTTCGGGACCAACTGGTCGCAGTATTCGCGCCTGGTGGGAGACATCTTCGGCGCCCCGCTCGCCGCGGAGGGCATACTGGCCTTTTTCCTGGAATCGGTATTCCTCGGAGTGCTCCTGTTCGGCCGCAACCGCGTATCGCGGAAGGTCTACTGGCTTTCGGCCTTCCTGGTCTTTTTCGGAGCGCACCTGTCCGGTTTCTGGATAATCATCGCCAATTCATGGATGCAGACCCCGGCCGGCTATGTAATGGAAGGCGGCCGCGCGGTACTGACGGACTTTTACGCCGCCGTGTTCAATCCCTCCACGGTAATCAGGTACCTGCACACCATGCTCGCCGGCTGGATTACAGGCTCGCTTTTCCTCGCGGGAATTGCCGCCTGGTACCTGCTCAACAAGCGTCATGAGGCCATCTCTAAAATAATCATGAAGATATCGCTCATTATCTATATCTTCTCGGCCCTGGCACAGTTCGCATCCGGCCACTCGAGCTCGGTCCAGGTAACGAAAACACAGCCGGAAAAAATGGCGGCCTTTGAAGCGCTCTGGAACACGATGGAAGGAGCGCCGCTCTCCCTCTTCGGAATTCCCGTCGAGAGCGAACAGAAAACATACCTCGAGGTTTCGGTCCCGAAGCTCTTGAGCCTTCTGGCCTATTTCGACCCGGACGCGAAGGTACTCGGACTCAACGAATTCAAACCCGACGAGAGGCCGCCGGTGCTTCTTCCGTACCTGTCCTATCACGTGATGATCGCCCTCGGCGCGCTGTTCGCCCTTCTGGCGGCGGTCGGCGCGCTGATGCTCGTTCGCGGCACGGCATATACCGCCAGATGGTTTCTCATCGCTCTCATCGCCGCGATCCCGCTGCCGCACCTCGCCAACGAGTTCGGCTGGATCGCCGCGGAGGTCGGTCGCCAGCCCTGGGCCGTGTACCGGGTGCTCAAAACCGCCGATGCGGTTTCCGTTGTCGTACCGGCATGGCAGGTGCTCTTTTCGCTTATTATGTTCTCGCTTATCTATGTTCTTCTTTTCATCATCTTCATCGTGATACTCCTGAAGATAGTGAAAAAAGGCCCCGGCACCGGCGAAGCTTACTGATCGCAACGGGAATTATAAAGGAGATTCCACCATGGAAACACTGGCATTCTTACAGACGTCCTGGTATGTCATAATAGGGATTCTGCTGGCCGGCTATGCGATCCTCGATGGTTTCGACCTGGGGGCCGGCGCCCTGCTTCCGTTTCTGGCCAGGGACGACGAAGAGAAGCTCTCGGTATTCAACTCAATATGGCCTTTCTGGGACGGCAACGAGGTCTGGCTCGTTACCGGAGGTGCGGCCCTGTTCGCAGCGTTCCCGCATGCATATGCGACGGTCTTCAGCGGGTTCTATCTGGCCCTGATGCTCGTCCTTTTCGCGCTTATCTTCCGCGCCGTAGCCATGGAGTTTTGGTATTATGATGAAAAGCGCCGCGCTCTTTGGAGCGGCGCGTTCATCGCGGGAAGCCTGCTTCCTTCGCTCCTTTTCGGCGTCGCTCTCGGCAACGTGATCATCGGTGTTCCGCTTGCCGCTTCGATGGATTTTACCGGGAATTTCTTTACGCTTCTGCGGCCCTATCCGCTGGCCATCGGCCTTCTCGGGTTTTCCGCCATACTCATGCAGGGAGTGACCTTTATCGCCATGAAGACCGACGGAGCGGTCCAGAAACGCGCCCGCGTTCTGTTTGGCAAAGTTTGGACAATCTTTATCGCCGCGCTGGCGCTGTCGTTTGCCGTAACCGTCGTCTACATGCCCGAAAGTCTGACCGGTCCGTACGTCTGGGTTGCGGCCGTTGTGGTCATCACCGCGTGGCTACTCTGCAGGCGTTTCGCCTCGGCGGGAAAGACCGGGCTCTCGTTCGCGATGTCATCGCTCAGCTTCGCCGGACTGTGGGGTATCGTGGGCGCAACCCATTTCCCCAATCTGGTAAAGGCCTCCGGCGACGCCGCGCTCAGCATTACGATGTACAACGCGTCCTCGGGCGAGAAGACGCTTACGGTCATGCTGTGGATAGCGCTTATCGGCATGCCGATTGTCATCCTGTATACCACTTTTGTTTACCGGATTTTCAGGGGAAAGGTGATAACCGCAAAATAGCTATCCCGCCATGCCTGTAGCGGGAATGTATTCTTTAAAATAAAACGGAGGGAACATGGTTAAAGAAAAGCTGGAAGTCTATAAATGCGACGTATGCGGGAATATCGTGGAGGTTCTTCATGCGGGGGGCGGAGAGCTGGTATGCTGCGGCCAGCCGATGAAGCTGCTGTCCGAAAACACCACCGACGCCTCGAAGGAAAAACACGTTCCCGAGATCGAAAAAACCGCCGACGGCTACAAGGTAAAAGTTGGAAGCGTTCCGCACCCGATGGAAGATAAACACTGGATAATGTGGATTCAACTTATCGCCGACGGCAAGAGCTACCGGCAGTTCCTGAATCCCGGCGACGCGCCCGAGGCGGTGTTCAAAGTTTCGGCAGGAAAACCGGTCGCCAGGGAGTACTGTAATCTTCACGGGCTCTGGAAGGCCTAGACCGTATCGGGCCTCTTGATTTCAGGCATTAAACGGGCGGGATGCTTTTACGCTTCCGTCGATTTTATCAACGCATACACTACTATTTGGAGGATCAATGAAGAGCGTTAAGGGCACAAAAACCGAGAAAAATCTGCTCGCCTCATTCGCCGGCGAATCGCAGGCGCGGAACAGGTATACCTATTATGCCTCGGCAGCGAAGAAAGAAGGGTATGAACAGATAGCCGCCATATTCCTCGAGACGGCCGAAAATGAAAAGGAGCATGCCAAGCGGTTTTTCAAATTCCTTGAAGGGGGCGAGGTCGAAATCACCGCGTCATATCCCGCCGGCGTGATCGGCAAAACGGCCGAGAACCTCAAGGAAGCCGCCGAAGGCGAGAACATGGAACACACCAAACTATACCCGGAAGCCGCAAAAATAGCCGAAGAAGAGGGATTCAAGGAAATAGCCTTTCTCTTCCGCAAGGTCGCCGAGGTGGAGGTGCATCACGAACAGCGCTACCTCGCCCTGCTTAAAAACCTCAAAGAAGGCAAGGTATTCAAGAAGGATAGCAAAGAAAAATGGATCTGCCGCAACTGCGGATATATCCACGAGGGAAACGAAGCGCCGGAGAAGTGTCCGACCTGTGATCACCCCAAAGCCTATTTCGAGCTGCTCTGTGACCATTTCTAGGATTTTCTGACATCTGCGACCTAAAGAGGCCGTCCCGACGGGCGGCCTCTTTAGCGGTTTAATCAATCATAACTACGTGCAAACTCTGAAATAATACTTGCGATAAACGCGATTCTCCCCCGATCTGGCCGGTGAACCGTCATAGAACAAACAGGATCCCCCGCCATGGCCTCCGCCGCGCTCATCATTTTCATCACGACGTACATCGGCATCATTTTCACGCGCCTGCCCGGAATCAATGTCGACAGGCCGTCCGCAGCCTTTTTCGGCGCGGTCGCCATGATTCTCTTCGGCGTAGTCTCGATGGAAGATGCCGTACTCGCCATCGACTTCAACACTATTTTTCTTCTCCTGGGCATGATGATCATCATCTCCGTGCTGGAGCTCGACGGCTTTTTCACCCTGATCGCCCGCACCACCATCACCTTTTCAAGCAACACGTCCCAGCTCCTCACTCTCGTTGTATTCACAACGGGGATCGCGAGCGCCTTTCTTGTAAACGATGCCGTCGTGCTGCTGTTCACCCCGGTAATACTGCGGATCTGCCGGTCCGGCAACCTCAATCCAATCCCCTACCTCTTCGCCGAAATCATGGCTTCGAACATCGGAAGTGCTATGACCATAACCGGGAATCCACAGAACATACTGATTGGCATCAATTCGGGCATTCCCTATGGCTGGTTTCTGCTTCATTTGCTGCCCGTTTCATTGCTCGGCATGGTTGCGCTCGTCTTCATCATAAGGCGCTTCTTCCGTACTGAATTCAAGACAGGCCGAAACATCACATTCAACGGCGATGGGTTCGAATACCACTATGCCTCGATGAAGGTTTCGGTCCCCATTTTTCTGCTGGTGATACTCCTTTTCTTCCTCAGTCCGCTCCTCGACATTCCGATACCGGTCATCGCGCTTCTTGGGGCATCGCTTGTGCTGCTTTTCGGCCGGATACGCCCGTCGAAGGTCATAAAACAGGTGGACTGGGTGCTGCTTGTCTTCTTCGCGGGGCTCTTCATCGTAGTGGACGGCGTTGAGAGAACGGGATTTCTGCAGCCGATCATCGACCACGCGCCGCTTTCGTCCGACATTGCCGGGCTCGGAATCCTTCACGGGCTGGGCCTTGTCCTCTCGCAGATAGTCAGTAACGTTCCCTACACCATAGTCATGCTCCCTATCATGAAGGCGGCCGGGAGCGAGCTCCTGTGGCTCGCGCTCGCCTCGAGCGCCACGCTCGCCGGTAACGCGACGATCATAGGGGCCATGGCGAACCTGATCGTAATCGAGAGCGCGCGGGACGAAGGGATCACAGTAGGGTTCTGGCCGTTTTTAAAGGTCGGTATCGTGGTGACGCTGGCGAGCTTTATCATATCGATCGCGGTGCTGTACGCCGAATACACGCTCGCGATAATCGCGCGCTGATTCAGGCGCCCACGAAGGCGCGCATCATCCTCTCCACGCTCGCGGCCAGCGCGTCCAGATTGTATCCGCCCTCAAGCAGCGCGACCACGCGGTTTTTCGCATGTCTCCCGGCGACATCCATAAGCATAACGGTAAATTCGTGAAACATCCCGGTCGAGAGGTCTATGCCCGCGAGCGGATCGTTTCGATGCGCGTCGAAGCCGGCCGAAATAAGCACGAAGTCCGGTCTAAATGCGTCGAGCGCGGGGATTATACGGTCGTTGAAAGCGGCACGATACTCTTCGTCGCCGCTGCCGATTTCCATGGGTATGTTGAGCGTAAAGTCGACGCCTTCATCCCTTCCTTTTTCCGTCAGGGAGCCCGTTCCCGGATAGCAGGGAAACTGGTGGAGGCTCGCGTACAGTATTGTGGGGTCCTTTTCGAACAAATGCTGCGTACCGTTGCCATGGTGCACATCCCAGTCTACGATCGCAATCCGTTTAATTTGATGCTTTTTCTGAAGATAGCGCGCCGCGATGGCGATATTGTTAAAAATACAGAACCCTGCGGCATAGTCCCTTTCGGCGTGGTGGCCGGGAGGTCTCACCGCGCAGAAACCGTAATCGGCACCGCCTTCCATTATCAGGTCACACATCGCAAGCGCTCCGCCCGCCGCGTAAAGCGCGACTTCGTATGAACGGGCACAAACCGAGGTATCCATCGAATCGAAATACTCGTCACCGCGCTCTATTTCTTCGCGCGCCCGCCGTATGTACGCGGGGTCATGCACGAGCTCGATGTGTTTAATATCCGCTTTCCGCGGTTTGACGCGAAGAAGGTCCTCGTAATACGGTTTGGACTGGAGCATGGTATCGATCGCAATCAGACGCTCGGCGCGCTCGGGGTGGCCCCATTCGGTCTGGTGCTCCAGGTATATCGGGTCGAACAGATAGGCCGTCTTTCCCATTAAATCCCTCCATAAACAAACATCCCCCTGCTTTTTACAGGGGGATGTGGATTGTTCGAAACCCGCCTCACGCGCTCCCTTTAGGCCTCTACCTCGGCCATCACGTTCTTCTCGACTTCTTCACCGTTCTGCCGGGTCACCTTGAGGTTCAGGACCGCTCTCCCACCCGAAACCTCAAGGACCTCACCGGCGACGGTAATGGTGTCCTCTATATGTACCGGGGTCGCGAATCTGCACCGGAGTTTCTTGAGCCTGCCGGGATCGCCGGTCCAGTCGGTCACGCTCTTGGCGACAAAACCGAGCGCACAGAGACCGTGAAGGATGACACCGCCAAGACCTACCATCTTTCCGAACTCAGGATCGATGTGTATCGGATTGAAATCCCCCGAAGCGCCCGCGTAATATATGGCGCGATACTTGTCGACGACTTCCTGCGCCTGGAACGTCGTCCCCTTCGTTATTTTATCCGCCATGGCTATTTCCTTACCACGAAAGTGTAGATTCCTTTGCAGACATTCCGGCCATGCTGGTTCCTGCTCAGCACCTCGACCGTCAGCACGTCCAGCTTCTCCTTGTTGACGACATCGGTGATTTTCGCCGTGCTGGTAATGGTGTCTCTGTCCTTTACCACCTCGAAGAACTCGAATTCCTGTTCGCCGTGGACCAGCATCATGAGATTGAGGTTCAACTCGTTGTCGAAGAAAATCGGTTCAATCAGCGCACCCCCGAAAACCACGCAGAAAGTCGGCGGCGCTATGATGCAGCCGTATTTTGATTTCTTCGCGAATGCCTCGTCGACAAAATGCGGGTCCTGGTTCTTAATGGCCTTGGCATATTCACGTATCTTCTCCTTGCATACGTCGTAGGAGAGATCAGGCCATGTCTTGCCGATAAATTTTGTATCGATCGCCATTGCCCCTCCTCTATTTCTTGAAGCGCGCCAGAATGCTTTTCGCTATCAGCACGCGCTGTATTTCCGAAGTCCCCTCGCCTATTTCGCCGAGCTTGGCGTCGCGATACAGGCGCTCGACTGCGAAATCCTTGATGTAGCCGTACCCGCCGTACACCTGCACCGCCATGCTCGCTATCTGTGTGGCCGATTCGCTCGCGAAGAGCTTTGCGCACGACGCGATCACCGCCGATTCCGGATCCTTCGCTTCCTTGGCCCACGCGGCCCTATATATAAGGAGACGCGAGATATCGGTCATGATCATCATGTCCGCCAGCTTGAACGAAATCTCCTGGTAGCGGTTTATCGGCTTACCGAACGCCTTGCGCTCCTTGGAGTATTTGTTCGCCTCGTCCATGCAGGCCATGGCGATCCCCAGCGAGACGGTCGCCATCCCGATCCTGCCGAATTCCAGGGTTTGCATGGCCTGGATGAATCCATGTCCCACGTTACCGAGAACGGCGCTCTCGGGCACCCTGCAGTCCTCCAGGACCAGTTCCGAAGTAGGAGATCCCCTGAATCCCAGTTTGTCAAACGCTTTTCCCACCGAGAATCCAGGTGCGTCCTTTTCGACCAGGAACGCCGTAACGCCCGCACCGGGCCCGGCGGCCTTGTCATTATATGCCATGATCAAAGAAACGTCCGCTATCGGGCCATTGGTGATGAAGGTCTTGGTGCCGTTCAGGATCCACTCCGCGCCCTTCTTGACCGCTGTGGTGCGTATCGCCGCCGCGTCAGAACCTGCCTCCGGCTCGGTCAGGCCGAAGCATCCGACGATGTCTCCCTTGATAATTCCGGGCAGGTATTTCTGTTTCTGCCCGGCGTTTCCGAAAATCTTGAGCGGCATTCCAAAAAGGCCGTAGCTCGCTCCGCATGAGAGAAAGGTGGAAGCGCATGCCCTGGCCACCTCTTCGCCCGCGATTGCCTGGCTTATCAGGTCGTTCGAGGTGCCGCCGTACTGCTCCTCGTGCGGCATTCCAAGATAGCCGATGGAGGCCAGTTTCTTCATGTTCTCTTTTATAAGCAAGTGCACCTCGTGCTCGCTCGCCCGGTCCAGCATCTGGGCGCGTGGCGCGATTTCCTTCTGGCAGAAATTGGCGAAATTTTCCTTTATTGCCTTCTGTTCATCGGTCATTGTATAATCCATATCGATGTTCTCCTTCTTTGACGTTGCTCTGTTCGTTTTGAGCCGATTAAAAGCTCATGAGTCGCGAGATAATAAAGCGCTGAATCTCGGATGTCCCCCCGCCGATCTGGGCCAGTTTGGCATCCCTGAGCATCTTTTCGATCGGGTAATCGTGAATGTAGCCGTAGCCGCCGAATATCTGCACTGCTTCCGAAGCGGCCTTCATGCCCCAGTCACCCATGAATGCCTTGGCGATGGAGAGATGCATATGGTTAAGCGGCTGGCCCGAATCCTTGTCGTGGGCTACCCGGTAGACTGCCATTCGAGACGCCTCCATAACGACCTTAATATCCGCCAGCTTGTGCTGAATGGCCTGGAAGCTCTTGATCGGCTTGCCGAACTGGACACGGTCCGTGGCGTACTGCCCGCACTGCTCGAGAGCGAACATCAGGCCGCCGACAAAAGGCGCAAGGAGCGCGCTCCGGTCCCACGAGAGCGTTTCGTGAGTATAGGCGAAACCCATGCCGACTTCGCCGAGCACGTTTTCCTCGGGCACCTCGCAGTCTTCGAGGAAGACCTCGGAGGTCGCCGAAGCGCGCACGCCCATCTTGTGGAATGGCTTGCCGGTAGAAAAACCCTTGAAGTTCTTTTCAACGATGAATGCGGTTATTCCCTGGTGCTGTTTGGCCTTGTCCACGGTGGCGTACACTACGCAGACATCGCACACCGGCGCGTTGGTGATAAACGTCTTGCTTCCGTTGAGCACCCAGCGGTCACCCTTTTTGACGGCCGTTGTCTGAATGGAACCGGCGTCCGATCCCGCACCGGGCTCCGTTAACCCCATGCAGCCGATCCACTCGCCCGATGCGAGCCTGGAAACATACTTTTTGCGCTGTTCCTCGTTGCCTCGTTTGTACAGAGTGTCGGTGCACAGGTAGGTATGGGCGCCGAGCGCGAGCATGTGCCCGCTGTCCACCCCGGCGTGTCCCAGCGCCTCGGCCGCGAGGCAGCAGGTCACAACGTCCGCCCCCGATCCACCGTATTCTTCCGGAAACGGAAGTCCCAGAAGGCCCATCGCTCCAAGTTTTTTCCACACCTCGAAACTGAACTCGGCCTTCAGGTCCGCCTCCTCGCAGAGGGGGTATATCTCGTTTTTCCCATACTTGTAAATGGTCTCCCTGAACATCATCTGTTCTTCGGTAAATCCGAATTCCATGATCGCCTCCCTTAAATTTTCCCGGGCCAGGTAACCCGTTATTGTTGTTTCATTATCATTTTTACAATCTGCTCTCTTGTCTTCTGCGCGTATCGCTGATAATCGAACGCCCCGTTATCGATAATGTACTGGATAATTGTCCCCTGGATCAGCGAGATGATCAGCGTCGCCGTGTACATCACGTCCATTTCAATAAAGAGCCCCTGATCGAGGCCTTCCCGGAGAATGGCCGCGCACTCGTCCCGGTAACTCTTGAAAAGCTTGATGTTCGCCGCGCGCATGCGGTTGTTGTGATTGACCTGTGTCCAGAAGTCGATGAGGACGTAAAAGTACTCCTTCTCCTTTTCTACAAGCCCGAACGCCTGGTCGATGTAGGCCATGAGCCTGTCAAGCGGAGTCGCACAGTTCTCGAACTCCCTGTTAAGGTAGTCGCGTATATTCTGGTTCATCTCTTTGAGAAGGTTCAGAAGCAGGTCCTGCTTGTCCTTGAAATAATAATGCACCAGCCCCGCCGAAAGCCCGGCCTCCTTGGCGATGTCCTTGATTGTAAAGTTGTAATAGCCCTTTCGGCTGACCACCTTGTACGTCGCCTTGGTCAATTGCGAGCGGCGCATTACGCTGATGTCATTGATCCGCTTTTCTTCCATTCCATTCCGACTGCCATTTACTGGATGACCAACCAAATTATTTGTACTTTTCTCCGGTTTCATTATCACAATATCCGTATACCGCATGAATTGATCAGCGATGATTGCGCCGCGATCTCATCCAATCCGAGCCATCTGTTAAAAATCCTCTCGGGCAGTACCCTTTGCTGATATTCCTCTTCCTCACCGGGGCTTGTCCCCCCCATCACAACGCGCAGATCGCTCGCGGTGTCCATCATTGATGGCTCAAGGACGATGAAGCTGATATCGTCGTAATCCTTCTTCTCTCCGTTTTTCAGGGAATCGCTGATGATCTTCTTCACCCGGTCAGGTATGTTCCCTATCGATGCCCTGAGCGCCGTGGACGAAAGGAGCCCCGCAAGGTCCCTTCCCGCGAAGCGCGCAACGTCGATCAGGCCATCTGAACACAGCACGATCCTGTATTCTCCCTTTCCCAGATTTATTTCGGTGACGTTCGCCACGGTCTTACTCCTGCCCGCGAAGCTCATATCAACGCCCGTGCGAAACTCTATGGCGCCGTTATGCTTGTTTACGACAAATACCATGCTGTCGCCGCCGTGGGTGACGATGAGCCTCTTCGATGAAACGGGGCCCACCAGCGCCGCACAGCTGAACGTGGCCTTATGCTGGTAACGCTGTCCCGAGTAAACCCTGTTGGCCATATCGCGCCATTCGTCCGTCCCGACGGGTGCTCCCCGCGCCTTGATCTCCGAGGACAGCCGCTCGAGCAGCAGACGCGACGCACGGGCGTAGCGCTCGGCGCCGTCGGAAAGCGCGAAGACGGCGTGCCTGAAATCAAGCAGCAGACAGTCACCGTTTCCGTAACCGCTTCGTATCTTGTCCGAGCCGGTCATGACCATCGCGCACGCCGCGTCGCCCTTTACCAGCGTTCTCTCAGCCGCGTTTATCATCACACCGTCCGTCAATCAATGACCCTGAAATACAATATGTCCCTGATCGTCCCTTTGCGCTCGTCGGCGAAAACCGCTTCAACCCTGGCGCCCACTTTTATCTTTTTTTCATCGACGATGTCGATATAGTGCTGAAACAACGTGTCGGCTCCGTCAAGTTTGATGAAGCCGTACCCGTACGGCACCGGCTTCTGCTGGCCGGTCTCCGGGTCGATAAAGGCGAAGCGCAATATGGTGTAGGTACCGATCACGCCGCCCGGGCCCACTTCGACGAAATCCTTCATCTCCTCGAAGCACGGCCCGCAGACGCCGCGGGGCGGGATGTATACCATTTTGCATTTCGGACAGCGGACTCCCATTAGCTTTTTATTGTCGCGCAGTTCCGTGAAAAACTTCGATCCGTGCATTCCGACCGCGTAATCGAATGGCTGCGCCGCCTCGCCCGATTCTATGACGATATATTCTTTCTCTGCCATTTCAGCGCTCCTAGTAGTTCGGTTTTTTCTTGCCGTGGAGGACCATGTCGGTCCACCAGCATCCGCCGAAACCCGTGCTCACCGCGAAATTAACGTCGGGCACCTGTCTTCCTTCCGCCTTTCCCATGACCTGCATCGCCGCCTCGGCGCAGCGGATGAGGCCCGTGGCGCCTATGGGATTGCACGAGATCACGCCGCCTGACGGGTTGATCGGAAGCTCTCCCCCCATGTCGGTCGCACCGCTCCCGATGTATTCGGCGCCCTTGCCCGGCTCGACGATTCCCATGTCCTCTATCCAGATGATGCCGGCGAAGGAATAGGGCTGGTAAAGCTCGATGACGTTGATCTGTTTCCGCGGCTCCTTGATCCCGGCCTTTTTAAAGATTTCAGTGGATGCGCGCTTCATGCTCGTCAATCTGCCGTAATCGGCGTCCCCGAGATAAGCGTACGGGTGCCGGTTGCCGGTACCCCATATCCAGTCGGGGCTTTTGCAGATTTTTTCCGCAACGTCCTCGCTCGCCATGATCACGGCGCACGCCCCGTCGGTGCGCGGGCAGACATCGAGTAGATGGATCGGATCGGCGAGCATCGGCGAGGCGAGCACTTCGTCGAGCGTCACTTCCTTTCGAAGCTGGGCATGCGGGTTGTTAAGCGCGTGCTTTCTGTCGCGCACCGAGACACGGGCTCCGTCTTTATCTGTCGCGCCGTAGCGCGCCATGTAGGCCTGCGCCTCTGCGGCGAGTCCCGATATCGCTCCCGCGAAAACAAGCCGGTCCCAGACCGGATCGAAGGCGGTGGTGATGGCCCCTGAAGTGTCCGATTCCGAGTTTTTCTCCCAGCCTATTACCAGCACCCGGTCGAATGCGCCCGAGGCGACCAGGTGATAGCCGCCGATTGCGATGGTGCACCCGGTCGTCCCCCCGGTCGTAATCTTGAAAATCGGCTTCATTGTGGCCCCGGAACCGTCGACGCTCCAGCAGTCCACATAGTTAATCCCTTCGAAATGATCCATATTGCCAATGATGACGGCGTCGATGTCGTCCATTTTCAGACCCGAATCCGCAAGCGCCGCCCTCACCGCCTCGTTTATAAGCTCCTGGCCGTTCACGTCGGGCCTGTGGCTTTTATGAAAGGTCTGTCCCGTTCCAACTATCGCGACTCGCTTTGCCATGCCGTACCCCCTACCTGTCCTTTCCGAGAATCCACACGCAGTGCGACTGCCCCGCCAGACCGTTGACACCATGTGCAAGGCCCGTATCGGCCTTCTTCGCCTGGTAGGCGCCCGCCTCTCCGCGGATCTGCCGAACCACCTCGGCGATACGATAAAGCCCCGCGGCGATGACCGCGTGTCCGCCCATCAGTCCGCCGGAGGCGTTGACGGGTAGCCGGCCGGGTATATCGAACGATCCCTTTTCCAACTGTTTACCCGCATCAGCGTCGGCGCAGATCCCCAGTCCTTCGAGCCACATGAGCTCCTGGTAGCTGAACGCGTCATACACCTCAGCAAGGTCGATCTCCTTTCCAGGGTCCGAAATACCCGCCATTTTGTACGCCGTGCGTGCGGCCTTCACCAGTGATTCGGACCTCGAAAGGTCCCGATCTCCGAGGAAGTAGGCATCCGCGCACATTCCCACCCCTTTTATCCATACCGGCTTCTTTTTCGATTTTTTCGCCCTCTTTTCGTCGGCGATGATGATGGCGCAGCACCCGTCCGAAACAGGGGAACAGTCGAGCCTGTGCAGCGGATCCGCGATCATCTCGGAGCCGAGCACGTCCTTTACCGTCAGCTTCATGCCCAGGTGCGCATTCTCGTTCATCATGGCATTACCGTGGTTTTTGACCGACACGCGGGCGAGCTGTTCGGGCGTCGTGCCTGTCCTTGCCATGTAGGCATTCGACTGCATGGCGCATGCGGTTATCATATCCGCGCCCAGCGTTCGGTTATAAATCGGGTCGAAGGCGGCGTTAGTGATAAGGCTCGAAACGCTCTGCGAGCCTTTCGAGTGTCCCGTTACCAGCGTCGTCCCGTATGAACCCGACAGGGTCCGTGCCAAACCGTAAAACGCGCCGAATGTTCCGTCACCCTCCACGCACGAAATATTTTTATCCGAGGCGCCGCTGGCGTCGCCGACGGCCATGCACGAAATGGTCCTTCCGTCCCAGAAGTCGTTCGACGTGGTGATGACATTGTCGATGTCAGCAATCGTCATGCCCGCGTCATCCAGCGCCTTCCGTACCGCCTCGAACGCCATGTCGGCGAAGGTCTTGTCGAGTTTCCGTGATTCGACCTTCGTCATTCCTATACCTATGATTGCGGCTCTGTCCATGGCCCCTCCTTATTCGCCCTTGGGAACGAAGCATTCGATGTCCTGCATCCTCGCACCGCGGTCTTTGGAAAATTTTGCCTTAACTCTCATGCCGATCTTCACCCTGCCGGGATCCACGCCGTCCAGGTAATGCAGTATCGCGGTGTCGGCCCCATCCAGTTTTATCATCGCAAAGATGACGGGTGCCTTCCTGGGAAGGGAGGCAAGCTGCCTGCGCGCCACGGTAAACGTCACCACTGTGCCCTCGTTGGAAACTTCCATCCATTCCATTGAAGCGCTGAAGCACAACGGGCAGTTTTTCCTGGGAGGGAGATAGGTTTTGTTGCACGCCGCGCACCTGGTCCCCAGTATTTTCTGTTCATCCCGCAACGCCACAAGGAACCTGGACGCGGTCTCCCCGGCCCACCAGTGATATGGAACGCTGATCCTGCTCTTGTACACCATAGGTTCGATGCCCTTGAATATGTCCGCCATTATGATTCCCTCCATGCTGCTGATTCAGAATCCCGGATGCGAATCATCATCCGCGCCTACCGCCCGATTATATACCGGTGCGGGTCGACCTCCTCGCGCAATATCCTGAGCTCGTCCGCGGTCGGGGGATCGGTGTCGGCTATACTGTCGGCCCACTTCAGCTCAAAACCGCAGTTGTCCTGAACGTCCTTGCGCGAATAGCCCGGGTTAATTGAAAGCACCTTCATCCACTTGGTTTCCTCATCGAAACCCATGATCGCCATGTTGGTGATGATCCTGTACGGGCCCGTCCCTTTCGGCAGTCCCGCCTCGTAACGTGTATTTCCCCCCTGCAGGTATCCCGGAGAGGTGATGAAATTAATCTTGTCGGTGAAGCGCTTTGCGTCCTGGACCGTCATCATCATCGTGCGCCAGCAGAGGGACGCCAGGTCGTTCGCCCCACCCGAGCCGGGGAAGCGCACCTTCGGCTTCGCATGGTCGCTTCCTATCATAGTGGAGTTGATGTTGCCGTACATGTCGATCTGCGCGCCGCCGAGGAAGGTGTAATCAACCATTCCCCGCTGGCAGGTCTCCATGATCTCGGGCATGGAGCTTGCCATGAGCGCCTTGTGGAATGTCCGCGAGTCGCCCACCGAGATCGGCATGGCCGGAAGGATCGGCGCGACGCCGCCGGCCTCGAACATGATGCAGAGGTTGGGCGAGTGTGTTTTCTGCGAGAGCATCGCGGCCGCGCAGGGAGCGCCGGTACCGACCACGACCGTTGCGCCGTCCTCGAGGTTCCGCGCGGCGACGCAGATCATCAGCTCCATTGGATTATAGTCCGCCATTTCGTCCTCCTACTTTTTGTCGATCAAAAGCTCGATGCGGCGGAGCTTGTTCATTTTTTCGGTGCCACCGCAAAGAGCGAGGTATTCATCAAAATTTTTTGTACCGTAGATGTATTTATCCATGAACTTCTTCAGCGACTCGGGTTCCTTTTCCGCGGCAAGCCATTCCCTGAGGTGCTCCTCGTCCGAAAAGTACTCGTAGGGCATGTTGCCGGGATAGCTCCCGTACGGAGACTCGATGACCGCGTCCACGCACCAGAAGGGGATAACTGTCGCCTCCGGCTGTTGACGTATTTTTTCGGTGGAAACCAGCCGCTCGGTTGTGATGACTACCCGCCTGGCGGCCTTTGCGAGGTCAAAGTCCGAAACGGATGCTCCGTATACGTGGCAGTTTCCATAAACATCACACTCGTGCACATGGATGGCGGCAAAATCAGGATACAGCGCCGGGTATGCGGCGTATTTCTGCCCTGTGAAGGGGCAGAGGATCTCTTTGGCGGCACTGTACTTGAAGGTGTCCGTCCCCAGTATGTTGCGCGCGGGGATGAATGAAAGCCCCATCGCAGCGGCCTTGAGCCTCCAGGACATTGTGGCATTGGTCCATTCGGTCAGCTTTACCTTGCCGCTTTCTATATAACGGCGCGCATTGGGCGAGAGGCCGCGCGCCTCGAGGCCGATGATATAGGCGATATCACAGCGGTTGAACGCCTCCCCGGCCGAAAGAATCTGAAAGTCATGCGTCGACGTATGGCCGGCGAAGCCGAGGCCCTTCTTCCCCTGCCGGACGATCTCGTGACAGATGGCCGTCGGTATGCGGTTTGCGCCGAAACCGCCGATGGCGATATAATCGCCGTCGCTGATCATCGTGCGCACCACCTCCTCTACCGTGGTCAGCTTGGGCCTGAGCGCCCGCGATTTGCCGCGGAAATATGCGCGCGCCGCGTCCGCGTCCGGATCGGTAAAAACCTTGTTCACTCCCGATTTCAGCTCGATATTTTTTTCCATCACTTCAGCCGACATGCTTCAGTCCCCCTGTATGGATTTTTCTTCATAATCCCGTTTATCCGGCTCGAGCCTCGTCGTCCGCGTACATGCTTTCTATTTCGGGCCCGTATTTTTCCTGGACGACCTTGCGTTTCACCTTCAGCGTCGCGGTGAGCTCTCCGGTCTCTTTGGAGAAATCCTGCCTGATAATCCGGTACTTCTTTATAGTCTCATACTTGGCAAGGCGCGAGTTCCTTTCAGCTATGTGCCCGTCCAGTATCTTTAAAAATTCCGGTTTGTCCAAAAGCTCTTCGGGGTCTTTGAATGCGACACCCTTTTCCTCTGCGAGCTTCGCCGCGATCTGCCGGTCGATGTTGATGAGCGCCGTGAGATATTTCCGCTTTTCGCCGATGACAATGCACTGGGTAAAGAGCGGGTCGCTTTTAAAGAGGTTCTCGATGTTCTGCGGCGCGACGTTCTTGCCGCCCGATGTTATAATCAGGTCTTTCTTCCTGTCGGTGATGATGAGAAAGCCCTCCTCGGTGAAAATTCCTATATCGCCCGTCCGCAGGTACCCGTCCGGCGTAAAGGCCTCTCTGGTGGCTTCATCATTGCGCCAGTAGCCCCTGACCACGCAGTCACCCTTTACGAGGATCTCACCGTCGTTGTCCAGCTTGATGTCGACGCCCGGCAGGGGCTTGCCCACCGTGCCGATCCGATAGTCCGCGAGGTT
Organism: Spirochaetota bacterium; assembly: GCA_025457965.1. Lineage (GTDB taxonomy): Bacteria > Spirochaetota > UBA4802 > UBA4802 > UBA5368 > MVZN01. The sequence continues at coordinate 4,476 of JALOTJ010000038.1, read as the reverse complement.
ACTCATCGTTCCCGGCGCGGTCAGCTCGGTCATCCCATAGCCCTCGATCACCTGAATGCCGGCCCCATTGAAGAACTGTATGATCTCCTTCGCCGTCGGAGCTCCGGAGGCCGTCATCCAGCGGACGCGCCCGCCAAGGGCGTTCTGAAGTTTCTTGAATATCATCTGGAAAGCGATGAAGTATTTGAACCTGAGCAAAAGCGGTATGCGCTTTTTACGCTCACGGCAATCGCTTATCTTCGCCCCGACCTTCTGTCCCCAGGAAAAGACCTTCTGTTTCCACGCGGGTTCGTTTCGCACCTGCATGGTGATGCGCTGATATACCTTCTCGCATACCCGCGGCACGGCGAGGATCTCCGTCGGGCGCTTTTCCTGTATGTCGGCGACGATGGTGTCCATGCTTTCGGCGTACGACGAGGTGAGACCGACGTACATTCCGAAGAAATGCCCGGCGATCCTCTCGAACACGTGGCTGAGCGGAAGGAAGGGCACGGTCTGGTCGGTATCGAATCCATACTGCGGCTCGACCGAGGCGAGCGCCTTGATCTGCGCCATGATGTTTTTATGCGAAATCATGGCGCCCTTGGGATGACCCGTGGTGCCCGAAGTATAGACTATGGAGGCCAGGTCTTCTACGCCTACATCTTCAGCCATTTTTTCGAATAGCGTCGGATCCTCGGCGTGTTTCCGGCTGCCCGCCTGCATCATGTCCGCGAAGCTCATGACTCCCTGCGGCATGAGCTTTACGTCTTCGGACTCAATGACCACGATCTTCTCAAGCCTGGGGCACTTCTTCCTTGCCGCGAGCGCCTTTTCAAGCTGCTCGTTGTTTTCGACTATCACCACTTTCGATTCGGAATGGCCGACGATAAACTCGATTTCCTCGGCGGTGAGTGTCGAATAGATGGGCACCAGGACCGCCCCTATCCCGAGAGTACCCATGTCGGCATACAGCCATTCAAGCCTGTTCTCAGAGACGAGCGACACCCGGTCCCCTTTGCTGACACCGATAGACAGGAGGCCGAGGCCGGCCGACCGCGAACGTTCATAGTACTGGTTCCACGTTGCCTGTTCCCATGCGCCTTTTCGTTTCTTCTCGATCGCGAGCCTGTCCCCGTACCTCTGCATCCTGTTTCGGAAAATTTCGTTGACCGTCCTTTCGGTAACCTGCATCCTCAACACCTCCTGGATTTGCGTTTATCTGTCGTTAAATACCGGTTTGCGTTTCTCGAGGAAAGCACGTATACCCTCCTCCTTGTCCTCGCTGGAGGCGAGCTTACCGAAAAGTTCGCTTTCAAGTGCGAGTCCCTCACCCATCGAAAGCCTGCCGCCTGTCATAACGGCCTCAACGACCGCACGGACGGCAAGCTGCCCCTTCGAAGCGATGCTCCTGGCCAGCTTCATCGCCTCGGCCAGCATGTCGGCGTGCGGGACTACCCTGTTGACAAGGCCGACCCGCTCGGCCTCCTTCATATCTATGAACTTGCCGGTAAGCATGTATTCCAGCGCCCTTGCCGGGCCCAGAAGGCGCGCCATACGCTGGGTCCCTCCGAAGGCCGGAATGATTCCCAGCATAATCTCCGGCAGTCCCATCTGGGCCTGGTCACCGGCCACGCGCAGGTGGCAGGCCATAGCCAGCTCGGTGCCCCCTCCAAGGGCCAGCCCGTTGATCGCCGCGATAAAGGGTTTCTTCGAGTTCTCAATCAGGTTCATAATGCCCTGAGCCCGGGAAGTGGCCGCGATGCCGTCTTCGAATGTCCTGACTTCCAGGACACGGTTGACGTCGGCACCGACGATGAACACGGGCCCCTCTCCGGTAATCACCGCCACCTTGCAGGCGGAATCGACACCGATCCTCCGCACCGTTTCCTCAAGCGCCAGTAACATCTCCTCGTCGAACGCGTTCATGGGCGGGTTCGACAGGGTTATCAGCGCAACGCCTCTTTCACCTATCTGGCAGGTGCATTTCTCCATAATCGTTTCCATGCCTGTTCGGATTTAAATCCGCGCGGGTACGGAGCCCGTCCCCGCGCGCCGACTTTTAACGCTTCCTCAGTCCCATGATCTCGCGCGCCTCATCGGGCGTGGCGGGCTCCCTTCCCTGGGTTTCCGCTATACGAACTGCCCATTCCACCTGCTCGTAACTGCCCTTCGCCATCTCGCCGGTAGGTATGCGAATGTTGTCCTCGAGACCAACCCTCATGTGGCCTCCGAGCAGGCAGGACATGGTGATCGCCGGAAACTGATCGGTTCCGACACCGCAGGTGGTAAAGTTCGCACCCGCGGGAATTGCATTTTTAAGACACAGGAACGCCTCAGGCCTGAAGGCCTGACCGCCGGCGACTCCCCAAACGAAGTTGAAGTTCATCGGATCGGTGAAAAAGCCCTGTTTCATTACCAGCATGGTGTTATCGAGCCCGCCCATGTCATAGACTTCGATTTCGGGTTTCACCCCGTTTTCCTCCATGGCCTTGCCGAAATCCTGCAGCATGGTGAAGGTATTTTCAAACACGAAGTCGATGAAGATCTTCCCGGTCTTGCGGTCGACGATGCTGAAATTCATTGTATTGGTATTGAGCGACGCCATCTCTGGTTTGACGTGAACGATCTGGCTTATGCGCTGTTCGGGTGTCTTCCCCATGCCGACGGCCGAGCTCAGGTTGACGATCAGCTCCGGGCATCGCTCCTTGATCGCATCGTGCGTCGCCTTTATCCGGGCGTGATCATGGGTCGCCATACCGCTGTCCTCACGGGCGTGCACATGCACCATGGCCGCGCCGGCCTTGTAGCATTTGTATGCATCCTCGGCAAACTCCTGGGGCGTGTATGGCACGGCCGGGTTCTGCGTCTTCATGGTGGCGGCCCCGGTAAGCGCCGCGGTGATAATGACCTTCTTGGACATCGCTTTCCTCCTTTCATCCAGCTCGGGCTGGTATTTTGTTTTTGCCGCCGCCGGGGCCTTCTCGGCCGGCGCGCGTTCGGATACCTGCACCTTCTTCGTTTTGGACGGCGCAAAATGGTCGATATCGAGGATGGTGTTGGTCGTTTCCTTCGCGAATACCGCTTCGACCTTCATACCGATCGCGGCCTCTTCAGGCTTTAGGCCGTCGAGGATATGGGCGAAGGGCGTATCGGCCCCTTCGAGCTTTATGAGGGCAAGGATATACGGCGCCTTGCGGGGCAGGTGGCCGTCGTTATACCGAACTACGGTGAAATTAACGACCTCTCCGGTATTCCCGACCTCGACCCAGTTGTTACGTATGTCCTCCATGCAGCACTCGCAGGTCTGCCTGGGCGGAAGGAACACCTTTTTGCACTTGTTACACTTAACCCCCATGATCTTCTTCTGGTCCCTGATGGTGGTTATAAACTTGCTGCCCACTCTCCCGGCGAAGTACGTATAGGGGAGCGCGAGTTTCCCATCGACTATGAGACAATCCTTTTTATCGTAATCCAGACTCATCGTTCCCCCTCCTCACTCGTCTATCTCGAAATGCTTTATATCGAATACGCTGCCGACACGCTTGTCGCTCCAGACGGGACGAACGCGCGTCCCCGATACCTCGTTGCTGCCGTTCTTGATGATATCCATCTGGTCGCGCCTGATCAGGTGAGCGAATGTGTCATTTCCCTTACAGCCATCGAGCAGAATGTTCACCATACCGTACGGCGTTTCCCTTGTATCGCCCGTCAGCGGATCGGGACTGGCGTAATAGACATACTCCATGTAACGCACCTGTCCTTTCGGTCCCACTTCAACCCACTCGTCCGCGCTCACCCGGCACTCCGCGCACACCTCGCGCGGGGGAATCTGTATTCTGCCGCAGGTCGGACACTTGTTACCGATAAGCTTCTTTTCCTTCATCGCATTGAGAAATTTGCCTATCACCGGCCCGGTCGCGAATCGCTGTTTGACCGATATTGTTTTCTTCAACACGATGAGCTCCTGTTCGGGCTCCCCGCCGAGCGACGCGGGCGGCTGGTACTTGGCGAAGATCTCGCCGAGCTTCATGGCCAGCGCGGTCTCGCCGGCCGACGATCGCCGCCCTGCCCGCCGACAGCAGCGAAAACGGGTCGGACTTGCCCAGCATCACGTCGACCCAGTCCTTCGCCTCGTTTACCTCGAGCTTGACCGTGGCCTTATCGACATGCCCTTCCTTCAGCGTACATTTTCCGTCTTTGATGGTCGCGGTCCAGACGCCGCCGCCCTCACCGCCTATCTGGTAGGTAATCGACGCATCAAGTCCCTGGGCGTTCTGCGGCTGGAAACGCCCGACCAGCGTGCCGAACATGTCGAGTATGAAATCCTTCGTGGTGAACTCAATTTTAGGCGGTTGATACTTGGCGAAGATCTCGCCGAGCTTCATGGCCAGCGCAGTCTCGCCGACGATCGCCGCCCTGCCCGCCGACAGCAGCGAAAACGGGTCGGACTTGCCCAGCATCACGTCGACCCAGTCCTTCGCCTCGTTTACCTCG
>JALOTJ010000172.1 GCA_025457965.1 Spirochaetota bacterium | reverse complement strand
TTGAGGCGGTCGCGCTCCTCGAAAGCGATATTCTCCCGGTGTTCGACATCCGGTGGGTGGATGAGGTCTCGCACCGCACCGCGATGGCGATGCTTCTCGACGCGGGGCGGCGACGCCTGAGCCTGGTGGACTGCGCGAGCTTCGAGTGCATGCGACGGTCGGGAATACAAACGGCCTTCACCTTCGACCCCCATTTTCGTGAGCAGGGGTTCGAGATCGTGCCTTCCGTCTGACTATCGTATCATTCCGCGAAGGCGGCCCCGATTTGTATTTATCATAAAGCACAAATCCGGGGGTGTGCGGAACTCGTGCCGCTGCCTGCCGAGAAACCCACTCCCGCGTCAAACTGTATGACAGACAGAATGCCGGCCGTGTGCGATGCTTCCCGATGTCGAGCCCTGTATACGGAGCCGGCATCGAGAATTAAAGGAAGAGGGCCCCGGGGCTCGCAATTTAGTCAGTCTGATGTTCGGAGGTCATGCGGTGAAAATATGTCGGATAACGGCGCTCCCGGTGATGATGTGCCTGCTCGCGCTTTCATGCAGCGGTAATGTGACGCTTCGAAAAACGAATTACCAGAACGTGGAAAAGGTGCGCGCGGTCTGGAAAAAAACGGCGGATATCGAGATTAAAACCGCCGGAAGTGTGGTGGGTGCCAGTCTGGCGGGGCTGGGAGGTTTTTTGACCATGCCGGCCGGGTTGGTGCTGGAGAGGGCGTCGACGGGCCGGGTGGAGGACAGGCGGATCGTTCCGGACCTCGGCGAGCTCGTTCTTAAAAAGCTGGTCGGGTCGGCCTCGGCGGAGATGCCGGCATGGCCGCCGACAACCTTCGAGCTGAAGCCCGTCGGTAAAAAATATGAGAACAAAGACGAATCGGTCCTCGTAGTGGAGGTTTCCCAGTTCTGGGTCACCCTGTACGGGGGATTGACCATCACGACCAGGGCCACCCTGTACGACAGGTCCGGAGGGAGGATCTGGAGCAAAGATTTCTGGTACCGGTCCCGCGACTTCGGGGTCAAAAAAACGCTCGAGGAGTATTCGGCCGATCAGGCGAAGCTGTTGATCGCCGAGATTCCCTTCGCGGCGGAAAAGATCGCGCTCGAGCTGGCGAAGGATCTAAAGAAAGTAAGGGATGATACCGCCGGAGGAAACCGGTCGCGCGGCGCCGGAAACGATGACGATGAATGAGCGCCGGTGATATTTGTATCGACAAAATCGCGCCGGGATGTCACAGATCAAGCTTCCGAGGTGTATTGATTGACTACCGCCACACCCCATCCCCCGGTCAAGCTCGCGATCGTCGACGACGATGCCGGCTACCGCGCGTCGCTGCGCGAGCTCCTGGGAGGGGAGGGCGGGATCGTGCTCTACCGCGAGTACGACTGCGGGCACGACTTCATCCGCGACATCGGCTCGCCCTTCAGGGCGGACGTGTGCCTGATCGACGTGGTGCTGAAGGACATGTCGGGCATCGAGTGCGCGAAGCGCCTGCGCAAAAAGCGCCCCGAGGCGCGCATCATCATCATGACCGCCTATCCGGAGATTGAGAGCTTCAACGAGGCCCGGCGCATCGGCGCCGATTACATCGAGAAGAACTCGCGCTCGGAGGCGCTGTTGAAGAAGATCATACTCTCCACGCTCCCGGACCACCGCAAGAACATCTTCTCAATCGATTCTTCGCTGCTGGGTGAAAAGAGCGTCGGGTTGATCAACGAGCTGCGCGAGGTGCGCAGGCGTTACGAAACGCTCTCGCCCGCGCAGGCACGGATACTCGAAATGAAGCGCTCGGGGATGTCGGTGGCCGACATCGCCGCGGAACTCGGCGTGCATCGCGGCACGGTCGCCACCCAGCTTTCCCGCGCGTACGAGAAACTGGACCTCCCAGACCTCATGGACTTCATCGAGTAAACGCGAATCACGAACGGGGCCGCAGAGAGATCATTGCCAGGGTTCCCCGCCCCGGCGACGAGAACACATCGAACGCGGCGCCCGAGGCCTGCGCGATCTCCCCGATCAGGCCGAACCCGTACGATCCGCGGCCGGAGGTGTCCGGATCGTACTCGAACCCCTTCCCGTCGTCCCATACCGACAGCGTGAGCCGTCCGGCCCGGCGCACCAGCGCGGCCTCCACGGCGCGCGCCGCCGAGTGCTTCACCACGTTGTTGATAAGCTCGTTGTAGACAGCCATTACGCAGTAGACGCTGTCCGGATCCAGCCGCTCCTGCGGCGACTCAAGATCGGAGAGAAGGCTGAACGAAATATCCTGGAGGTACAGCGCGAGCTCCCCGCGGAAGCGGAGCTCCTCTCCGAGCCGCGAGGCGGCGCATCCGGTGTTCTTGAGGGTGAACAGGATGTTCCGGCCCTCGCTGCTGCAGTGCGCGAGCAGGCGCTGTGTATACGAGAGCTTATCGGGAGAAAGCTTCCCCGAGTCGATCTGCGCGCGCAGATAATTGCCGGCCGCCTCGAGCTTGTTGAGGAGCGAGTTGTGCAGCACCACCGTAAGCCGCGTGAGGTCGCCCCGCGTCTCCCGGTACGAGCGCGTGACGCTTCTGAGCCGGTCGGCGAACGAGGCGCTCAATATGAAAGACATGCAGAGCGTGCCCACGTAGGGGCTTACGCGTATGAAGAGTGAATCCTCCAGAACGGAGAGATCGCGGAGCATGAGCAGCGCCGTTGTCACGCACACGGGCAGGAGGGCCAGCAGGTAGTTCCGGGCGCGCCGCATG
>JALOTJ010000037.1 GCA_025457965.1 Spirochaetota bacterium | reverse complement strand
GATCCCGCCCAAATCGTGCGCCAATACCTGGAATGGGCTGATAATTACCGCGAAAACCAGATCAGCATCATCTTGCTCCTTGACGCCGGTTGAACCGGTCCTTAGCGGCGGCTTAAAATTTCCTCCGACCGGCGCGAAATCCTCTTGCGTTCGGCGCGTTCCCGCGCAAACATAGCCGGAGTTTTTCGGCGGGATCGCGCCATTTCCATGTTCTCCGGGGGGAGTTAATGAAGTCACTTGAAAAAAAAGTCGCCGTAATTACCGGCGCAGCATCCGGTATCGGACGCAGTCTTGCACTCGGACTGGTCAGGGAGGGTTGTTTTCTGGCGCTTGCCGACTACAATAAAAAGGGGCTCGACGAAACCGTCCGCATGGTCAAGGAAGCCGGAGGGGCGGCGATGTCGCAGGTCGTCGATGTCGCCAACCGCTCGCAGGTCGAGCGCTTTGCCGCCGCGGTGATCAAAAAATACAAGCAGGCCGACATCATCGTCAACAACGCGGGGGTCACGCTATTCGGCAGGCTCGAGGACGTAAGTTATCGTGAAATAGAGTGGATAATGGGCATCAACCTGTGGGGGGTGGTGTACGGTACGCGGGCTTTCCTTCCCCATCTTAAAAACCGGCCCGAGGCGTGGGTCGTGAACCTCTCGAGCGCATTCGGCCTTGTCGGCGTGCCCTCGCAGACCACCTATTGCGCCACGAAGTTCGCGGTAAGGGGATTCACCGAGTCGCTGTGGAGGGAACTGAAAGGAACGAAGATCACCGCGATTTCCGTCCATCCCGGCGGAATCAGGACAAATATAGCGCATAACGCAAAATTCGCCTCGAAATTCGGCAAAGACGCCGGTAAAAAGTTCGCCAGGAGCTTCGACCGCGTCGCGAGGATGAGCGCGGACGAGGCCGCGAGGGAGATAATCGCGGCGATAATAAAGAAAAAACGGCGCCTCCTCGTCGGCGCCGACGCGAAACTCATCGACATCCTGCAGCGCGTCTTCCCTTCGGCGTACGGGAAGATCATGGACCGCCTGTTCGGGTAGGCCGTGCGGGAAGGGCCGGGACGCGCGACGATTGAGCAGGGGCGCCCTCCGCTACTGGGGCGGTCGGTGCTCCTCGCGGCGGCAGTCGCCGTGTGCGCTCTTTCATGCGCGTCGGAGCTTCAGCGCGCGCGGCGCGCGGCCGCCGGGCTTTCGGCGAAAGTCGAGCCGGCGATCAAGGAGGCGTTCCGCGGGGCCGGCGTGGAGTATCCCCCGGGGCGGGTACTCCTGCTCGCCTTTAAAAAGGAAAAGCGGCTCGAGCTCCATGCCCTTCGCGGAGAGAGGTTCGTCTTCATCAAATCATATTCGATCCTCGGGGCGAGCGGCGTCCAGGGGCCCAAGCTTCGCGAGGGGGATCGCCAGGTGCCGGAGGGGGTGTATCCGGTCACTGGCCTGAACCCGGACAGCACCTACCACATGTCGCTCGCCATCGGTTATCCGAACGACTTCGACCTGGCGATGGCCGCGCGTGACGGCCGGGCCGACCCGGGCGGCGACATCCATATACACGGCGGCGACTATTCGGTCGGGTGCCTCGCCGTCGGCGATGCGGCGGTTGAGGAATTATTCGTGCTGGCGGTGCGCGCCGGAACGGAAAATATGCGTGTCATCATCGCTCCAGGCGCGCCGATGAACGGGTATACACCGCCCGCGGGTTCGCCGCGCTGGACCGCGGACCTGTACCGGTCGATCCGTGCCGAGATGGCGCGCCTCGGCGTTGACTGATTTACGGGACGGGTAATTGATTTGAAGACAGGGGAGTGATCATGCCGGACGACAGGCTGTGGTGGAAACATGGCGTTATCTACCAGATATATCCACGGAGCTTTTGTGATTCAAACGGGGACGGAGTCGGCGACATCCGCGGCATTATAAAGAAACTCGATTACCTGCAATGGCTCGGCGTCGACGCGCTGTGGCTTTCCCCGGTCAACAGGTCGCCGATGTACGATTTCGGGTATGATATCAGCGACTTTAGAAAGATAGATCCGCTCTTCGGCACCAATCGCGATTTCGACCGTTTGATCGCGGATGCGCACCGGCGCGGCATCCGTGTCGTTATGGATCTGGTCATCAACCACACCTCGCACCTGCATTTGTGGTTCGTGCAGTCCCGGTCATCACGCTCCAACCCGAAGCGTGACTGGTATATCTGGGTCGATGGCGTAAAGGGGCGTCCGCCCAACAACTGGCGCGCGGCTTTCGGCGGAAGTGCGTGGGAGTGGGACCAGGAGACCGGACAGTACTATCTGCACTCGTTCCTGAAAGAACAGCCGGACGTAAACTGGCGGAACGAGGCGCTTAAGACAGCCATGTTCGGGGAGGTCGCCTACTGGCTGGAAAGGGGCGTCGACGGATTCAGGCTCGACGTGGTCAACTGGTATGTAAAGGACAAGAGGTTCAGGGACAATCCCTACGTGCGGGGTCTGAGTTACGCTCCGCGGCCGTACGATCTCCAGGAGCATGTCTTCGACCGCAACCGGAAACGCACCCACCGTGTTTTAAAGGAGTTTCGCGCGCTTCTCGATTCCTATCCTCAGCGGATGGCGGTCGGCGAGGTTTTTTCACCGCCCCCGGGGGACCCGGAGCTCTCCGCATCCTACCTTGGAGATGGACTGGACGAGCTGCATCTCGTATTCGATTTTTCCCTTCTCTATTCAAAATGGAGCGGCCGCAGTTTTTTAAAAAGTATCAGAAAATGGACAGCGCTTATCCCCGAGGACGGCTGGCCCTGCCATGTCCTCTCCAACCACGACCAGCCGCGACATGTCGGTCGTTACCGTTCCGGTGCCAATACCCTGGCCCGTGCCCGCGTGGCGGCGGCTTTCCTGTTGACCCTCAAGGGGACGCCCTTCATCTATTACGGGGAGGAGATCGGCATGTCGGAAGGAAAAATCCGAAGGCGCGACATAAAGGACCCGGCCGGCAAAAAGTACTGGCCCTTTTACCGCGGAAGGGACGGTGCGCGGACCCCGATGCAATGGAGCGGCGGGCCGAATGCGGGCTTTACGACGGGCAGGCCATGGCTTCCGGTTAACTCCGACGATGCGGCCGTAAATGTTGATTCCCAGCGGGAGGATGCCGGCTCGCTGCTTAATTTTTATCGCGACCTGATCGCGCTGCGGCGATGCGAGCGCTCGCTTTCACACGGCGAATGGGTCCAGGCGAAAAAGGCGTCGGGCGGCGTGGTGGCGTGGTACAGGCTGTACGAAGGGGAGAAGCTGCTGGTCATTTTAAATTTCACGTCTCGCAGTAAACGGCTGTCACTTGATAACAGCGAGCGCTGGAAGGTGCTGTTGTCGACGCACCGCCACGCCGCTTCCATGCTCGACGGTCTTCGTGCGGACCTTGCCCCGTACGAGGCGACGATACTCGCGTGCCACTCGGCAACGGCATGCTCACTCCCGAAGCAGCGCGATTGAAACGCCGTCGCCTCCCTCGCCGTACTCGCCCGAACGAAAATCGCTGACATAGGAGGACCGGGCAAGCTGCGCGCGCACGGCCTCCTTCAGCGCTCCGGTACCATGCCCGTGAATGATGACGGCCGAATGGATGCCCGAGCGTACCATGCGGTCCAGGTCGCGTTCCATCCGATCCAGCGCCTCGTCGACGCGCAGCCCCCGGAGGTCGATGGTATTGTAGCTCGTCTGCACGGTCAGCGGCACCGGCTTCAGCGCGGCCGGGGTTTCTTTTTTGCCGGTTTTTGCGGCGCCCTTTTTCGGGGACGGCGCGGGCGCGCCTCCATCCGGTCGCGCGAGTATGTCGCGGAATTTAAAGCGCGCGCGGATTGAATTGCCGAGTCGCAGCTCCGCGCTTGCGCCGTCGATATCGATGCTCTCCACCACCGCCTCCTTTTCGAGCGACACGATGAACACGCGGTCGCCCGGCTTTGCCGCGGAGGGGTCCAGAGGCGCGTAGTCGCGCGAAAACCGTTTAAGGGCGCTGTCGGCGATCTCGGCCTCAACCGTTTTCTGGATCTCGCCTATATCGCGTTGAAGCCCGCCTGCCATACGAAGGTCAGCCTTCTGCAGCTCGTGGATCTTCGCGGCGATCGAGCGCCGGTGCTCCTTTATCTCGTCGAGGAAGCGCGTTCCCTCCCCCCGGGTGATGTTTTCCAGCAGCTCGGCCTGTTTCCGCTGAAGTTCGATATAGCGCTCCTTCTCGCGCGCAGCGGCGGCCCTCTCTTCCGCCAGGCGGCCGCGTTCGCCGGCGATCTCCTGTTCGTGCTTCTGGGTCTTTTCGATGAGCGCCTCGACGCTGATCTCGCGCTCGTCGAGAAGTGCCTTCGCGCGGCCGAGAATGTTCTCCGGAATGCCGTATATCCGCGCGATCTCGAGCGCGTAGCTTACGCCCGGTATTCCCGTCATAAGCCGGTAGGCGGGAGCCAGCGTCTCGGGATCGAATGAAACGGAGGCGTTTTGAAAGCGTTCGTCGCGAGAGGCGAGCTCCTTGAGCTCGTTGTAGTGCGTGGTCACGATGATTTTAGCCCCCGTTCCGGCAAGCGTTTCCACCACGGCCTGAGCGAGCGAGGCCCCCTGCCGGGGATTCGTGCCCACAACGATCTCGTCGATGAGGATGAGCGCCGATGCGCGCGCACTCTCCATCATTTCTTTGAGAATGACGATCTGTCCGCTGAACGATGAAAGAGACCGCTCGATGCTCTGGTCGTCGCCGATGTCGGCCATGATCGGATCGAAAATCCCCATGCGCGAGTCCGGTCCAGCGGGGATGTGCAGGCCGTGGCGAAGCATGAGCGCGCAGAGTCCGGCCGTTTTAAGAAGCACGGTCTTGCCGCCCGTGTTCGCCCCCGAAATAATGAGGCAGTTGTACGACTCGCCGAGGGCAAGATCGTTCGACACCACGGCATCCCCGTGCATCAGATAGAGCAGGGGATGCCTCGCCCCGTACAGGCGCATTACCGGCTCGTCGCAGAGCTCGGGCTCGCTCGCGCGGATGGAGGTCGAGAAGCGTGCCGCCCCCGCGAGGAGATCGAGGCCGGCCAGTATGGAGAGGTTTTCCACGAGTCCAACGGCGCCGTTTCCCACCTCCCCGGAAAGCTCGCGCATGATGCGCGATGTTTCAATCTGGAGGTCGAAGTTGAGTCCGATAAGGCGGTTGTTGAGCGGCTGGATTTCCTCGGGCTCAATGAAGAGCGTGGCGCCGCTGGCCGAAACATCGAGGCCGGCGCCGCGGACCCGGCTTCGCATGGTCGATTTAACGAGGAGCACGTAGCGGTCGTTCCGCGTGGTGAATACCTTCTCCTGCAGCGCCTTTTCAAGCGCGGCGGAGTGGACCATCGCGTTCATGCGCTTCTCGATTTCCCCGCGCGTCTCGTAAATATCGCTTCGGATTCGCCGAAGTTTCGGGAACCTCCCGTCGTTCAGCTCGCCGCTGTCGGTGATCGCGGGGATGAGGACCTCACCCTCTCTTTTAAGGGGATCGAGACGCTCGCGCTCCTCGGCCAGCGAGGGGAGCTCGGCGGCGCGCTGTTTCAGGAAGGCCTGTACGCGCTGTGACGCCATGATGAACGAGCGCAGCGTGAAGAGTTCGGGAAGCCCGAGCACCGCGCCCTTCGCCGCGCGGTTGGCGGGGTCTTCGATGTCGCGAAGTCCCCTGAAGTCGAACGATCCGCCGCGCTCGAAGAGAGCGCGTATTTCGCTTATGCTGCGCAGGCGCTTTCGTATGAGATCGGGGGGCAGCGGAACAAGCTCGGCGGCGGCCTTTTTGCCCGGATCGGAGGCGCACCTCGCCGCGATTTCCGTAACGATCGAATCCCACTCGAGTACCGAGCGGAGTCGCTCGCCTGCATGCGTGCTCATTTCGCCGGTGTCCCGCCGGGCGCCTGTTCCGTCTTTTTCGGGAACAGGACCGATACGATTATGGAAACGACCAGCACGCCCGCGATAACGCCGAGGGCGACGATGATCGGTATCTTGACAATGTCGGAGAGGATCATTTTAAAGCCCACAAAAACAAGGATAAAGGCGAGGCCGTAATTCAGATAGTGGAAAAGCTGCATAACGCCCGCAATGGCGAAATACAGGGCCCGCAACCCGAGGATGGCGAATACGTTCGAGGTGTATACGATGAAGGGATCGTGGCTGATCGCCAGCACTGCGGGAATCGAATCCACCGCGAAGACGACATCGGTGGTTTCTATGACGAGCAGTACGACAAGAAGGGGAGTCGCCGTTATTCGGCCCGCGGTCCGAACGAAGAAGCGGTGTCCGTCGAATTTTTCGGTCACCGGCATTAACCGGCGGAACATTATCAGAACGGGATTTTTCTCCGGATGTATCTCCTTCTCCTTTTCAAGCGCCATTTTTATTCCGATGAAGATTAGAAAAGCGCCAAAAACGTAAATGATCCAGTGAATTCGCGTGATGAGCGCGACGCCGACCAGGATGAACACCGCGCGCATGATGAGCGCGCCAAGGATCCCCCAGAACAGCACTCTGTGCTGATACTTCGGCGGAATGCCGAAGTAGGAAAAAACCATGAGGAAAACGAATATGTTGTCGATGCTCAGCGATTTCTCGATAAGATATGCGGTCAGGAACTCGAGCGCCTTCTGCGATCCTTCGAAATAATAAACGCCCGCGTTAAAGCAGAGGGCCAGTACGATCCAGAACCCGGTCCAGGCGAGCGCCTCGCGCACCTTTATCTCGTGATCGTCTTTTTGAAGCACTTTAAGGTCGAGCACCAGCAGGCCGATGATGAAGAGCACGAAGCCGCCCCAGAGGAGATAGGGATTTATCATCTTTTTACCTTCTTATGCCGCGGTGATAAACGGCGCGATATGATGTCTGGCAGGTATTTCGACCGGCCGGCATGTAATGAAACGCATTTCAGGAGATTCACGGTATTCATTCAAGCATTAATTAAACGAACGCCAGGAGTGCTCATATCCATTTCTTCTTTTTAAAATAAACGAACATGGACACTCCGATCGCCGCCATGAGGGCGATCACCACGAAGTAGGCACCTTTCCACTCGAGTTCGGGCATGAAGCGGAAATTCATACCATAAACGCCGGCGATGAAGCTGAGCGGTATAAAGATCGTCGTGATGACGGTAAGGAGCTTCATTACCTCGTTGAGGCGGTTGTTCACGCTGGTAAGGTAGATATCGAGCATGCCGGAAAGCATGTCCCTGAGGAGCTCGATCGTGTCGATGACCTGGACGATGTGGTCGTGTATGTCCTTGAGGTACACGAGCGTGGAATCGTTGAACGCTCCGCCCTCTCCACGCTCCAGTCTTGAAATGACCTCGCGAAGCGGCCATACGGATTTTCGGAGAAAAATCATCTCGCTTTTCAGGGCGTGGATGCGGTGAATGGTCTCGCGCCTGGGGTCGCTCAACAGTTCATCCTCCAGCGCCTCGATCCGATCCCCCAGCCGCTCCAGTATGCCGAAATAGTTGTCCACGACGGAATCGATTATCGCGTAGACAAGAAAGTCCGCGCCGAGCTTTCGAATCCTGCCGCGATCGTTGATGATGCGGTCTATTACCGGGAGGAAGTCGTCTCCCTCTATTTCCTGAAAAGTTATGACGGTGTCACCCTTCAGCACCAGGCTTATCTGCTCGGCGGTGATTTCGTCGCGGGCCTCGTTGTAGTGCAGCGCTTTCAACACGAGGAACGAGTAATCTCCCCAGTCGTCCAGCTTCGGACGCTGGCTGGTGTTCAGGATGTCTTCCATCACGAGCGGATGGAGGTCGTAAAGGCTTCCGGTCTCAGCGACCACGTCGACGCGATCGATGCCCACGATGTCGATCCAGCACACGGTGGGGTTCTCGATCTGCGAACCGCACGCGGCGACGCTTTCTGTGTCGCAGATGTTATAGCGGGTTTCGTTGTACTCGATGACGAGTATTTTCGTAATCTCGGTTTTTCTGTCGCCGACATGAACGAGAGTGCCCGGCGGGAGCCCCCTCTTTTTTGACACCTTTCCGGTGAGTTTTCTCATTGGCGTTCCCCGGCAGTCATGATCGTGCTGAAAAACCAGTTTCCACTAACGTACTCATCCGCGGATCCGCAGTCGCACCCGCGTGGCGCCCCAGTTCGCGCCGTCATCCCCGAATTCCTCGACGTCGGGGTTTTTGCCGAGCTCATCGAGGACCATCTTCTTGATGACCGATCTTCCCCTTCCGTGCACGATCCGCACCTCAGGCAAACCCCGGTTTATGGAAATTTCAATAAATTCCCTGAGCACCGCCTTCGCGTCGCGGGGATGGAAGTGATGAAGGTCCATCTCGCCGTCCGGGTCGATTTCGACGGGTTTATCGTTCATCGACGGGAAATCCTCCGTGCGGGATGTTGTACCGGCGCCGGAAGGCGGCCGCGGGTGTATTTACCAGACGAACAGCAGCGGGTCGATCATCTGGCCGTGGCGCATGGTCATGAAGTGAAGGTGCGGCCCCGTGGAGCGGCCGGTCGATCCCACGAGGGCGATGACGTCCTTCTTGGTGACCCAGTCACCGCGCTTTGCCTTTATCGAGGAGCAGTGCCCGTACCAGGTGACGTAACCGTCCCAGTGCTGCACCACCACGGTCTGGCCGTAGCCGTCCATCCAGCCCGTAAACGATACCATCCCCTCGCGCGCGGGACGGATGGGGGTCCCCATGCGCGTCATGATATCGATGCCGTTGTGAAAGGCCATACCTTCGAACATCGGGTCCACGCGGTCTCCGTAGAGCGAGGAATAGAGGCCCCCGCGGATCGGGTTCTGGAATATCCGCCTGATATTGTACAGCGCCTGGAGCTTCTCGCCTACCAGCGCCGGGCGGGCGTCGGGGAGAAAGGCGAAACGGATGTCGTCGGGGGAGATGATTCTGAATATCGACTGGCGGTAGTCACCCCTGATGCCGCCCTCGTGTTCGACCATCCGGGCCATCCTGTGCGCGTCGTAGAAGTTGTCAACCGCAAGAAGCACGCCGTCCTCGCGGGGGACCGCTATAGTGGCGCCCTCGCGCGCGACGAGCGATCCGAGATACGGATTTGCACCGAGGATGGTATCGATGGTCACGTGATAGCGCCGCGCCACGTCCCAGTACGATTCGTTCATGCGCATGGTATGGAGGATGATCTCAACCCCCGGGTTGTGCGGGTATGACCTGATGAACTGAATGTATGCCTCGTGGGCGGTGAAGATCGGGAAGCCTTCGCGCAGCCGGTACGCCGAGCTGTCGACGCGTACCTTCGAGATGAATATCGCCGCAGCGATATTGCCCGCGATGATGGCGATGACCGAAAGAGAGACAAGGGCCTTCAGGGCCTTTTTCGCCTGCCAGATGTGATAGTTGGTGATGGGCCAGCCGCCGCTCACGATTTCTCTCCAAGCCTGGCGGATTTCAGCGCGGCGGCCTCGACGGCGTCCATCACTATGCCGGAGAAACCCGCGCGCTCCATAACGTGCAGCCCCTCGATGGTGGTTCCTCCCGGGGAGGCGACCCTTCCTCGCAGCACCGCCGGGTCGTCGCCCGTCTCGAGCACCATGCGCGCCGCTCCGAGCACTGTCTGTGCGGCGAGGAAAAGGGCCCGCTCGCGCGGGATGCCCGATTTGACGCCGCCGTCGGCCATCGCCTGGATCATCGTGAAGGCGAAGGCGGGACCGCTCCCGGAAAGTCCGGTAACCGCGTTCATCAGGCGCTCGGCCAGGACCATCGTCTTTCCAATATTCGAAAACAGTTCAACGGCGAGGGCCATTGAGTCCGCATCGGCATGAGCTCCCGCCGAGAGCACCGTCATACCTTCTCCGACCAGGGCCGGCGTGTTGGGCATGACGCGGATGACTTTCTGCGCGGGCGGCAGGGCCTTTTCAATCAGTTCGGTCGATAAGCCCGCGACGACGGAGATGATGAGCTTGCCGGATGGAATCCCCTTGAGATCCTTGAGCACCGCCTGCAGCGCGTCAGGTTTGACGGCCAGGATGATGATGTCGCACGTGCCGGCCATTTCGCCGATCGATGCGGCCGGCTCCACGCCGAAACCGCGCACGAGCGCGTCGGCGCGGGCCGTATCGGTGTCGAAGCAGCGAACATGTGCTTCGCCCGGAGCCCTTGAAAGCCCCGCGGCGATCGCGCCGCCCATGTTGCCGGCGCCGATGATGCCGATTGTATGCCCGGCGAGGCTCATTCCCGGTAGCTCCTTTCTCCAAAAATCGCGCTGCCGATGCGCAGCAGCGTGGCGCCCTCGTCGACGGCCGTAAGATAATCTGCCGACATTCCCATCGAAAGCTCGCCCAGGGGTATCCCGAGGCGCCCGGCGATATCATCGCGAATCTCCCTGAGTGTTGCAAACGAGGTGCGCACCGCGCCCTCGTCACCCTCCAGGGGGCCTATGGTCATAAGGCCCAGAAGCTCTATGCCGGAGACAGACGCGGCCTCCCGGCAGAGCCCGAATGCGCCCGAGGGATCGATCCCGCTCTTGGTGTCCTCGCCCGAGGTATTCACCTGGATCAGGACCTTTTGCGTTTTGCCGATTCGCACTGCCTCTTCACCGACCTTGCGCGCGGTGGACGTCTTGTCGATAGAATGGATCAGATCGAAAAGGGCCACCGCGTCGCGTGCCTTGTTCGACTGCAGATGGCCAATAAGATGAAAACGAAAAGCGCCGGAAAGCGCCGGGATCTTTCCCTTCGCCTCCTGCACCTTGTTTTCGCCGAAGAGCTGAATGCCCTGGCCGATCGCCGCCTGCACCGTCTCCGGCGGGAAGGTCTTCGAGACGGCGACTATCCGTATATCTTCCGGGTTCCGTCCCGCCGCGCGGGCCCGGTCGTCGATCAAATTTCGAATGTGGCTGTAGTTCTGGAAATAATTCATCACGGGACTTACGGGTTCCGATTGTTGTAGGACGGGGAGCGAACGAAAACCGGACCCGAATCCATTCAGAGTGTACTATACATCAGTCCAATTTTGTACGTCAATTATCTTTTTATATGCGGGAGCGTGAGGCAAAAGCCGATGATTCGGCCGTTCGATGTTTCCACGGCGAGGGGGCCTGCTTCCCGCCCGGGGAACACGGGGCTGCAAGCCCGTGCTTTATATAATCAGGGCTTTCTTTCGCAGGATGATTTACACTGTTTTCTCTGCCTGGTATGCCCTTCGATTTTTTGCCCATCCGGGGCTTTTTTGCTATACTCATCATGCCGTATGCGTATCACCATTGTAGCGAATGGTCGCCGTACCGTGGCGTTCCCGATTGCGGATTACACCGATGAAACGAACCTTTTCCATAAAAACGCTCGGCTGCAAGCTCAACCAGTACGAGTCCGCCCTCATCGCGCGGCAGTTCGCCGACTGCGGCTGGGAGTCGCGGCCGTTCGGCGAGCCCGTGGACGTGGTCGTCATCAACACCTGCACCGTTACCGACCGCAGCGACAAGAAGTGCCGCAACTACATCCGCCAGGGCGCGCGTTTCTCGCGTCTCGGCAAGGCCGTGGTGACCGGCTGCATGGTGGAGCGGGACCGTAAAGAGACCGCGCTCATGGACGAGGTGCTCGCGGTGTTCGGCAACGACGACAAGCGCGCGATAGTGCGGAAAATCACCGCCCTTGTGGAGTATGCCGAGGATCTGCGTGAGACGGACGAGCGGGATGATGACCAGGACGCCGCCTTTATGGCGCACTCGGGAGGCTGGGACGGGGATGACTGCTTCGACGAGGCCGCCGTCGAGCCGTTATACCGGTCGCGCGCCTATTTGCGCGTCCAGGACGGCTGTGACGGCGCCTGCTCCTACTGCATCGTGCCGTCGGTGCGGGGTGCGCCGCGGAGCAGGGCTTTCGCCGAAGTGATCGATCACGCGCGGCGACTGACGGCGACGGGCTGTCCGGAGCTTGTGCTGACGGGCATCACGATCGGACGGTATGATGATTGCGGCGCGGACCTTGCCGCGCTTGTTGAGGCGGTTGCGGCGATTCCGGGAGAATTCAGGGTGCGTGTGACCTCGATCGAGCCCACGCACGTCACCGACCGGCTTATCGGGCTTCTCGGTTCGCCGAAAGTGTGCGGGCATATCCATCTCCCGCTCCAGTCGGGCTCGGACAGAATACTCGCCGCCATGAACCGCCCCTACACACTGGAAGGCTATATGAAGGTCGTGGACCGAATCCGCGCGCACGACCCCGATATCGCTATAGGAACCGATATTATCGTCGGATTTCCCGGCGAAACCGACGAGGATTTTGCCGGGAGCGTCGACGCGCTTGTCCATGCGGAATTTGCGTATGTGCACCAGTTCAGTTTTTCGCCGCGCACCGGCACGCCTGCGGCCTCGGGTGTCTTCTGCGGCGAGCGTGCGATTACGAGGCGCAGTTCCATCCTGCGGCGGTCTGCCGCCGAGACGGGACGCGGATATCGCCGCCGCTTCGAGGGTGCGCTGCTTCAATGCGTGGTCGAGCGACGAAAAAACGGCGCCGGCCATATGGCCGTAAGCGACAATTATATAAGAATAAAGCTTTCGGAATCGGCTGAAAACGAGGCACGCGAGGGGACGATCGCACCGGTGCGCCTGGCCCGCGCCGGGTACGACGAAACCACCGGTAGTATAGAGCCGCAGGCGCACTGTACAAATTATGTCGCCTCAAAAAAACGTGAATCTTTTTAATAATTTTCTTGCGTCATGGAAAATTTTCTTGCTATATATCTAATTATTGTTGAAAAATGCGGCGTGTTCATTTGTATGGTTGCATTCCTGAAAAGGGGGGGGTGATATTTCATCCGGGCGGAAACGCCACCAATTAATGAAGATTGAATCAACAATCAGAATGAATTGACAGAGTGCGGGGGGAGACCTCTGTTCTGTCTGTTCTGCGTAGCTGAGTGGGATCTAAAATCCCCAGGGCAGATCTTCAATTTTAAGTAGTTTATTAAAATTGCATACACTCACACAAGTGTAGAAGATATTCGGTAACAAAGAGGTAGTTGCCATGGAGGGTTTGGGTACGCATCTAATAGCGGAACTCTTCGACTGTAATGAGTTGCACCTGAACGACGTCAAGAAGGTTGAGGAGGTAATGATGGCCGCTGCCGAACTCTCTAGTGCCACGATTATAAAACCCTTCTTCCACAAGTTTTCACCCTATGGAATCAGCGGTGTAATCGTTATCGCTGAGTCCCATTTCACCATTCACACATGGCCCGAGTACGGATATGCGGCGGTCGACGTGTTTACCTGCGGCGATCTTGAATACCAGAAAGCGGTGGATTACATCAAGTCCGAGCTGGAAGCCGAGCGATGCTCGATTTTCCAATTCCAGCGGGGCATTCTCGCCAACACCGATCGGGTGAAAGGGATTTCGGCATTCAGGGAGGTTGAAAATGCAGGCTACGTTGAATAGCAGGAAAATACTCGAGACGATTCCCACAATCGAGAACTTCGAGGAAATGGGGGCCTGGGGCCTCTACTCGAGCGTGGATATACATAACTGCGATCCGGACATCATACGCGACGCGGAGATGATTCGCCAGTACGTGATTCAGCTCTGTGACGTTATCGGGATGAAGCGCTTCGGCGACACGCAGGTGGTTAATTTCGGGGAGGACGAGAGGGTCGCGGGTTTCTCCATGACCCAGCTTATCGAGACGTCGCTTATCTCGGGGCACTTCGCCAACCTCTCCAACACGTCGTACATCGACGTCTTCAGCTGCAAGTATTATGACCCCGAGGTTGTCGCTCATTTTTCGCTGAGCTATTTCAAGGGCAGCGACTACAACCTCAATATCGCCCTTCGCAAGTAGTTCCGGGCTATCAAATGCCGCGGCGGCGACTGCCGCCGCGGTCCTTTCCATTATGACAATACTGATACAGGGAGGGCGCCATGTCGGTTGAATCGCAGTTATGGTTTGAGGAAATACTTGAAATCTCGAACGGCAGAACGTTCAAGATTAAAATAAACGATCTGATCGAGAGATTCGACTCGAAATTTCAGCGTATCGAAATCTACGATACGAAACCGTTCGGGAAAATGCTGGTGCTCGATGGCGTCATCATGTGCACCGAGTGGGACGAACACTCCTATCACGAGATGATTGCACACGTGCCCATGTTTTCGCACCCGAAACCGGAGAACGTGCTGGTGATCGGCGGCGGTGACGGCGGCACCATCCGCGAGGCGCTGCGCCACCCCGAGGCGAAGCGTGTCGACATCTGCGAGATCGACGGTGACGTGGTGCGGCTGTGCAAAAAGCACCTTCCCACCATGTCATCATCCTTCGACGATCCCCGCGTGATGCTCTACACCGAGGACGGCGCGAAATTCATGAAGGAGCGTCCGGGCACCTACGACGTTATCCTGGTCGACTCGTCGGACCCCATCGGTCCGGCGGCCGTGCTTTTTTCGGAGGAGTTTTACCTCGACATGAAAAACGCGCTGAAGGATGACGGCCTCATCGCCACGCAGTGCGAATCGTTCTTCTATCACGGCGACATCATTGAGCGTATTACCGGTTACGCAAAGAAGCACTTCGCCGTTCCCGGCTATTATTACACGGTGGTGCCGACCTATCCCAGCGGCATCATCGGGTACTGCTTCGCGTCAAAAAAGTTCCATCCCTTGAAGGATTTCAGGGCGGACCGCGTGGCCGCGATGCAGGGACAGCTTAAGTATTACAACGCCGATCTGCACCGGGCGGCATTTGCGCTGCCGAGCTTCATCCGGGACCGGATTAAGCTTCAGGGCGCAATTAATCGTTGAATTAAAAAGCCGGCTGGGGCGATAGTTGACGGGCGACGGTCCAGGGCCGGCGCCATACCACTGCGGCAGGTCAAGCATGAAGCGCCTATTCCGGACCAAGAGCATCGAACGCCTCATCGCCGAATCGGAGAACCCCGACCATAAACTGCGGCGCAGCCTGGGCCCGTGGTCGCTCGCCGCGCTGGGCATCGGCGCCATCATCGGCACCGGCGTGTTCATCCTCACCGGTACCGCCGCCGCGGGCGAGGTGCTGCAGTTCGAATCCATCCTCAAGGCGCCCCTTCTCGATGTGCTCATGCACGGAAAGAACGCGGTCAGCATGACGGGGCGCCCGGGCGCGGGACCCGGCATCGCGCTTTCCTTTTTCCTGGTGGCGGTGGTGTGCGCGCTGGCTGGCCTGTGCTACGCCGAGCTCGCTTCCATGATCCCGGTCGCCGGAAGCGCCTACACCTACGCCTACGCCACCATCGGTGAATTCGTCGCCTGGATCATCGGCTGGGACCTCATACTGGAATATGCGGTGAGCAATATGGCCTCCGCGGTCGGGTTTTCGGCCTATGTGCATTCGCTTTTGCTCAGCCTCGGGATACATCTGCCGGAGACGCTCATGCAGCCGGTGTTCGCCAACGGAATGCTCACCGGTGCATACTTCAACCTGCCGGGTTTTCTGATCATCATGGTCATGACGGTCATCCTCGTCATCGGCATCCGCGAGAGCGCGGGTGCCAACAACCTGATGGTGGTGGTAAAGATTACCGCCATACTCGTCTTCGTGATCGCTGCGGGCCGCTACATCGATGTCGAGAACTGGAGCCCCTTCATGCCCAACGGCTGGCAGGGGGTGCTCACCGGCGGCGCGATCGTGTTCTTTACCTATATCGGCTTTGACTCGGTGTCCACCGCCTCGGAGGAGGCGCGCAATCCGCAGCGCGACATTCCCTTCGCCATCATCGCCTCGCTCATCGTCTGCGCCACGCTGTACGTCATGGTGGCGCTGGTGCTGACGGGCATCCAGCACTGGCCGACGCTGCGCAACGCGGCTCCGGTCGCGAACGCCCTCAACGCCCTGGGCCTCGAGTCCGTTCAGCGATGGGTGACCATCGGTGCGCTTACCGGCATGGTAAGCTCGATGCTGGTGTACCAGTTCGGCCAGGCGCGCATCTGGTTCAGCATGTCGCGCGACGGTCTGCTGCCGGGCGCGTTCTCACGCGTGCATCCGCGCTTTCGCACGCCGTACATAAGCACGTGGACGGCCGGGCTTTTCGTCGCGATCCCCGCGGGAATCTTCGACATCGGCACGCTCGCGGACCTGTCGAACATCGGCACGCTTTTCGCCTTCTCCCTGGTTTCGGTCAGCGTACTCGTTTTCAGGCGTACCAGGCCCGAGTACCGCCGGGTATTCCGCACGCCCTGGGTTCCGTTCGTGCCGATCGCTTCCATCGTTTGCTGTTTCATCCTGATGGCGAGCCTTCCCATCGAGACCTGGCTTCGCTTCTTCGTGTGGCTTTCGATAGGGCTGGTTATTTACTTCGTTTACAGCAGGCGCCACAGCAAGTTTGAGAAGGGGACGGCGGCGCAGGACGCATAGCGCGTCCGATGGCGCATCCCGTGGAGTCAGCCTAGAGCCGGGTTTCGAACGGTATGATCATGGCGCTGTCTTCCTCCTCGGGCTTTACCCGGTAGAGCACGCCTTTTGGGGAGGCGACGAGGCTTCGTGCCTGCAGGAAGTTTTTAAAGTCCGATTTCACTCCGCACACCTTGACGATGAGCGCGTCGGCGAGCTTTGCGCCGCGCACGAATATTTCCTCGTCGCGCCGGTACTTGTCCAGAACGCTCTCCTCTCGTTTGAGCGAGAAAGTGGGAATGAAGATGATTCTCGCGCCGAGGCGCTTCATCTCCAGGAAGCTTTCGTCCTTGAATACGTCCGCGCAGATGAGCACGCCGAAGGTGATGCCGCCGGCCGTAAAGACGCTGAACCGGTCGCCAGGCGTGATCTTTCCCTCCTCGGCGAAGAAGAGGTTCTGTTTGCGGTAAAAGCCAAGCTTCTCTCCCCGGTAATGGACAAAGGTAGTGTTATGGAGGAGGCACCCGGCAAGCTCGGGCATGCTGCCGCCGATCACCGTGGTGTCGAATACGCGCGACATGACGCGCATGCGCGAGATCTGGCGCGCCTGGTTGTGCGGGGTCTGGACGTGGTTCCCGAGCCGTTTGTTGACGAAGAAGTACTCGGGAAAGCACATGAATTGCGGCCTGAAGGCGCGTACCTGCGCGGCCTCGCGACGGGTGAGGCGCTCGCCGAGCGGCATCTGGCACAGCACGATTCTGACCGTTTCCATGACGAGGAACGCTGTATCAGGCGGTGCTCTGGTGTCAAACAGAAAAGAGGGTGGGTGTGATGAGCATCCATGCCCCGGAGGCTTACGACACGACAGCCCGTACGTTCGATCAACGCGAAGAACAGGGGGTTGCAACCTCTTGTTCTGCTGGCTGGAGCCTTGCCGTGCGGAGTGGCCCCCTCAAAATTAATACTTGATAAGCCCCCGAAAATGCGATTTACTGACCGGACGCGGCAATCTACGCCGCAATCCGGGCGGTTCGGCGCATGCCGGATACGCCGTGTGGACGAGGATGTAATGAGCAGAATTCAAAAATTCAGGGTCATCCCCTATCTTCCCGAGAGGCTCAGGCCCCTTGAAAAAATAGCCCGCAACATGTGGTGGGTGTGGAATTACGAAGCGATAGAGCTTTTCCGCAGGCTCGACGTCGAGCTGTGGCGCGAATACGATCATAACCCGGTTGCGCTGCTTGGCGCGATATCCCAGAAAGACCTGGACGCCGCCGCCGATTCCGAAAGTTTCCTTGCCCACATGCGCCGGGTCGAGGAGGAACTGGACTGGCACCTCACCAAAAAGTCCTGGTTCGAGGAAAACTATCCCGACTTTGAAGGCGGCGAGATCGCGTATTTCTCGGCCGAGTTCGGTATTCACGAGAGCCTTCCCATCTATTCCGGGGGGCTCGGCGTTCTCGCCGGCGACCATCTTAAATCGGCGAGCGAACTGGGGCTTCCGCTGAGCGGGGTGGGGCTTCTCTACCGGCTCGGGTATTTTCACCAGTATCTTACCATAGACGGCTGGCAGCAGGAGCGTTTTCCCGAAACGGATTTCTACAATATACCGGTTTCATTGCTTAAAGACGCCGGGGGGAAGTCGCTGATGATATCGGTCGAGTTTCCCGGCCGGGACGTTTACGCGCAGGTATGGGAGGCGACGGTGGGCAGAGTAAAGCTCTATCTGCTCGACACCAATATCGATGCGAACGGCATAGAGGACAAGGCGATCACCGACCAGCTTTACGGCGGCGACACGGAGATGCGCATAAAGCAGGAGATGCTCCTGGGAATCGGGGGATTGCGGGCGCTCAAGGCCCTGGGTAAGAACATCACCGTGCACCACATGAACGAGGGACATTCGGCCTTCCTCGCCGTGGAGCGGATACACATGGCGATGAGCTCGCACAATATGAACTTCAACGAGGCGCTCGAGTTCGTGTTTCCCGGGAACGTATTCACCACGCATACGCCGGTGCCGGCCGGTAACGACCGCTTCGCGCCCGAGCTCATCGACAGGTACCTCTCGCATTATTACGGAAAGCTGGGAGTCTCCCGCGAGGAGTTCCTCGCCCTCGGGCGCGAGAACCCCTTTAACAAAAGCGAGACCTTCTGCATGACCGTGCTGGCCATAAAGACCGCCGCCGCGTGCAACGGCGTTTCGAAACTGCACGGCTCGGTGTCGCGCAATATGTGGAAGAACATATGGCCCTCTCTCCCCGTGCACGAGGTGCCGGTGAGCCACGTTACCAACGGCGTGCAGATCCTGTCGTGGACCTCGGACGAGATGATGCGCCTGCTGAACCGCTACCTGGGGCCGCGCTGGATCGACAACCCGGTGGACAGGGACATGTGGATCAACATCGACTCGATTCCCGACTCGGAACTGTGGCGTTGCCGGGAGCGCCTCAGGGAGCGCCTGGTCGCCTTCTCGCGGAAGAAGCTCAAGGATCAGCTCTATTCGAGGGGCGCGCCGAAGACCGAGGCCGAAAAATCCGACGCGGTACTCGACAGCGAGGCGCTCACCATCGGCTTCGCCCGGCGCTTCGCCACGTACAAGCGCGCGACGCTGATTCTCCGCAGCATGCCGCGTCTCGAGAAGCTTTTGCTCGACAAGGAGCGTCCGATTCAGCTCGTTTTCGCAGGCAAGGCGCACCCGCGCGACGCGGCCGGGAAGGAGCTCATCAAGCATATCGTCAACCTGGTCCGAGACGAGCGCTTCAGGAACAAGATCGTCTTTATCGAGGATTACGACGTCAACATCGCGCGCTACCTGGTGCAGGGCGTGGACATATGGCTGAATACACCCGTCCGGCCGCTCGAGGCCTCGGGCACCAGCGGCATGAAGGTCGTGCCCAACGGCGCGCTCAACATCAGCACGCTGGACGGCTGGTGGGCCGAGGGATACAACGGCGCCAACGGCTGGGCCATCGGAAAGGGAGAGGAGTATGACGACCCCGAGTATCAGGACGATGTGGAGAGCCTTTCGCTCTACAACATCCTCGAGAAAGAGGTCATCCCGATGTTCTACAACCGCGGCGCCGACGGCCTGCCGCGCGAGTGGATAGGCCGCATCAAGGAATCCATGAAGACCCTCTGCCCGCAGTTTAACACCAACCGCATGGTGAGGGAATACACCGAGCGCTATTATCTGGGCGCCAACAAGAATTTTCGAAAATTCTCCGATGAGGGTTTCAAAAGGGTGCGCGAGCTGGCCCAGTGGAGGAAGAGAGTAAGCGGGAACTGGGGAAAGGTGGTGATCAAGGACATCATCTTCGGCGAGGAAAAAGAGGTGACGGTGGGGAGCAGGCTAACGGTCAGGGGCATGGTAAACCTTGGAGACCTGGAGCCCGACGACGTGCAGGTCGAGCTCTATTTCGGCGGCCTCAATCCGGCCGGGGATATCCTGGAGGG
This sequence comes from Spirochaetota bacterium, assembly GCA_025457965.1. Classification (GTDB taxonomy): domain Bacteria; phylum Spirochaetota; class UBA4802; order UBA4802; family UBA5368; genus MVZN01. Next base: position 6,825 of record JALOTJ010000037.1, on the reverse strand, counting down.
CGCGGCGCTCCCGATGTACATGGCCGAGAAACGGGGCGATGGCGTATTTGTGTACGAGGGCCACATGCTCTGTCTGAAGTCAGGCCAGTTCGGTTGCACCGTCCGGGTCATCCCTGTGCACCGGAGCCTGGTGCGCAAGTTCGAGCCGGGGCTCATCATGTGGGCGTAACGCCTTTCGTGGTCAACGGCCGTTCTGCACGGCTAAGACACTTCCACTGCGTTCGACCGCCGGCCGGGATCAGGCCGGCGGCGCCGCGTGGTAGCTCTGGAGCGAGCGCACCTCGAGGTGCCCGTGCTCGCGGGCGCGTATGCTCTTTACCGCCGCCGTGGCCGCGGCCATGGTGGTGATGTATGGTATGCGGTACTTGATCGCCGCTTTTCTGATATACGAGTCGTCGTGCTCGCTCTGGCGTCCCTGCGGCGAGTTGATGATGAGCTGGATCTCATTGTTCTTGATATGGTCGATGATGTTGGGCCGCCCCTGGTGGAGTTTCATCACCACCGTCGAGTTCAGTCCGCTTTCGGCCATGAAACGGCCGGTCCCGTTGGTCGCCATGATGATAAAGCCGAGGCCCGAAAGCTCCCGCGCGACCTCGAGCGCCTGCGCACGGTCCTTCTTGTTGACGGTGATGAGCACCGTACCGCGCATGGGCAGTATCTGCTGCGCGGCGGCCTCCGCCTTGTAGAAAGCGAGCCCGAAGTTCTCCGACATCCCCAGTACCTCGCCGGTCGAGCGCATCTCGGGTCCCAGCACCGGGTCCACCTCCGAGAACATGTTAAACGGGAATACCGATTCCTTGACTCCGAAATGGCGTATGCGCGCGCTCTTGAGCCCCAAGTCGAGAATCTTGGAGCCCAGCATCACGCGCGTGGCGATCTTCGCCATGGGGATGTTGCACACCTTGGAAACCAGCGGTACCGTGCGTGAGGCGCGCGGGTTGGCCTCGAGTATGTAGACTGTTTCGCCCGCGATCGCGTACTGGATGTTCATGAGGCCGACCACGTTCAGCTCGACGGCAATGCGTCGTGTGTAGTCCTCGATGGTCCAGATGTGCTTTTCGGGGATGCTCACCGGCGGAATGACGCAGGCCGAGTCGCCCGAATGGATGCCGGCCAGTTCGATATGCTCCATCACCGCCGGGACGAAGGCGTTCTCGCCGTCGCAGATGGCGTCGGCCTCGGTTTCGATGGCGTTCTCGAGGAACTTGTCGATGAGGATGGGCCGCTCGGGCGAGACCTCGACCGCCGCCTCCATGTACTGTTTCAGCATTTCGGGGTAGTGGATGATCTCCATGGCGCGCCCGCCCAGGACGTACGAGGGGCGAACGATGAGCGGATAGCCGATATCCTCGCCGATGGCGAGCGCCTGCCCCAGGGTGCTGGCCATTCCCGATCGGGGCTGGGGGATGCCGAGCCGGTCGATGACCTTGCGGAAGCGGTCGCGGTCCTCGGCAAGGTCGATCGATTCGGGGGTGGTGCCGATGATCTTCACTCCCGCGCGCAGCAGCTCTCCCGCGATGTTCAGCGGCGTCTGTCCGCCGAACTGGACGATGATCCCCTCGGGCTTTTCCTTCTCGTAAATGGAGAGCACGTCCTCCACGGTGAGCGGCTCGAAGTAGAGCTTGTCCGAGGTGTCGTAGTCGGTCGAGACCGTTTCGGGATTGCAGTTTACCATGATGGATTCGAAGCCCATGTCGCGGAGCGTGAAGGCCGCGTGCACGCAGCAGTAATCGAACTCGATCCCCTGGCCGATGCGGTTGGGTCCCCCGCCCAGCACCATGATCTTGCGACGGTCGGACACACCGACGCGGTTCTCGCCGATGTATGTCGAGTAATAGTACGCGGCGTTTTGGACACCGCTGACCGGAACGGCGTCCCATGCCTGCCGTATGCCGAACGAGAGCCTGCGCTCCCGTAGCTCGCTCTCGGGCTTTCCCAGGATACGGGAGAGATAGCGGTCGGAAAAGCCGTCGCGCTTGGCCCTCCTGAACAGTTCCTCCGGAATATCCTTTCCCTTATAAGCGAGGATCTCCTCCTCGAGGTCCACGAGCTCTTTCATCTGTTCGATGAACCATCGTTTGATGTACGTCCTCGCGGACAGCATTCCGATGTCGGCGCCCTTGCGGAGCGCCTCGTACATGATGAACTGCCTCTCGCTCGTGGCATTGCCGAGCATTGCCAGGAGATCGTCGAGGCCGCGTTCGTGGAAGTCCCTGGCGAAGCCGAGGCCGTAGCGCCCGGTCTCCATGGAGCGTATGGCCTTATGCAGGGCCTCCTTGTAGTTTTTTCCGATGCTCATGGCCTCGCCGACCGAGCGCATCTGCGTGCCGAGGCGGTCCTCCACTCCCTCAAATTTTTCGAAGCCCCATCGAGGGAATTTAACGACCACGTAGTCTCCCGAGGGCGTGTATTTATCGAGCGTGCCGTCGCGCCAGTATGGGATCTCGTCAAGCGTGAGCCCGCATGCCAGGAGCGACGAGACGAAGGCGATCGGGAAGCCGGTGGCCTTGGAGGCGAGCGCCGACGAGCGCGAGGTGCGGGGATTGATCTCGATGACCACCACGCGCCCCGTGGCCGGGTCGTGGGCGAACTGCACGTTGGTGCCGCCGATCACCTCGATCGACTCTACGATAGAATAGGAATACTCCTGAAGCCGTTTCTGGAGATCGGCGCTTATGGTGAGCATCGGTGCCACGCAGAACGAGTCGCCCGTATGGACGCCCATTGCGTCGACATTCTCGATGAAGCATACCGTGATCATTGTGTTTTTCGAATCGCGCACAACCTCGAGTTCCAGCTCCTCCCAGCCGAGGACAGACTCCTCGACCAGCACCTGGCCCACCAGGCTCGCCGACAGGCCGCGCGGTACGATTATGCGCAGTTCCTCCAGGTTGTACACGAGCCCGCCGCCGGTTCCGCCCATTGTGTAGGCGGGGCGGATGACCAGCGGGAAGCCCATTCGCTCGGCGATCTGCTCGGCCTCCTGCACGCTGTAGGCCGGCTCGCTCTTCGGCATCGGGATGCCGAGCCTGTTCATGGTTTCCTTGAAGGCGATCCGGTCCTCGCCGCGCTCGATCGCGTCCGCCTGCACGCCGATTATACGCACGCCGTATTTGTCGAGGGTGCCTTTTTTATGCAGTTCGGATGAAAGATTGAGGCCCGTCTGCCCCCCCAGGTTGGGAAGCAGGGCGTCGGGCCGCTCCTTTTCTATGATCATTTCCAGCATTTCGACATTCAGCGGTTCGATGTAGGTGGCATCGGCCATGCCGGGATCGGTCATGATCGTTGCCGGGTTGGAGTTCACCAGCACAATGGAATAGCCGAGCGAGCGGAGCGCCTTGCAGGCCTGGGTGCCGGAATAGTCGAACTCGCAGGCCTGCCCGATAACGATCGGTCCGGAGCCTATGATGAGTATCTTGTTGATGTCGGTGCGTTTGGGCATTGGAATCCTCGATGGTTTAGCGTTGCTGACTTTATGTTAAGTTTCGCTAAAATATCGCCGCGCCGCCGGCCCTCCTGTCAACAAGAATATTCAGACCGCGGAGGCAAAGGAGGCCAGGGCGCGGGCGGCGGCCTCGGGGTCCTTGCGGCGCGGATCGTACCCCATTTCGCGCCACCGGTTTGCAAGCGCGCTGAACATCGCGAAGGGAGTCTCAAAGCTCACCTCGAGCGCATTGAGCTCAGCGCGGAAGCGGCCCGTGTTGTACAGCGAATCGACGAGTCCCGCGACATCGCGGACCAGGGAAAGCCCGTCCGCGGAGATCCAGCGGTTTTCGAGGATTCCGTATGGCGGCTCTGGGTTATACGACATAGAATGTTCCATGGCGCGTTCGCGCGTCTCCGTGCCGGGGAGCACTTTTAAAATGCCGAGTTGAAGGTGGTCCGGGCCGAGCGAGTACGCCTCGTCGAAGGAGCGCGCGATCGTTTCGAGGGTATCGTACGGAAGGCCGGCGATGAGGTCCAGGTGCGTGCGAATGTTTCCCGCCGCGACGAGGCGCGAAATGGCCCGACGCGATGCCGGCCAGTCCCCGGCGCGGTGTACCGCGCGGAGGGTTTCCTCGTTCGTGGATTGCACGCCGATCTCGAACTGGAAGAGTCCGGGACGCGCCGTTTTAAGCAGGGCGAGGTCTTCGTCTCCGAGCAGCGCGGGGTGTACCTCGAAGTGGAAGCGCTTTTCGGTCCCCGAGCCGATGAGGTGACGCCAGATCGCGCGCGCGCGTTCTGGCCGCGCGTTGAAGGTGCGGTCGACGAACTTGACGGTGCCGGGAGCCTTCATTATCAGGGCATCGAGTTCGCGAAGCACGGTGGAGAGGTCCCGGAAATCCAGGCGCGCGTCGCTGCGCGATGAAAGGCAATAGGCACAGCGGTACGGACAGCCCCGGCCGGACTCGTAATAGACGTAGCGGTTGGCGAAGCGCGCGAAGTCGGTGTCGTCATAGGGGAAGGGAAGCTCGGCGAACGGGGAATTCGCTACTCGGATGAGTTTTCCGCGAATGTCAACATCACCCGAAGCGATTTTACGAAAGGCCGCCTCGCCGGGGCCCGCCACCACGCAGTCGACCACGTTCATCGAAAGCCACTCGTCGGGCGCGTGCGTGACCTCGGGGCCGCCGAGCACAACGCGGCAGTCCGGGAGCGACTCCTTTATCCGCGGCAGGAGTATTCTCACCATGCGCGAGTTCCAGATATACACGGAGACCCCGACGATGCCGGCGTGCGATGCGGCGATGTCCGCTATGATCTTTTCGGGATTTGCGTTTATGCTCGATTCAAGGATTTCGATGCGCCGGTCGAGCCCGCGGCAGCACGCGCGCAGGGAGTAGAGCGCGGGATTGGAATGCGAGTAGCGCGCGTTGATGCCCAGGAGCAGGATGTCCGTCGGTTTGTTAACGCGCGTTTTCATGATTGCATGGACCGGCCGCCTGCCCTGGGCCGCGGGCGGGCGGTGCGCTTACTTTGCGCGTATCTCGGAGATGCAGGTGTCACGATATTTGCCGCCCGGGTAGACCGATACTATTTCGATCGCCACGAAGGTCGTGAACTGGTCGAGACAGGCCGGCGACGGCTTCGCCTTCAACGGTGTATGTGAAGGAAGCGGCAGCGGCTGGTAAGCGTTCACGTCTTTAAGCTCGACCGTGTGCCGTGCGAGCACGGTAATGTCCGTAAAAATTTCAGAAGACTGGTTCACCGCGCAGTCGGCGGCCTGGAGCACATAAACGTTCACCTTCCGGGGCCTGCCGTTTTCGCGATAGAGCTTTTCGGATTTGCCAAGTCCCGTCCATATCTCGAGCGGTTTTTTCGTATCAACCCGGGCGATCACGATCTCGCCGATGCCGTCGCCCTTTGCCCCTTCGGCCCAGCAGGTTTCGGGCGAGCCGTCGGTGAGCCGCCCCGCGGCGTACATGCAGCTCCATTGCATGTACGCGCTCATGGAAGCGAAGTCGACCTCTTCGTCGTCGGCGCCCGCGGGCGGGTTCGGCAATGCGGGGGCTTTTCCCGTGGCCGGGAGGGTCGACGTGGACCATGCGCACTGGTAGCCGTACCAGGGGTCCAGGGCGGAAATTACATCGCCTGGTTTCAGTCCTTTTTTAAGAGAGAACTTCACGCAGTCGCAGGGACGAATTCCGTCGTAGGAATGGTCGGCCGCGTATGAGGGTATGGCGTATAGAAATGCACACGCTGAAAAGGCGAGTATGAAGTGTTTCATGGCGCACCACCTCTGTACGGTGTAATTGGTGAATATATACGGTGTGGCAGCTTTTTCGGAAAGTAAAGAAATAATCGGCGGATTACGGTCCGGCCGGTGATCAATGGAGTCCGGCTGAATATCAATTGACTTTTAGCGAGTATGTATATAAAAATGCGATTGTCCTGGTTCGCCAAATTCATAGGTACGATGCCTGGTTTCCGGAGGGAAGGTCATGAAAGTAAATAAATCCTCTCTTTGCGCCGTGACGCTTGTGCTGCTGTTCGCGTTTTCCGCGGTCGCGCAGGCGGCCGATCTCAGCGTGGGCGCGACCACCTGGTATTCGTGGTGGCGTTTCGAAGAAGGGGACAGGACGCAAACGTTCGATCCCGCCCTGCTGTACGGCCCGGTTCTTGCGCTCGGATTCGGCGGCCGCTGGAGCCTGTCTTCAATTTTCCTTTACGGCAGATTCGACATGGACAACGAGGACGGGAAGAGTGAAAAAATAGACCGCTACGATTCCGACACCGCGCTCAATTACTCCATAAACCGGTATATCAAGTTTTTCGGCGGTGCCAAGTTTATGGGCTATGCCATGCAGGGGAGCTCGTTTTCACATATGGCGCTCGGTCCGGCGCTCGGCATCGGGGTGACACTTCCGGTTTCCGACAGCCTTTTCATACTGTGGAATGCCTCCGGGGCGTTTCTGTTCGGAAAGCACCGGGACGGTGGATCGGATGGCAAAAGGTCCGGCTATACCGAACCGGGACTTAACACCAACCTTTCGCTGGCGTGGTATATCGAGTCCATGTCAACGACCATAACCCTTGGATTCCGATACCAGATATTCGGGACGTTTTACAACGAGGAGGAAAACTGGACCGACATGACCCACCAGTTCTACGGCGTCACGTTGTCAGCCGTGCATGCGTTCGCGCTGTAACCGATGAGAAGAGGGCCCCGTTTTCGGTATTTATAAAGTTGATTGATACAACATGGAGGGCTTAATGAAAGGTTTTCGCCGACCCGTTCTAGTCCTGTTTCTTGTTCTGTCGCTGGCGCTCCCTGTTGCCGCGAGCGCCGCCGATCTCAGCGTGGGCGCCTCCGTCTGGTACGCCTGGTGGGAGGAGCACATGAAG
>JALOTJ010000036.1 GCA_025457965.1 Spirochaetota bacterium | reverse complement strand
TCCGACGCCGCGTCCATCCGCACCACGGCCGTGCCGGACGGCGACGACTACCTCATCAGCGGCCAGAAGGCCTTCGTCACCAACGGCGGCACGGGCGATCTGTTCCTGGTGGCGGCCACGCTCGACCCGCGCAAAAAGGCCCGCGGCATCGCCATCTTCATCGTCGAAAAAAGCATGCCCGGCTTCGAAGTCGGAAAGATCGAGGACATGATGGGAATGCGCGGCAACATGGTCTCCGAGCTCTACTTCGACCGCGTGCGCGTCCCGAAACTTAACATCCTGGGCCGCCCCGAGGACGGCTTTAAAATCTCCATGCAAACGCTCGACATGGGGCGCATCGGCATCGCGGCGCAGGCGCTCGGCATCGGCATGGCGGCCTACGAGGCCGCGGCGAGGTACGCGGCGGAGCGCCGTCAGTTCGGAACTCCCATCGGCGCTTTCCAGGGCGTCGCCTTCAAGCTCGCGGAGATGAAGACCGGCCTGGACGCGGCGCGCCTGCTCGTTTACCGCGCCGCGCACCTCAAGGACCGTGGACTGCCCTACTCCACCGAGGCGGCCATGTGCAAGCGCTACGCCTCCTCGGTCGCCATGGACGTCTGCCGCGAGGCGCTCCAGGTCTTCGGCGGCTACGGCTACGTAAAGGACCTGCCCGTGGAGCGCTACTTCCGCGACGCCAAGATCACCGAGATCTACGAGGGCACCTCCGAGGTGATGAACATCATCATCGGCAACGCCATAATGAAGGAATTCGGAAGGCTTTAGGCATGCTCTCCATACTCGTGTGCGTCAAACAGGTCCCCGACACCGCCCGCTCGGTCTTCGACACGCGCACGGGCTCGATCGACCGCTCGGCCGCCGGTAACATCGTCAACCCCGACGACCTCCACGCCCTCGAGACCGCGCTTTCAATAAAGGACGTGTGCGGCGCGCAGGTCACGGCGCTCAGCATGGGCCCGCCCCAGGCGCGGGAGGCGCTCCGCGAGGCGGCCGCCTGCGGCGCGGACCGCTGCGTGCTCCTTTCAGATCCTCGCTTCGCCGGCTCGGACTCGCTGGCCACCAGCCGCGCGCTCGCGCGCGCGATACGAAAGCTCGGGCCCTTCGACCTGGTCATCACCGGGCGCGAGGCGATCGACGGCGGCACGGGCCACGTCGGCTGCCAGCTCTCGGAGATCCTGGGCATACCGCTCATCACCCGCATCCATCGCTTTCATATAGAAGAAAACCACGCGACCATCGAGCGCATCTACGGGCACGAATACCAGAAGATCCGCGCCGCGCTCCCGCTGCTGTTCGCCGTCGGGCGGGACGACAACCGGGTGCGCTTCGCGCGCCTGGCCGATATCGCGCAGAGCGCCGGCGCGCTTATCGAGGAGCTCTCGATGGACGACATCGGCGGCGGCCGGCTCGAGTACGGCGGGGCGGGCTCGCCCACCGTCGTCATCGACACGCACCTCTTCACCCATACGCGCTCACGCGAGCCCATCGCCGGCAGCGCCGCGGAAAAGGCCGATGCGCTTGTGCAGCGGCTGCGAAAACACGACATACTGCGCTACTGAGGAAGGCCTATGACCGCCGCACCCGTAACGGAAAAGAATCATCGTGATGTGTGGGTCTTCGCCGAGATCCAGGACCACGAGCGGGTGCTGGAGGGCGCGCTCGAGCTCATCACGCGCGGGCGCGAACTTGCCGACGCGCTCGGTGAACGGCTCTGCGCGCTCGTCTTCGCGCTGGAGGCGGAGCGCTACCTGCCCGTTGTCGCACAATACGGGCCCGACATCATCATGTACGCGAGCGACCCGGCGCTCAAGCATTACGACAGCCGCGTCGTGCCCGACCTCCTCGCCGGCCTCGTCCGCGACCACCGGCCGTCGATCCTGCTCTTCCCCTCCACCGAGGCCGGCGCCGACCTCGCGCCGCGCCTGGCGGCGCGCTTCGCGACCGGCCTCACGGCGCACTGCACCGGCCTGGCGGTGGCCGACCATCCCGAATACGGCGCGGGCCTCCTGCTCATGAAGCGCCCGGCCTACGGCGGAAACGCCATCGCGACCGTCGTCTGCCCGAAGGCCCGCCCGCAGATGGCCACGGTACAGCAGGGCGTCTTCGTGAAAAAGGAGCGCACGGATATCCATGCCCGGATCATCCAGGTGCCCTTTGCCGCCGGCCGCGCCGACGGGCGCATCGAAAGCCTGGAGGCGCCGCTGCGCTGGGACAAGCCCGCCGTGCCGCTGGAGCAGGCGCAGGTGGTCGTGGCGGGCGGGAGGGGCCTGGGCTCAAAAAAGAACTTCGACCGGCTTTACGAGCTCGCGGGGCTCCTCGGCGGTGAAACGGGCGCCACGCGCGTTCCGGTATTCAACCGCTGGTGCGGCGAGGAGCGCATGATCGGCCAGACCGGAAAGACCATCCGCCCGCGGCTCTACATGGGCTTCGGCGTCTCCGGGCAGATACAGCACACCGCGTCGATCGTGGAGTCGGGCATCATCGTCTCGGTGAACAGCGATCCCGATACCCCGATCGCCGAGATGTCCGACTACGTCGTCACCGACGACGCCGCCTCCGTGCTCGACGCCCTCATCGAGCGCCTGAAGGCCGAGAAGCGCGACTGACGCGCCCGCATGCCCGGGCACAGAGGGGGTCGCATATATGCGATCCCCACGCAAACAGCATACACAATGCTCCATTAATCACCATGGTGCCTGTTGAGATCGCCACGTCGCTGCGCTTTTCGCGATGACCCGGTTCAGTGCTCCACCGTGCGATGGCACAGGTACGCCCGGATTCCGCCTCCCTCCGGATCCCCGTAAAAATTACCAAATTAATATTGACAGAGAGGCCCCTCCGGGGCATAAACTGAGTGAGCGCTTACTCATTATTGTTTGCGTTATTGACCGGCGCGGCAGGCGCGTATATACTGATTCGCAAAGCGGAGGACGGCCATGAATTTCAGCGGACTGACCGTGGGCATACCCAGGGAGATAATGGAGCACGAGTTCCGGGTCGCGGCGATACCCGAGACCGTCAAAAAGCTCGTTGCCGAAGGCGCGAAGGTGCTGGTGGAGACCGGAGCGGGGAGCGACGCCCATTTTTACGACGATGAATACAGCGCCGCCGGCGCGAGCGTCGTGGACGACTGCGAGAAAATCTACGCGCAGGCCGACATCATCATGAAGGTCAAGGAGCCGCTCTACAACGAGGCGAAGAAGAAGCACGAGGTGGCCATGATGAAAAAAGGCCAGCTCCTCGTCACCTTCCTGCACCCGGCCTCGCCCTCCAATCACGGCATGGTCAACGACCTCGCCCGGCAGGGAGTCACGGGCCTCACGCTCGACGGCATCCCGCGCATCACGCGCGCGCAGACCATGGACGCGCTCACCTCCATGAGCACGGTGGCCGGCTACAAGGGCGTGGTAATGGCCGCCGACGAGCTCACCAAGTTCCTGCCCATGGTCGGCACGGCCGTCGGCGTCATCCAGCCCTCGCAGGTATTCGTGGTGGGCGCGGGCGTGGCGGGCCTCCAGGCGCTCGCCACGGCGAAGCGCCTCGGCGCGATGGTCTTCGCCGCCGACATACGGCCCGATGCGGCCGAGCAGGCCAAAAGCCTCGGCGCGAAGATCGTGGACACGGGTGTGCCGCGGGAGATGGCGATCGGCTCGGGCGGGTACGCGCTCGCGCTGCCCGATGAGTGGCTGGAGAAGGAGCGCGCGGCGATCCGCGAGACGGTCATAAAGTCCGACATCATCGTGCTTTCGGCGCTGGTGCCCGGCAAGATCGCGCCCATCATCGTTACCGGGGACATGGTGAAAGAGATGCGCTCCGGCTCGGTGATCGTGGACATCGCCGTGGACCAGGGCGGCAACTGCGCGGCGACCGACCCGGGCCACACCTGCGTGAAGCACGGCATCACCATCATCGGCACCAAGAACATTCCCGGATACGTTCCGACGAGCTCGACGTGGATGTTCGCGCATAACATCTACAACCTCGTTTCGTATCTCGTCAAGGATGGAAAGATACGCATCGACCGCAGTGACGAAATCGTCGCCTCCTCGCTCGTAACGATCGACGGCAAACTGGTGCACGCCGGGGCGCTCGAGGCGATGGCGGCCGCGAAGAAGGGGGGCTGACCATGGGTTTTTTGGTGCTCGTCGGCGTATTCCTTGTTTCGGCCGCGGTCGGTTACCGGCTTATATCGAACGTACCCTCGCTCCTGCACACGCCGCTCATGTCGGGCATGAACGCGCTCTCGGGCGTTACGGTGCTCGGCGCGCTCGCCGCGGCCGCGCTCGCGCTCCATAGCGGAAGCAGGATGCTGGGCATCGCCGCAATAGTGCTTGCTACGATTAATGTCGTCGGCGGCTTCCTTGTCACCGACCGTATGCTTCGCATGTTCAAATCGGGGAAATAAGGCCATGACATTCGGAATATACGAAACAGCCGGTCTCGCCGTCATACTCGCCGTGCTCGCGGGCATACGGCTGATGAGCTCGGTCGAGCGCGCGGCGCTCGGAAACAGGCTGGGGGCGCTTTCGATGCTCGCGGCGATCGCGCTCGTCCTGTGGCACAACGGCATCGTCGACGCACGTGCGCTCTACATCGCCATGGCGATCGGTACGCTCATCGGCGCGATAATGGCCTTCCGTGTAACGATGATCCGCATGCCGCAGATGGTCGCGCTCCTCAACGGCCTCGGCGGCGGCGCCTCGCTCCTGGTCGCGCTCTCGGTCATTCTTGAAAGCCATGACATCATGGTGATGCCCGCGCGCATCACCGGGCAGCTCGCGCTCGTCATCGGCGCGCTCACCCTCTCCGGAAGCCTGGTCGCCGCCGGAAAGCTCCAGGGCCTCCTTCCGCAGCGCCCGGTACATAACCGCGGCGCGGGCGTCCTTTCGCTGCTGTTCCTCGCGTCGATCGGTGCGCTCGCCGTCTTCGCGACGCTCGCCGACGGGCGCACCGCCGCGATCGCGTCGTTCGTCGTCCTCGCGCTCGCGCTCGGCTTCGGCGCGCATTTTACGCTGCCCATCGGCGGGGCGGACATGCCGGTGGCCATCTCGCTCCTCAACTCGTACTCGGGGCTTGCCGCCTCGATCTGCGGCTTCGCCGTGGGCGACATCCTGCTCGTCTCGATCGGGGCGGTCGTGGGCGCGGCGGGCCTCATCCTCACGCGCATCATGTGCCGCGCCATGAACCGATCGCTCATCGACGTGCTGACCGGAAGCACCGGTCGAGCCGGCGGCTCCGCCCCGCCCGCCAGGCCTGCTGACGCGGCACCGGCCGCACCGCACACGGCGCGCGAAATGGACCCCGCGTCGATACTCGCCTCCGCGTCGAGCGTCGTCATCATCCCCGGATACGGAATGGCGCTGGCGCAGGCGCAGACGCAGGTGCGCGCGCTCTACGACCTGCTCGAATCGCGCGGGGCGAACGTGCGCTTCGCCATCCACCCGGTCGCGGGCCGCATGCCCGGGCACATGAACGTGCTCCTGGCCGAGGTGGACATCCCCTACGAGCGCCTGGTCGATATGGATACCATCAACCCGGATTTCCCCGCGACCGACGCCGCGCTCATCGTCGGCGCGTGCGACGTCGTGAACCCGGCGGCCAACAGCGCCGAGGGCACGCCGATCTACGGCATGCCCGTGCTCCGCGCCGAGGACGCGCACAGTATCATCGTCTGCAACATGGACCGAAAGCCGGGCTATTCCGGTGTCGAGAACACCCTGTACGGCAAAGACAACGTGTGCTTTATGGAAGGAAACGCGGCGGAGACCCTCGAGGGCCTTATCGCGCGGATAAAAAGCGGCGCCGGCGGAACGGCCGTTTCCTGAGGCATATCCGGGCCGCAAACGGCGTTTTAACCTTTTTTTTACCGTTTATTTTTATCTTCCGGATAAAATGGCGGTATAGTATTCGAACGAGGAAAACAATGAGTGAAACTATACAGCAGAACGATTACGAGATCATCTCCAAGCATTGCCCCAGGTGCGAGTCGCTGGTGATGGCCGCCGTGGTGCGCACCTCGAGCGGCGCGGTCTACAAGTACCGCGACGTGAAGTGCTCGCGCTGCGACTGGAACACCCCTTCGGCGAGCGCCTCGCAGTCGCGCTAGGCCTCACGCCAGGTCGATCGCGCGTCCCGCTTCGGGAACCACAACGCGCGTATCGGCGCACAGCGCCGCGGCCGTGCGGACAAACTCCTTCATCCGCACGATGGGCAGGTGCCGGGGTTGCGCGTCGAGCGGCCTGAAGAAATCATCGAAGTGCATCGGAATGACCGTTTTCGCGCAACAGGCGACGGCGGTGTTTTCCAGGTACGCCCCGGTCTTCCCCCTTCCGGCGATGCACAACAGAATCACGTCGGCTTGCAGTTCGCGAAACATCCCCGGGAAATACCCGGCGCTGCCGTGGTGCACCAGCGTGCCCCGTGGATGCTCGATTGCGAGCGAGAAGACCGTGCGGGGCGGGGGGCGAAAGCGGCTTTTCGATGGCACCGGGATACGGCGTGCGGCCGAAGAGGCCGAAGCCGTGGACGCTCTCGACGAAGCGGACGGTGAATGCGCCGACGCGGACGGCGTCGCCCGGGCGGACGGATTTGATCGAGCGCTCGCCGAGCCCGGCGCCCCGGCCGACGTTCGCGGCGCTCTCCGCGCCGACGAGCACGGCGCCGGTCTCCCTCGCGAAGAAGGGCGCGTCGAGGGCGTGGTCGAAGTGCGAATGGCTGACGATGACGGCCCGTGCCGATGCGCCGCCGGTCAGGCCGATCCAGCGGCGCACCAGGTCGACGCGCGGCGGGAGCGGAAGGCCTGCGAGCACGCGGAAGAGCGAATAACGGCTTACATAGGGGTCGATGTAGAACGAGTCGCGCCCGTCGGCGACGAGGAAGCCCGCCGTACCCATCCAGGTGACGGACAGGCCTCGTTCAGTTTTCGCCGGGCGAGGTGCCACGCCGGGCGCCCTACAGCCAGCCCTGACGGAAGATGTCGCGCGTGTGGTAGCTTATCACCATGTCCGCGCCCGCGCGGAATATCCCGGTGAGGATCTCGGTGACCAGCATCCGCTCGTCGGCGTAGCCGAGCTTCGCGGCGGCCTTCACCATGGAATACTCGCCGCTCACGTTGTAGGCGCACACCGGCACGTTGACGATCTCGCGCACGCGCCGGATGATGTCCAGGTACGCCAGCGCCGGCTTCACCATCACGATGTCCGCCCCCTCGTCGATGTCGAGCATAACCTCCTTCTCCGCCTCCAGCGCGTTGCGGCAGTCCATCTGGTAACTCCGCCGGTCGCCGAACTGCGGCGCGCTCCCCGCGGCGTCGCGGAAGGGCCCGTAGAAGGCCGAGGCGTACTTGGCAGCGTACGAGAGTATGGGCGTGTCGATAAGACCGTTTTGATCCAGCGCGTCGCGGATGGCGGCCACGCGGCCGTCCATCATGTCCGAGGGGGCGACGATGTCGGCCCCGGCCTCCGCGTGCGAGACCGCCGTGCGCGCCAGGAGCTCGAGCGTGGGATCGTTCAGCACCCTGCCGTCCTTGACGATGCCGCAGTGCCCGTGGCTCATGTATTCGCACAGGCACACGTCGGTGACGACGCAGAGCCCGGGCATGCGGCTCTTCAGCGCCCGCACCGCGCGCTGGACCACGCCCTCGACGGCGTACGCGCCCGAGGCCGCCTCGTCCTTCGCCGCCGGGATGCCGAAGAGCAGGACGTACGCGATACCGAGCTTCAGGTCGGCCTCGGCGTCGCGCAGGAGATTCTCGATCGAAACGCGGTCGATGCCCGGCATGGAGGCTATCGGCGCGCGATCGGGGCCGGCTTCGGTCACGAAGTGCGGCATGATGAGGCGTTTTTTATCGATGGAGGTCTCCGCGACAAGGTCACGCACGGCAGGGTTTGTGCGAAGGCGGCGGGGTCGTATATCGGTATACATGCGATTCTCCGGACCGGTCGTTTTGCGGCGTTGGCCGCCCCTGCAGTGTGGCCCAACGGGGCGAACAGTCAACCATTTTCGGGTGTGCGGGCCTCAAGCGGCCGCGCGACGCGTGGCACTCCTTTCTCCGATCAGAAGCTGGCCCAATGGTGCAAACGGTACCGTCCGCACAGAGCAAGGGGCTGGAGCCCCTTGTATCCGCCGCCGGCGTTGACCGGCCGCTTCACCCCGGAGCAAGGGGCCGCGACCCCTTGAGATCATCTCCGGCGCGGCAAATCCCTCCGGGGCACAAGGTATAAATAATTGCGTTTATCCATCCATATGCTACAATTTCATCGAAGGGGCAAGAGAAAACTTTATTGCCATAATAAGCCTCAAATGGAAACATTGTTTTCGTCTTGACAGAAGCACAGAGGGGGAAATCATATCCCCATCCAATTTAAATAAAGGAGCCTGCCATGATCCTACTCAATCCAAAAAAGTTCGCCACCACCTACCCGGACGAAAAGACGAAGCAGATCATGTTGAAGACGATAGAGTTTTTCGAGAAGAAGGGCCTGGCGAAGGTACTCGACGACGAGCACAAGTACGTCTGGTACGAGGACTTCCTCGAGTTCCAGAAGAAGGAGGGCATATTCAAGGCGCTCTTTACACCCGCGGGCTACGGCGACGCCGATTCCCGCTGGGACACAACGCGCATCACCGACTACGCCGAGATCCTCGGCTTCTATGGCCTGGCCTACTGGTACACCTTCCAGGTCTCGGCGCTGGGGCTGGGGCCGATCTGGATCGGCAAGAACCAGGAGATCAAACAGCGCGCGGCCAAACTCCTTAAAGAGGGCGCCATCTTCGCCTTCGGCCTCTCGGAGAAGGAGCACGGCGCCGACATCTACTCCAGCGACATGATGCTCTACCCGCAGGGCGACGGCACCTATCGCGCCAACGGCGACAAGTACTACATCGGCAACGGCAACAAGGCGGCCATGGTCTCGACCTTCGCCAAGATGGCCGACACCGGCGACTACGTCTTCTTCGTGGTCGACTCCCAGCACGAGAAGTACGAGTGCGTGAAGAACGTCATCGAGAGCCAGTCGTACGTGGCCGAGTACGTGCTGCACGACTATCCCATCACCGATGCCGATATAACCGACAAGGGACGCGACGCCTGGGACGCCTCGCTGAACACCATCAACGTCTGCAAGTTTAACCTGGGATGGGGCTCGATCGGCATCGCCACGCATTGCTTTTACGAGGCGATGGAACACGCCGCCAACCGCAACCTCTACGGCAAGTTCGTGACGGACTTCCCGCACATCAAACAGCTCTTCACCGACGCCTACTGCCGCCTTACGGCGATGAAACTCTTCGCGCTGCGCGCCACCGACTACATGCGCTCGGCGAGCGCCACCGACAAGCGCTACCTCCTCTTCAACCCCATGGTGAAGATGAAAGTCACCACCCAGGGCGAGGAGGTCATAAACCTCCTCTGGGACATCATAGCAGCCAGGGGCTTCGAGAAGGACACCTACTTCCACATGGCCGCGCGCGACATCAGGGCGCTGCCGAAGCTCGAGGGCACCGTGCACGTCAACATGGCGCTGATCATCAAGTTCATGGCCAACTATTTCTTCAACCCGGGCCAGTTCCCCGAGGTGCCGCAGCGGCGCGACGCGAAGAACGACGACTTCCTCTTCGACCAGGGCCCCACGAAGGGACTGGGCAAGATCCAGTTCCACGACTACAACATGGCCTATAACAGCGTGAACATCCCCAACGTCGACGTCTTCAAAAAGCAGATCGAGGTGCTCAAGGAGTTCCTGGCAACGGCAACGCCCTCCGAGGAGCAGAGCAAGGACATCGACTTCCTGCTCATCATTGGCGAGCTGTTCACGCTGGTGGCATACGGACAGCTTATTCTCGAAAACAAGAAGTTTTACACCATCGAGGACGACCTCATCGACCAGATCTTTGACTTCATGGTGCGCGACTTCTCGAAGTATGCCCTGCAGCTGTACTCCAAGCCCTCGGCGAACGACAAGCAGCAGGAAATCTGCCTGAAGATGATCATGAAACCCGTCGTCAACGCCGCGCGTTTCGACAAAATCTGGAAGGAACACGTGTACGCGATGAAGGGCCAGTATACGATGAACGACTGACGCGCTTTCCGGAGCGCCGCGGTATCGCCGCCGCTGCGCTCCGTATCTCATCCATCCGACCTCCTTTACCGGCTCCGCCACCGCGCAACTGCGGGCAAATATTGATTTGACATTGCATTCAAAGCACCTATAATGAAGAGTCCGGCCGCACGGCTAACGTTGCGGGATGGGCGATACAATCATCGAAACCCCGAGGACATTCGAATGCACCACCGGGAGGACTCACCGGGGAAAGCGCCTGAAATGGAGCAGGTCCGGATTCTGATAGTAGAGGACGAAGCGCTCACCGCGGAGGACCTCAGGCACACCCTGATAGGCTTCGGCTACCAGATCAGCGGTATCATCGGTTCCGGGGAAGAGGCCGTGCGCGCCGCGCGTGAGGACAACCCATCCCTGGTGCTCATGGACATCCTGCTGCAGGGTGAGATGGACGGCATCGAGGCCGCCCGCCGCATACAGGCCGAGTCCCATATCCCCGTCATATTTCTTACCGCGTATTCCGACACCGAAACAATCGAGAAACTTAAATTCGCGGGCTCGTACGGCTATATACTCAAGCCTTTCGAGCGGCGCGAACTCCTGGCGAATATCGGCATCGCGCTCCACAAGCACCATCTCGAAATGCGCGTGATGGAAAGCGAGGAGCGCTACCGGACGCTCTTCGAAAATTCCGTGGTGGGCATCTTTCAGGGTACGGCCGACGGCGGAATCGTCACCGCCAATTCCACGCTCGCGCATATGCTCGACTACGACTCGGTCGATGAGCTCGGGAGCGCAGTGGCGAACATCGGTACGCATCTTTTCGCCGATGATAAGAAACGGCGTGAATTCCTGAAAAAGCTGATCCGAAACTCCTCTGTCGACAATTACGAGACCGAGCTCCTGCGGCGCGACTCAAGCAGGATATGGGTTTCCATTACCGCGCGGGTGGTCGGCAGCGGAAAGCGCGAGCGAATATACGAAGGCATCGTGTTTGACATTTCCGGACGCAAGTCCGCGGAGCGCAACCTCCACGAGATCGAGCTCAGCCGCGCCGCGATTCTCCAATCCGCGCTCGACGCGATCATCACATTCTTCGGCGAAGACGGCATGATCCTCGAATTCAACCCCGCCGCCTCGATGATGTTCGGATACAGGCCGGAAGAGATCATCGGTGAGCACGCGGCACAGCTTTTCAATCCGGTCGGCGACAAAGCCGGGGATGGACGGCAGGAATGGATCGAGCATGCCGTCGCGTCATATCTCAACCGTCGCGTCGAGACGAACGCATACCGTGCGGACGGAAGCATCTTCCCGGTCGAGCTCGGCCTCTCGCGGATAAACCGCGAAGGTGCGCCGATCTACGTAGGATTCATCCGTGACATTACCGAACGGCTCGCCACCGAAAGGGACATGCGCAAGCTCTCCATGGCCGTTGAGCAGTCGAGCGACTGGATCGTCATCACCGACAGCATCGGGACCATTGAATACGCCAATGATACCGTGTGCGCGCTGACCGGCTACTCCCGCGAAGAACTGATCGGCAAAAACCCGCGCCTGTGGAAATCCGGAATGCACGACGAAGCGTTCTACCGGGCCCTCTGGGATACGGCCCTGTCGGGACAGAATTATACCGCGCTGTTCACCAACAGAAAAAAGACCGGAGAGCTCATCCATCTCGATACGACAATCTCGCCGGTCAGGGATCCGGCGGGTGCCATCCTCCAACTGCTCGCGACGGGAAGGGACGTCACCGAAAAACTCGCCATGGAGGAGCGGCTCAATTTTCTTTCCTTTTACGACCTGCTCACGGAGCTCCCCAACCGCAGCCTCTTCATCGACCGGCTGGGGCAGGCCATCGCGCGGGCCGAATACAAGGAGCGCGTGGTGGCGGTGATACTGCTCGACATCGACCGCTTCAAATTTCTCAACGACGTCTTCGGCATGAGCGCCGGCGACGAAGTCCTGCGAGTACTGTCGAAAAGGATCGGCGGCTCAATCCGCGAGGGGGACACCCTGGCGCGTTCCGGCAGCGACGAGTTTGCCCTCATCCTCGCCGACGTGGCGCGCCAGGACGACCTCATTCTCATGACCGAGAAGCTCCGTAACATCATCTCGGAGCCAATAAGTATCAACGGAAAGGACATTGTCCTTACGGCAAGCATGGGCGTATCGATATGCCCCGACGACGGCGACGACGCGCGGGTCCTTTTACAGAACGCCGACATCGCAATGGCGCGGGCGAAAAACCAGGGCAACACGTACCGGTTTTATACGACCGACCTCAACGAAAAGGCCTCCGAGTTTCTAAACATGGAGGCCCTGCTCAGGAACGCTATCGCTTCCAACGAATTTGAGCTTCACTACCAGCCCTATTTCTCCGCATCGACCGAGGCGATCGCCGGCATGGAGTCCCTCCTCCGGTGGAACAGCGGCGAGCTCGGTTCGGTATCGCCCGTCCGTTTCATTCCGGTGCTCGAGGAATCGGGGCTCATTCTCCCGGTGGGTGATATGGTGGTGGAAAAGGCGTGCCGCCAGCTACGAGAGTGGCGCGATAAAGGCCTCGAGACGGTGCCCGTTGCGATTAACATTTCGCCGCTGCAGTTCCGGCAGAAGGATTTCGCGGAGAGGCTGATCGCGCTGGTCGGCGAGTGCGGCGCGAGTCCATCGATGTTGACGCTCGAAATCACCGAGAGCACCTTCATGAGGGATCCTGAATTTACGCGAACGACCCTCGAGGCCCTGCGCAAAGCAGGCTTTACGGTCTCGATCGACGACTTCGGAACCGGCTATTCCTCGCTCGGCTACCTCAAGCGGTATCCGCTGGACAACCTTAAAATTGACATTTCTTTTATCCGCGACATCGTCTCCGACCCTGACAGCCGGGCGATCGTCTCGGCCATCATTTTAATGGCGCACTCGCTCAATCTCCGCACCGTCGCCGAGGGCATCGAGACGCGCGAGCAGCTCGAAATCCTCCGCGAGCTCGCTTGCGATTTCATCCAGGGGTATTATTACAGCAGACCGATCCCGCCCGCGGAGATGGAGAAGAAATACCTGAAAATATGACGCATAACGGACCCGTCAGAACACGCGGGCACCGTCGACCCCCTCGGCCACATTGAAGGCATGGTCGCCTATCTTCTCGAAGCTCGTGAGCATGTCGATGAAGATGAGGCCGGAAGGAACGTCGCAGACCCCCTGGTTGAGCCGCTGAATGTGCCCTTTTTTTAGAATGCGGCGGAGCTCGTCGATCCTGTCCTCGATCACCCTGGCGCGCGGCAGGATGTTCGGCCGGTCGGCCATGATGTTGTCGTTCAACAGCACGAGGAACTCCCGCACCTTGCCGGCGATCTCGTCTATCTCCTTCATGGCCTGTTCGGTAAACTCGATCCCGCCGTCGTACTTTCGCCTGGTATACCGAAGCAGCGATTCGCAGTGGTCCCCCATGCGCTCCATCTCGTTGACCATGTGCAGCATCGCCGAAATCGACTGGCTCTGCTCCTGGGACAGGTTCTGCTGCGAGGAACGCACCAGGAAGTCCGAGATGTCCTTCTCGAGGCGGTCCACGACGTTTTCCTTGCGGCCCACCTCCTCGACGACCGCGCCGAGCTTGTCGGTCGGCTTGTGGAACACGTCCATCACCATATCGAACATCTCCAGGACGATCTGCGCCATATGGCGTATCTCGAGGCGCGCCTGGTTGATGTTGATGGATGGGGTTGATATGAGCGAGGTGCTGATATACTTGAGATGAAACGCGTCGGGGTCGGCGGCCCTGCCCGCCGGGACCATGCGCGTCGCCAGGCTTACCAGCACACCGGCGAACGGAAAAAATATTATGGTATTACAGATATTGAACATCGTGTGGAAGGCCGCCAGATGGCTCGCAATCGCGACGGCGCGCTCAGCGTGATCAACCGCATGGGGATCGCCCGGCACGACATAATCAACCATCGGCACGAAGAGCCAGCTGAACACCGCCGTCATCCAGGCAATTCCGAGCAGGTTGAACAGAAGGTGCACCCGCGCCGCGCGTTTCGCATCGCTCGAGGCCCCCACGGCGGCGATATTGGCCGTAATGGTGGTGCCCACGTTCTCCCCGAGAATCAGCGCACAGGCGGTCTGGAAATCGACAAGCCCGTGCACCGCCAGCGTCATGGTCATCGCCATGGTCGCGCTCGACGACTGCAGGAGCATGGTGACCGCGGTGCCGACGGCGACAACCAGGAGCATCCTTCCGGTGCTGTCGGCCATATAGCCGGCCATGAAATTCATGACGCCTTCGGAACCCCGAAGGTCCTTCATCGCGCCGCTCATCACGTCGAGTCCCAGAAAGAGCAC
Organism: Spirochaetota bacterium; assembly: GCA_025457965.1. Taxonomy (GTDB): domain Bacteria; phylum Spirochaetota; class UBA4802; order UBA4802; family UBA5368; genus MVZN01. The sequence goes on along the minus strand of JALOTJ010000036.1, from coordinate 18,773 downwards.
GCCGAAGCCGAGGAGCACCTCGCCGTATTGCTGCAGCCTCTCGTTGTTCAAAAACCGTATAAAAAAACCGAACCCGATGGCCGGCAGCGCGAATACCGCGATCTTTACCTTGAAGCCGAATATGGCGACCAGCCAGCCGGTGACCGTGGTGCCGATGTTCGCGCCGAAGATAATGCCCACGGACTGCTGCAAAGTGATGAGCCCGGCGCTGACGAAGCTCACCAGCATGACGGTGGTCGCGCTTGACGACTGTATGATGGAAGTTATGACTATACCGGTAAATACCCCGGCGATGGGGCGGCTGGTCACCGTAGAGAGTATCGACTTCATCCGGTCGCCGGCCGCCATCTGCAGCGACTCGCTCATGATCTTCATCCCGAACAGGAAAAGGCCGAGCCCCCCGAAGATGGTAATGCTTACGCTCAATCCGCTCATTGATTCGGCCCCTTTTTTGGTCTGGGATGGATGGCTTGCCCGGGCAGCCGGCCGGCAGCAGGCACCGGGAAAGTTAACATTTCCCTAACAAAAAACAGCGATCGCCCCAGTCGTCAAGGATTAATTCCCCGTACCGCACGATCAGCGCCGATGGCACCTGAGCACCCGAGAATACGAATTTTTCAGAAAAAATGCTGGCAAGACTTCCATTACGTGCATATTTTCCACAGGGTGTACCATCTGGCATATACCGGGGGTTGATGATGATAAGGAAGATACTCGTAATTGCCGGCGTTCTGGCGGTGCTGTGCGCCGGAATATTTCTCTATGGCTCGCATATGGCACAGCGCCTCCCGGATAACAGCCCCGGGGATTTCCTGCGTTCGAATCCTGATCGCAAGGATAAAAAAGTGATCGTCTGCGTCGGCGACAGCATCACCCATGGAAGGGTAAGCCACAACTACGTCGACATGCTCATTGAAAAATCAATGCGAAAAGACCTTATTTTTATTAACGCCGGCGTGAATGATGAACTCGCGTATAACGTTCTGTCGAGAATCGACGAGATCATACGCTTAAGGCCTGATTTAGTCACCATACTCATCGGCACCAACGACGCCAATGCGTCCCTTGATCCGGAAAACGCCGCGCGCGCCGTCAGGAGCATGAATCTCCCGCGCGCGCCCGAAAAAGCCTGGTTTGCGAAAAACCTTGCCGAAATCTGCCGCCGGCTGAAGAACGAGACCCCGGCGCGTATCGCCCTCATGTCGATACCGCCCATAGGCGAAAGTCCGGAGTCCCCTTCGTTCAGGGCGAGCATTGAATACAGCACCGTGATTCGCGACACCGCCCGCCGCGAAGGATGCGCATACCTGCCGCTTAACGAAAGGATGGTGGCGTATCTGAAGGCGAATCCGCGGCCCGTGCTCCACCCCTATTCGGAATTGCAGTCCCTTATGTATGTGGGAATATTCAAACACCTCATCCTGCGCAAAAGCTTCGATGAAATCGCGGAGGGGAACGGCTTCCAGCTTCTTACCGACTTCCTGCACCTTAATGGCCGCGGCGCCGGTATGATTTCGGAACTGATACTGGAATTTATCGGGGAAAAATAACGGGCCCGTCCGTCAGCCGCTTCGACGCGCCCTCATGAAGACTGCAAGCGCGTCACGGATACCGCCGGCGAACCCGGCCACGGCGTCGGCGGCATCGATCGATTCGCGCGCCATGGAAAGGTTTTCCCTGAACAGGGCATTGATGCCGTTAACATTCGTCAACACGTCGTAGATCGCGATCTTCTGCTCGGTCGTGGCATCGTCGATCTCCTCGGACTTGCCGCTGATCATCTGCGCATGATCGGCCACGATCGAATTGAGCTGGGCCTGGTCCTTGACCGTATTGGCCACCTTTTTAACGTCCTCGCCGATCCGCTCGATCGTCTCCATTATTCCGCCGACCGAATTCACCGCTTCCCGGATGGTAACGGTGTTTCCTTCGAGGATTTTGCCCCTTCCCGAGATCATCTCGCCGATGTCGCGCGCGCTCGAGAACGTGCGGTCGGCGAGTTTCGATACCTCGTCGGCCACCACGGCGAAGCCCCGGCCCGCGTCACCCGCCCGCGCCGCCTCGATCGCCGCGTTGAGCGAAAGCAGGTTGATGCGGTCGGAAATATCGCCTATCACCTCAACCACTTCGTTGATCGCGCCCGAGTCCTTCATGATCTGGAGCATGCCCCGCGAGGCCTCGTTGAGGCGTTCGCGCCCCCGCTCGGCGTTTTCGGCAACCTCGTGAGTCGATGAGACCGCCTCTTCGATCCTCTGCGCCAGCGTCTCGGCCGTCTCCATGAGGCTCCGGATGAGCGTCACGAGCGTCTGGAGACCTTCGGCCTGCTGGACCGCGTTTTCGGCCACCGAGTTGATGCCCACGGCGACCTTCTCAACCGAGGCGGCGATATTGATGACCGATACGTTCTGTGATTTCGCGTTTTCGAACACCTTCGAAGCGGTTTCGGACATGCGGCCCGCCGCGGCGGAGAGCCCTTCGGTTGCATGCTCCAGCGTGTTCATTAGCGCATCGAGGCGTTTTAAGAATTCATCGCAGATCGTCAGCGCCGGGAGGTCCCGCGGTTCGTCGGCCCCGGTCCGTACTCCCGCAATCCCCGCAAGGCGTACGGCCAGAACGCGCTCGCGCCGGAGCAGACGGCCGATGATGATGAAGCCCAGAAGCCCCTGTGCGGCAATCAGTGCAAGGGCAAGGGCGACGGCAATCGTCAAATCGGCCTTCATTCCGCCCCCGCCGACTCCCGCCAGAACGAGCACCACGGCACCTCCGGAAAACGACAACAGCACCGGCAGCATCCTCAATGCCGAAATCCGCAGCTTTGTATTACCCGACATTTCCTTCCTTTCTCTCTTTAATTATAATCGGCAACAAGCGGGCGATATAGAACCCGCCTTAACGGGATATTCCCAAAAACACGCTCGTTCCGGCTCGTTATCTCCAAACGGACAGGATGGCCCCCATGGCGAGGAACGAAGCCAGCTGGTTCCCGGCCTCGATGAGGTAGGCTTTAAGCGATTTTCCGCCGAAACCCATTTCCAGCGCCATCACGGTCGCCACGAAACCCAGCCACACCTGGAAGGCCACGGCAAGCCCTCTGTTCAGGGACTGGACGTCGAGAAGGGCCATGAAATGGGCCAGCACATAGGCCGCCACAAGGGCCGAAACGGCGGCAATGGTCATTGCGCGCCCCTTGCCCTTCATATCCTCGGGCCGCAGTCCGCTCTGCGCCATCCATATCTTTCCGAATATGAACGGTGAATACCATACGGCCCCTATGGCCATACTCACGATCGCGGAGGCGAGTATCGCCAGGTGGTTGATATCGGCTTCCAGCATAATTCCCCCTTAAAGTCTTATGATCGCACGTTCTTCGACTTGCCGCGGAACCCGGGACATCCGTCCGTCCGCTTTTTCATGTTATGCATACAATAAATATTCATTCGTAGGCCCGAAGCAGCTTGAAGTACAGCCAGCCGATTCGCGCCATCGCCCTGTACTTTACGAATATCTTTCCGATACCGTTCTCAAAATTATCGTACCTTATTTTATCCAGCCGAAGGCGCCAGAAATACGCGTGCATGAGTTCGAAATTATCGCGACAGGTCGTTTCGGCGATGCCTTCCAGCCTCCAGTCGATGACCGCGCTCATGGCTTTTTCGGCGGCCGCGTGACGTCGCAGCAATTCGTCTTTCGGTACTCCGGCGGCCAGTCCCGCATAGAGCCCCGCCCTCGCGGCGTCAAAGCTAAGCCATGCCTTCATAAGATCGAACGATTTCCGCTCCAGCAGCCATGCCGGTGGAAGTGCGCTGTCGCCGGCGGACTCCAGGCTTTCCCCGGCCTTCATTATAAGCGCATATATTTCCTTTTCCCGAGCCGCCTTTTTCTCCATCTCCGCCGGCGGCTCGAAGAAGGGATCGCCGAGATCCGTTGGAGGAGAATCGAAGAGCCGGAGCATCGGCGTCTGCTCCTCCGGGAGCTTCATGGCCGGGCTGATCTCCAGCGCCAGGGCGAATGCCTTCTCGAGCGTGGAAAAATACGACGCCATCGCCACCGCGGCGTCCTTTCCGAACGTATGGGCGCAAAATTCCGTGAGAAGCGAACCGGAATCCGCGTCGGTGTTCCAGGCAAGGCGCGCGAAAATCCACGCGTTGGGCTGGGCGCTCACCCATGGGTGGTCTCCCGTCATGAGGGCCTGCACCGTATGCGCGCCGGCCGCACGGTAGAAGGCAAGATCGCGTCGCATCACCGCGGCAAGCGGGGGAAGCACCGATTTGAACAGTATCGCGTCCAGGTAATACTCGAAGACCCGTGCCGGCTGTGCTCCCCGTGCCCGGAAATAGTTAACCTGGGCTTCGAAACCTTTTGTATAGCGCGGGACGTTAACCCCGCAGGCGGCGGCCGAAAGCGCGTGCGCGTAGCACCGCCTGCGGGGCGCCCAGAGCATGCAGATATTCGGAAGAGGTTTCACTTTCCCGGGGACCTCCTCCGTGTCGTAATACGAGAGAAATGAAAGCTGTGCGCGCGGATTCACCTTCTGCAAAACGGCGGCGACGGCATTGACGGCCATGAGCGCCTGTTCCGACGGCGTGTAGCGCGCGCATTTCGGGCACGAGCACCAACCGCCGCCGAGAATGTCGTCGGGCCAGGCATGGAAAACGTCAGCGTACGGGTGTTCACAGAAGTATTCCTTCGCGTTCCGTTGAATAACGGCAAGTGCCTCAAGGCTTGATGGACAGAAATTAAAAGCGGCCGTACGCTCCCCCCCCGCCATCCTGAACATGCCGGGGGTTTTTTTAAAAAGGTCCCGCGGGAGGAAGGATGCCAGACGGTGACCGCCGTACTCTATTACCATTCCCCGGTCTTTCATCATTTCGAGCACGGCGTCGCGTTTTTTCTCCCACTGTTTTTCCGGGGCGGCGCCGAACGCGAGCGACTCGGTGGTGACGTGAATGAATACGGTGTTCAGACGGTTGCGCGCGGCCCAGATGGTCCACCCGCCCGCGTCGGCCATGAAGGCCGCGTGACCGATGATGAGGCAGCGCCCCTTGAAGGATGGCGCCTGGCGGGAGAACGATCGTGCGAGCGTCAGCGAGGTCCCGGAAGGCAGGCGTTCGCCGCGACCGCCCGGCTCGACCCACCGGCACCCCAGCGCCTCGAGAAAATCGTACGCGCCGTACAGAAGGCCCCTTGCCCCGTCGCCGCTTATTTCCACGGTATCGGCCGCGGCGCGCCAGCGGAAGGAGTCCCCGTCCCTGCCGTGCGATAAGACGATGACCCGTACGCCGCGCTCGCCGGACGATACGACAGGAAATTGCTTCCGCGTGATACGCTCGAGCGTCAGGGCGAGCTCCGCGGCGGCGCAGCGCGCGACCCGGTCGCTCAAGGGGGCGACGATGCGCCAGTCCCCCGCCAGGTCCAACCGGACGGCCGCCGGACCGGCCTGGCGCACCACGGCCGGTGCCGTGTCCTCAGCGATCACCGGACCCGTCCCCGAAAGAAGCGCGAACAGCGCCGCCGCAGCTATTCGTCGAATACACCATCCGGACATTCCCTACCTCGTTGATATACGCGACTGCCTGAAAATCGGCCGACTTCCCCGGAAAAGCCGTAACAATTGAACAGGTGCGGGGAGCCGGCGATATTTAAGCACGATTCTGGCTATTGGGCAATTAAAAAACGGGGCCGGTTCATTCGAACGCGCGGATAAGCGCATCCACCAGACCGTCAATGGTGTACTCCGACGCCTCGATATCCACGGCATGTCCCGCATCGCGGACCGCAGCGGAGGTGATCGGTCCTATGCTCGCATGCAGCGCGCGTGATTCCTTAACGATCGAAAAATAATTCCTCGCCGTCGACGAGCTCGTAAAGGTGACAACGTCGGCGGTGCGCACCGCTTCGAGGAGATTCCCGGCCGGCGGCTCCGGGTGCGCCGTGTCGTACACGGCTATCCTCCGAACCTCGGCGCCGAGCGCGGAAAGGCCGTCCCCGAGCGCGCCACGGGCCTCCTCCGCGCAGGGCAGAAGCACCCGCGCCCCGGAGACGCCCGTCGCTCCCATCGCCGACACGACCGCCTCGGCGATATATTCACCGGGGACAAGATCCGGGCGGACCGAATGTCGCTCTATCTCGCGCGCGGTCGCCGGGCCGATCGCGGCAATCCGCGTCAGGTGCAGACAGCGGGTGTCTCTTCCCAGCGCGGACAGACGTTCAAAAAATATTTTAACCGCGTTCTGCGAGGTAAAGACGATCCAGTCGAAGGAGTCGATCGATCCGATGGCGGCGTCAAGGTGCGCCATGTCGGCCTTCGGCAGTATGCGGATCGTGGGAAATTCCATTACCTCCGCGCCCAGTTCGGCGAGCTTTCCGGAGAGCGCCGAGGCCTGTTCGCGCGTGCGCGTAACGACGATCTTTTTACCGAACAGGGGAAGCGTGTCGAACCAGCGCAGATGCTCCCGAAGCGTCACAACCCCTCCAACGACGATTATCGCCGGCGGTTTCAGCTTTCCCCCGGCCACCTCGTCGGCGATGGTCCGCAATGTTCCCGTCGCGACGCGCTGACGCGGCGTGGTCCCCCAGCTCACCGCGGCGGCCGGCGTATCTTCGGGGAACCCTTTTTCACCGATAAGCCTGGAGGCGATGCGTGCGAGATTCTTCATCCCCATCAAAAATACGAACGTCTTTTTCGGGTCGTAATCGGGAAAATTGATGTCTTCATCGTCGGAGGCGTCATCGCGCCGGTGCCCGGTGATCACCTCGAAAGCGTTGGCATGGTCACGATGCGTTAGGGGGATGCCCGCGTAGGCGGGGGCGGAATAGAACGACGACACGCCGGGGATGATGGAAAAGCGAATGCCCGCCTTCACCAGTTCTTCGGCCTCCTCGCCGCCACGCCCGAAGATGAACGGGTCTCCCCCCTTCAGGCGCACCACCGTCTTCCCCTCGGAGGCTTTCCGCACGATGAGATCGTTAATTTCGCCCTGCGAGAGGGTGTGGTCGCCCCCCTGTTTTCCCACATATATTTTTTCACAATCAAGCCAGTTTACGATCGCCGGGCTGGCCAGGTAGTCGTAGATAACGCAGTCCGCCCGTTCGAGCGCGGCAAGCGCCTTCAGCGTCAGCAGATCCGGGTCGCCGGGTCCCGCACCCGCCAGATACACCATGCCCTTTTTCATAACAGGCCCTCGGCCCCTTCCTGTTTCAGTAACTCCGCGAGCCTTTCCCCTGTCCGGGCGGGGTCGCCGCCGTCGATCGATCTCCTGATAAGCCGCGTCCCGTCGATCGAGGCGACCAGGCCCGAAAGGTGCAGCACATCGCCGGACCGATAGGCGAGCGCGCCCAGCGGCACGTGGCAGCCGCCGCCGAAATGTTCGAGGAAGCACCGCTCCGCCGCAACCGAATCCTCGGTCTCGGGATCGTTCAGATTGCGTATAATATCATACAACAGCGAGTCGTCCCCGCGCACCTGCACGGCGAGGGCGCCCTGTGCGGGCGCCGGCAGAAAATAGCTGTACGGCAGGGTAAATTCGACAAGCCCGAAGGTGTCAATCTCGAGGCGCGTCAGTCCCGCCCGGGCAAGCACGATCGCATCGAAGCTTCCCTCTCGAAGCCGCCGGATGCGGGTCGTAACGTTTCCCCGAAGCGGTCTGATCTCGAGGGACGGCACTATGTTGCGAAGCTGCGCGGCCCTGCGGAGCGAACTGGTCCCCACCACCGCGCCGTCGGCGAGCGGGAGATTATTCCCCTCCAGATAGCGCTCCGCGCGAACCAGGAGCACGTCCGAGGGGTCTTCCCTTCGGGTCACCGCGGCGATGGCCAGGCCCGGCGTATGCTCCGTCGGCAGGTCCTTCATCGAATGTACGGCAGCGTCCACCTCGCCGGAGAGGAGTGCATCCTCGATTTCCTTGGTGAAAAAACCCTTTCCTTCCATTTTATCGAAGGAGACGTTCTGTATCCGGTCTCCCTTTGTCTTTATCACGACAATCCGCGAGCGCTCTCTTCCGACAAGGTCCGCAACATGGTTCGCCTGCCATAGCGCGAGCTCGCTCCCGCGCGTTCCTATACGTATCATCGTTCGTTCATCCGGCTTTTTTTGCATACCGCACCCTATGCGGCGACGCACCGCTTGTCAAGTGCTTATGAACGGCCCGGCGGCTCAAATAGTAATTGCAAAAGCGGCCGTCATAATTAATGCTGATGGAAACATCCCGGCCTTTACCGGCCGGACGGCAGAACGGAGGCACGGGCGAATCATGGACCATATTCGAGTCTGGAGCGAGGTCGACCTCGCCGAGATACAGAACCACATCATTACCGTCGACGACAAGTTCGGCTTCTGTCCGGGGTGCAGGGAGATGGGCATAAAGCTCGAGGGATTGAAAACATGCCCCAAATGCGGCAGGGAATTCAAGTACGTAACCGCCCACGAATCCAGGGGGACGAAGGGCTTCGAGATGATCGGCCGCATCCGCAAAAAGCTCCCGCACATGGTCTTTGTGGATTTTGATGACTACGAGCGCATCAGCGGGAAGAAAAAGGCCGAGAGCCTGTTTAACGTATAAAGCCCGAATATTATTCTTGACGTAAAGCGCTTGAGGGTGCATATAAAGGCGTGCTATCGATGCGAAATAACAGATCCCGTGTCGTACCCAGGTTGCTGACGGCCTGCTGCGCGATCGTCGTGTTTCTTGTCCCGTCCTCGGCGCGTGCGCAACAGTATCTGGGCGTCGGCTTCCATGTGGGCGCGCACCACGATGTCGGCAATATGTCTTCCTACAATTCGGGATTCGAGATCGAACCTCAGACAAGCTGCATCCTTGGCGTTTCGTTCAAGGCGAACCTGGACTTCCTGTTTCTTCGCACCGGTGTCGATATCGCCTTCCCCCTGACCGGCGGCGATGTGCTCGAAAACTCCGACCCGACCGACCCGGTCGAGAAATACTCGATCAGCTATACGGGCCTGCCACTTTTCCTCGGGATCAATTTTCCGGTATTCGACATCGGCGAGTTCTACCTCGGCGGGGGTATCGCGTATTTTCTCGCGACCGGCACCGTTACGCACGGCGGCACCGAGGACGACATCTCCGCCTCGGCGCTTGGCTTCGGTTTCATCGCCGGCATGCAGCTGCGCCTTACGGCAGCGACACGGCTGTACATGGAATGGGAATATATCGACGCGCGCTCCGGGGCGACCATGAACACCTCGGCGGCGCCGGCGACCTGGGACAACCTGTACATCGACTTTACCGGACACCGCATCCTGCTTGGGATAATGTATTATGCCATGTAATAAAGCGATCATCATGCGCACGGCGCTCCTCGTAATCCTGGCCGTGGCGGCAGGGCCCCTGCACGCCGCGAGTTTTTCGCTCGGCGCGCAGGCGGGTTTTGTGCCTTCGCTCGGCGGCAACCTGCACTCTTCCACGCATGAAACGATCGGCGTTTATAACGGCATCGACGGCATTAACAAATCGCTTGACGGCTACGATACCAGCACCATCAACCGGCTCCTGGGCGCGAGCGGCGGAATCGTGCTCAAGGCGACCTTTTATGACTACTTTCTCGTGCGCCTGGGCGGCAATTTCACCATGGATGTGCGGGGTGGTTCGGGCACGACCCTCTACGACACTCCCGCCCCGGGATTCACACCCGAACTGCTGGACTGCACTTATTCGATGTACGTTATCGACGCACCGCTGACGGCGGGGCTCGCCGTACCGTTCTGGAAGGACGTACGCATAGCCTTCAGCTGCGGCGCCGCCTTCGCCTATGGAAATTACAAGAACTCGCTCAGGCCGGAATCGGGCGGCGATGTCAAGGGAAAGTTTCGGGGATACGGGTTTCCGCTGGTGCTCCTTGTCGAGGGCGATTATTTCCTGAACGCGAAAGTATCCATCACCGCGTCGCTCGCCTATTACAGGGGGTCGACCGATATACGCAAAGATCGGTACCGCACCGACGGTGATACCGACTTCGCCCGTATCGATTTTACCGGGTACCGCTTCAGCATGGGGGCGAGCCGGCATTTTTATTCGCGTTAAACGGCGCGGCACACGACTTCCGCCGGCCGTAACAAAAACGTAGAGGTTAGGACTGCACGTGCGTGGTGTTATGAAAACGATAAAAAAGATCATCCTGCGCGTTCTGCTCGTCGCGGCGATCGCGGCGCTGCCGGGGGGTGCGTATGCCATCGGAGAAATCGGCGTCGGCTTCAACCTGGGCCTTACCTATGCGCCCAATAACACCGACGATATCATCACCCGCTATAACAGCGAAATGATGACCACCGCGGGCGCCGACGTAGATCAGCTCAAAAGCCCCTATGTACCGGTGGTGGGCATCAACCTTCGCTACCAGTTCAACTATCTGCTCTTCCGTATCGGTTGCCACCTCGCAACTCCCGTAGTACCGATCAAGGGAAGCATAACCGTTGCCGGCAATAAAAACAACATTCGAATCTCGGCATTCCAGAACTCCATCCCCGCCACGATCGGGCTCCTGATGCCGGTTAAAAAGCGCACCTATTTCTACATCGGGGGCGGCGGCACGCTTCACCAGGCGTATATAAAGATCAGCCAGTCCGCACCCGACGCGGCCGGCATCGACATAGGGGATGACAACCGGAAAGACAGCTATTTCAAGACCTTCGTCGGTTACCACCTCCTTCTGGGCGCGGAGGTCCCGCTCTCAGAAAAGGTGACGATGACCACCGAGTGGATACACCAGGAAGGCCGCTCCTACCCCATCAACAACCACGGGACGGACTCCGCCGGAAATCCCACGAGTTCACCCAAAAAGGCCATCAGCGTGAAAGGCGACGTACTCCTCTTCGGCATAAGCTATTATATCCAGATCTGAACCCACCAGTGTGAGGGAACCAGGAGTGAAGGCCGTCATCATTCGCAGAAGCGGGAAGCTCATTGTCGCCGTGCTCGGCTGCGCGATCATTGTTATCGCCGCCGCCACGGGCGGCCCGCTCGGGGGCGGATACGACAATACTGCAACCGTGTTGAACGATGGGCTTGTCCGTGATCTTCCGTCGGCCCGCCCCCTGCGGGTGCTGGTGCCGGCCGGCGCGCTCTACGCACCCGCGATCGTCGCCAACGCCGGCGCGGGCCTGCACGATGGAACCCTCTTCGGAAAAAATCACGGGGTTTCAATTGAGCTCGAGGTGGAGGAAGATTTCGACGTCTGCCTGAAACGCTTTGCCTCGGGCGAGGCCGATATAATCTGGGCGGGAGCGGACACCTTCGCCTGGGCGTACCCGCGCATACGTTCGGTCAATCCGGTCGCCTTCCTGCTGTGCGGTTACTCGCGCGGTGACGACCTGGTCGTCGCCCGCAAAGCCCCGTTATCACCCGATGACTACCGGGGCGCAACCATCGCCTGTGCGGCCAACACGCCCTCGCACTTCATGGCGCTCTATCTTTTGTCGCTGGCGGGCGTAAAGCCCTCCGAGGCCGCCTGGTCATTCACGCGCACACCGGCTGATGCGGCACGCCTCTTCGCCCGGGGAAGGGCCGACATCTGCGCCGCCCCCGGATACGCGCTTGCTCCCGTATTGGATGCCGAAAAGGAAATAGCGGTCATCTCGTCAACGGGCGAGGCTTCACGGCTTGTGGCAGGTCTGTTCATCGCCCGGGAGTCAACACTCCTGGTACGGCGCGAACAGGTCGGCGGATTCATCAGGGCCTGGTTCGACGGTCTCGCATCGCTGCTGCACGACACCGAGGCGGCCGCCGCGCTCCTCGCCCGCCAACTCGGCACGGACACGGCCAGGGCGCACGCCGAGATAGGGCGTTACGCGTTCGCCGGCTACGCCGAGAACCGCAGGTTCTTCCTGATCGACGATTCGGAGTGGGGGGGCTTCCCGTACCTCTTCGACAGGGCATACACCCTCTACCACGGCGAGACCGCCGAGGACCCGGCGGTCTCCGGCTATACGCGCAACACCGACCTCCTTGTCGCGCTCGAAAGCGAACTTAAATCAATCCCCTCACCCGCACGCGATAAGCCCGTCCCGCCCGTTTCGGGCGGAGCGGCGCTTGCCGGAAAGCATTCGTTCCATTTTCCGGAAAACCGCTCCGTTCCCGATTTCGTCTCGAGGGGGCGCCTGGCCCGTTTTGCCGGGGAGGCCCAGGTTTTCCCGGGCTGCGCCATCGCGCTCTACGGCGGCGAGGATACCGGCGAGGACAGGTGGCGCGACCTGCCCGGTCAGCGGCTAAGGGAAGTGGCGCGCCTTCTCGTCCATGAACACCGCATCCCGGCCTCGCGTATCATAATCTCGAACGACCGCGTTACCGGCGTCGATGTAAAAGCTGAGACCATGCGCAGAGTCGACGCCGTTCTCGTGACCCCGCGGCGGGAGCGCTAGGAGTGTCGCTGGCAACCGGCTGCTGGACCTGGTTCGCCGTCGCGCTGCTGGGCGCCGTATGGGGGAGCTTTTCCTACGCCCTCGCGCTTCGTATCGCCGGCGGAGACTTCGCCAAAAGCCCGCTCGGCGCGCTCTTCTCGCGCTCGCGCTGTCCCTCGTGCGCCCGATCCATCCCCGCCATTGCGCTTATTCCTCTGGCGGGGTTCGCGCTCGTGCGCGGCAGGTGTGCACATTGCGGCGTTTCCATTTCCCCGCTTTACCCGCTTGCCGAACTGTTCCACGCGGCGCTCCTTGTGCTCGTCGTTCGTCAGTTCGGCCCCGGCGCGTATTCAGCGGCCATCTTCATCGCGCTTTCAGCGGGAGCGACGATCTCGGTGGTCGACATCAAAACGCTCACCATACCGGGAGCTCTCGTGATCGCTATTTTTCTCCTCGCGCTCTACCCGGCGATCATCTTCGGGCCTTTTGTCGATCATCTCATCGGCGCGGCCGGTATGTTCGCGTTTTTTGCGATGATACTCCTCGCCTTCCCCGGCGGTTTCGGCGGCGGGGATCTGAAATTCGCCTCCGCCATCGGTTTTTTTTGCGGTTGGGAGCTTTCGATCGTGGCTGTCGAGGTGGCGCTCATAACCGGGGCGGTCGCGGGCGCGACGTACGCCCTGGTAACGCGGAAGGGTCTCAGGATCCGTTTCCCCTTCGCGCCCTTTCTTACGCTGGGTTTTGGCACAGCCGTGCTCTACGGCAGGGAGATTATTCTGCTGTATAAAAGCGTCGTATGGTGAAAAGAGGGATACGAGACCGAACCGGTCCTGGCCCCGGACATGCAATTTACGGGAGTGTATCGGTGAAATAGACGAATACTTGCCGGCGTACGAATGCGTGTATCAGAAGAATTCCGCTATTCCCTTCCCCGCCGGTTTTTCGATCACTCCCTTTTCCGTGATGATCGCCGTTATGTTCGCCGCAGGCGTAACATCGAACGCGGGATTCTTGACGAACACTCCCTCCGGCGCTACCTGGATTCCGGCGAAATACGCGACCTCGTCGATCCCGCGCTCCTCGATGATGATCGCGCCGCCGTCGGGGGTCGCCGGGTCGAGCGTCGAAAGCGGCGCCGCCACGTAAAACGGGATGCCGTGTTCGCGTGCCAGTACGGAATGGGTATAGGTGCCGATCTTGTTCGCGGTATCGCCGTTGGCCGCAATGCGGTCGGCGCCGACGACGACCTTCTTCACAACGCCCGCGCGCATGAAATATCCCGCCATGTTGTCGGTGATCAGGGTCACGCGTATGTCGTCCTTCAAGAGCTCCCAGGCCGTCAGGCGCGCCCCCTGCAGATAGGGACGCGTTTCGCAGGCATACACCTCAATGCGCTTGCCCTCCTCGACCGCGGCGCGTATGACGCCCAGCGCGGTACCGTAGCCCCCGGTGGCGAGCGCCCCGGCGTTGCAGTGCGTCATCACGACATCACCGTCATCGAGATAGCGCGCGCCGTTCTTTCCGATCTGCCTGTTGATCTTCACGTCCTCTTCCAGAAGCCTGACCGCTTCGGCCTCAAGGCTCTGCCTGATCTCCCCGATGTCGTTTTTGCCCTCCATGATGCCGCGCATCCGGTTGATCGTCCAGAATAGATTGACCGCAGTGGGTCGCGTTTTCCCGAAAACCGTAAAGACGCCCTCCATCCCCTTTTTAAAGGACGCGACGTCGGACGCCTCCATTTTCTTTGCGGCAAGAGCGATTCCCATACCGGCGGCAATGCCGATTGCCGGCGCCCCGCGGATCACCATGTCGGTGATCGCCTCGGCGACATCGTGGTAGTTCGGATAGGTGCGGTACACCTCTTCCATCGGGAGCAGCCGCTGATCGAGCATCGAAACGGAATCACCGTTCCACTTTATCGTATAATACATTACGCTTCTCCTTCATGATCCGTTGTTTCGCGCGATCCGGTGCTTCCTCATCCGTATTCGGTTCCCTTTCGCGTTCCACTCGACCTCATCCATATGGATACGGATGATGAGCAAGCCCCTTCCGCTGTCTTTAAAGAAATTCTCCGGATCGCGCGGGTCGGGAAGGTCGCGGTAGTTGAATCCCGGACCCTCGTCCTCTATTCCGTATTCAACGTATTCCGGGGTCAGCTCGTAGTCCACCAGCACCGTCCGCGCGCCCAGGCCGGGATCCCCCTTCCTGCGCTCGATCTCCTCGTTAAATCCCCTGATGCCCGTCTCTTCCCTGAGGCGCGAGGGAATTTCGAGATTGCCGTGGAACATGGCGTTCGACAGCGCCTCGCGCAGGGCGAGCGCGAGGTTCTCGGCGGTGGTATGGTTGCACATTCCGGCAGGGGCCAGGTTTTTAGTCAGGATATAAGAAATCACATTGCACAGCGTGGCGTCGATGGGTATTTTATAGGAACGCTTTTCGGCAAGAAGATACTTTGCCGAACTGCCGACGAGCTTCTGTTCCTGCTTGCGGCGCAAGATTCCGCGTACGGCGGACGCCACCTCGTTTATATCGAAGGGTTTTCGTATGAAATCGCAGGCGCCGTAGCGCAGGGCCCTTATGGCGTCCTCGATATTGCCCTGGCCGGTGATGACGAGCACGGGGATGGGATTCTCGAGCGCGTTGACGTGGCGCAACAGCTCGATGCCGTCCATCTTCTTCAGCTTGACATCGGTTATTATGAGATCCACCTCTTTGTCATTTTTTTTCAAGAGGTAGATCATGTCTTCCGCACGCTCGAGCGAGATGACGTTATATCCCATTCTCGAGAGCTTTTTCTGAAGGGTGTAGCGGATCACCTCGTCATCGTCGATGATGACAACCGATCGCGAGATGCCGTTTTCCATCAGGACCCGATTTCCTTGTCGTACTTGCCGGAGAGGATGTGGCCCATCTTCTCTTTCTTGGTCCTCAGATAATGCAGGTTCTCCTTGATCGGCGGTATCTCGAGCGGGACGCGCCCGACTATCTCCAGGCCGTATCCCTCGAGGCCGATGACTTTTTTCGGATTGTTGGTGATGAGGCGGATTGTATGCAGGCCCAGGTCGACCAGAATCTGTGCGCCGATGCCGTAATCCCGCAGGTCGGCGGGAAAGCCCAGTTTGATATTCGCCTCGACGGTATCGAGCCCCTGCTCCTGCAGGTGATACGCCTTGAGCTTGTTCCCCAGGCCTATGCCACGGCCCTCCTGGCGCATGTAGAGCACCACGCCCACGCCTTCGGTGTTAACCATCTCGAGCGCGTGGTGCAGCTGCGAGCCGCAGTCGCAGCGGAGCGAGCCGAAGACGTCGCCGGTGAGGCACTCGGAATGTACGCGCACGAGCACGTTCTCGCGCCCGGTCACGTCGCCCTTTACCAGGGCCACATGCGTCGCGCTGTCGACGTCAGTTTCGTAGGCGAAGATTTTAAATTCGCCGAAATCAGTGGGGAGCTGCGCTTCCGAAACGCGCCGCACCAGGCGCTCCTTGTGCTGCCGGTACTTGATGAGGTCGGCGATGGTCGCGATCTTGAGTGCGTGCTTTTCGGCGAATTTGTCGAGGTCGGGGCGGCGCGCCATGCTGCCGTCGTCGTTCAGGATCTCGCAGATGACCGCGGCCGACTTGAGGCCCGCCAGGCGCGCAAGGTCAAGCGATCCCTCCGAATGGCCGGCCCGTACGAGCACCCCGCCCTTCTTGGCCGCCAGCGGAAAGATATGGCCGGGCCGGTTCAAATCAGCGGGCCCTGACGTTTCATCTATCAGCACGCTTACCGTACGCGCCCGGTCGAAGGCCGAGATGCCGGTCGTGGTCCCATCCTTCGCGTCGACCGACACGGTAAACGCCGTACAGAACTTGTCGGAGTTCTCGGGCACCATGAGCGAAATCCCCAGCGCCTCGAGCCGTTCCTGCGTCATCGATATGCAGATGAGCCCCCTGCCAAAGGTCGCCATAAAGTTGATGATCTCGGGCGTGCAGAACTCGGCGGCGACAACGAGGTCCCCCTCGTTTTCGCGGTCTTCATTGTCGACCAGGATGATCATTCGCCCGTTGCGGATTTCTTCTATGGCTTCGCTGATTGTGCAGGTGTTCATATCGCGGCTCCCCGGAGGTATGGGCTCTCCCGATTTATGGGTGCATTAAAGGAAGCACCCCGGTGATAGTCAAGATTTTTATGCCCGCTTTTACTTGACAGATTCCGCGTACACGAGGCTAATGAGGGCATGGATCGGCCTCGCACCACACGCGCGCGATACGCCGGCCCCCGGGCGACTTTCGGGGTCGTCTGCCTTGCGCTGACCCTGTCATTCGCCGGCGCCTGCGCGCGTCCTGCGGCGGTACGGGAGGCCGACGACATCACGTTCGCGCTTACGGGAAACACCCTGCCCGAATCGCCCTTCGGAACGATGAGTCCCCGCGTCGCAGACGCGTTTGCGCGCATCAACATCGACAATCCCGTTTTCACCGTGCACCTCGGCAACATGGTATACGGCGGAAGGCAGTGGATGGGCATAAAGGAAAGTGACGTCGCCCGCCAGTACCGCGAGTTCGTCGCAGCCTGCCGGGCCATACACTCCATCGTCTACACCGTAAAGGGCGACAAGGACACCTATAATGACAACGCCGACCTCTACCGCAAACACCTCCGGCGTGCACCCTATTACTCGTTCAACTACGGAAGCGTCCATTTCATCATACTCGATACGACCGACCCCGGACCCGGAACCATAAGCCCCTTCCAGCGCTCATGGCTGGAGGCCGACCTCGAGCGGTACCGTCATTCACCGGCCATTTTCGTCTTCGCGCACCACTCTCTGCTTCCGCCGAAACATGAGACTTCCACGCCGGTACAGGGTGCCGCGGAAATACTGTCGCTTCTCGCAAAGTATCCCGTAAAGGCCGTGTTCTCCGGACAGCCGGCGATCTCCCACACGGCGCGCAGCGGCGATATACTCTGCGTAACCGCGGGAAGCGGCGGGTTCAACCGCGACGACCAGTACCGTAGAAAAAACCACTATTACATGGTTTATTTCAGCGCGGGCAGTGTGCGCGTATCGGAACGACAGGCCAATTAAGACCAGCGGCGGCGCCTCGGCTCCGCCGGGAGGATGATATGCAGCGTGAAATCTGCTACGACAGGCTGGAACATTTTCTTGAAGACATAAAGCGCCTCGGCATAACGAAGCTCGCCTTCGCCGAAACAAGGGAGAAGCGCCCGACCCAGGTCGGACCGGGGCTTCTTCAAGTGGTCGACATATCCCGGCTCGAGATTCTCGCCTACAGCAGGCCCACCATATACAAGTTTAAAATTGCCGACGCGGACTTCGACCATATCCATGACCGGCTCATCGCCGATGGCTTCGAAATAACACGACGCAGCAGAAATATTACATGAAAAGCGCCCTCCAGACCCCCCCGAAAACCGCTACGGTAAAAAAGACGGCGGAGCGTAAAAATCCCGCCATCCTGCATATCGACACGCTCAATGTCCACTTCGAGCTTTCGGGGGGACGGCTCCTCGCGGTGAGGGACCTCTCGTTTATGCTCGGGGAGGGGCGCACCATGGGGCTTGTCGGCGAATCCGGCTGCGGAAAGTCCGTAACCGCCCATTCGATCCTGCGACTGATACGTCCTCCGGGTGTAATCGCGTCCGGTCGCATCGAATACAATGGAACGGAGTTACTCTCGCTGCCGGAGCAGGGCATGACGGCAATTCGAGGCAGGGAGATCGCCATGATTTTCCAGGAACCCATGACCTCCCTCAACCCGGTACTCACGGTGGGCTACCAGATCGCGGAACCGCTGCGGATACATCTGGGTATGTCCGATGCACAGGCGCGCGAGAAGGCCGTCGATCTGCTCGAGAGCGTCGGCATCGGCGACCCCGCCCGGCGCTGTTCGGCATATCCGCACGAACTTTCAGGCGGCATGCGCCAGCGTGTGATGATCGCGATGTCACTCTCCACGTCCCCAGCCGTCCTCATCGCCGACGAGCCCACCACGGCGCTCGACGTGACCATCCAGGCGCAGATACTCGACCTGCTGCTCGGCCTTCAGCGCGAGCGACGGATGTCGCTTCTGCTCATCACCCACGACCTCGGCGTCGTCGCGAACATCGCCGATGACGTCGCGATCATGTACGCCGGCGAGATCGTGGAATCCGGCACGGTGCGGCAATTGTTTGATTCCCCCCTCCATCCCTACACGATCGGTTTGTTCGAGGCCATCCCCCGCATCGGCAAGCGCGTAAAGCGGCTGGCGACCATACCGGGCATGGTGCCGTCCTTCTCCGAACGGCCGCAGGGGTGCGCGTTTCATCCCCGCTGTTATAACGCGGCCGATGAGTGTCTTAAAGCCCCGATCCCGCTCGTTCCGCGCAAAGGACACGCCGTACGCTGCATCAGGGTCTGATCCGTACAACCGGGACC
>JALOTJ010000115.1 GCA_025457965.1 Spirochaetota bacterium | reverse complement strand
TTCCAGAGCAGCCTGCCCTCCTCTTCGTCCAGGCAGTAGATGTTTTTTTTAATGTCGAGGAAATATACCTTCCCGTCGGAAACGACCGGATTAAACACCGTGGCCGGAGATTCGAACAGCCATTTGAGATTATTGTTATTAACGACAATCTCGTCATTGTTACCGGTAAAATAGATGTTTCCCTTGTAGATGGGCCAGTCGGCGGCCCCAAGGTCCGCCGGTACCCGTGCGAGCGCAAAGCACAACATTGCCGCGAGCGTCGAATACCGTATGCAAAGCTTCATACCTGGCGGTTTCAGCACGATAAGGCCCCCCTCTGGCGGAATGCCGTCTTTCAACGCAGCTGGCCGATCCATGAAGCGGACCGGCGGACATGCATACTGCAATCGGCCGCCTCAAATTATGCGCCGTGGCGATGGAATAATCCAGTATTTTTTATCTGAAACTATCCGGTCTTTGTCGGCGAGGGTGCCCCGGCCTTCGTCTGAATCGTCCGTCCGTATCGGAATGATATCAGAGGCATCCCGAGAACGACATACTCGCCATGAATTCCGGAAAGCCAGCAAGGCGCTCGCTGAGCGGCTAATGGGGAAATGAGCGCATAAGATCCACGTCGTACACCACGGTAAGCGGTGCATGGTCCGAGAAGCGACTGTCCCTGAAGATAGAGGCAGAAACCACCTTTCCCCTGAGACCGGGGGTGACTACCTGGTAGTCGATTCGCCACCCGACGTTCTTCTCGCGGGCACGCCCGCGGTTCGACCACCAGGTATATTCGTCCACCCCCTGATTGACGACGCGGAAGGCGTCGACGAAGCCGGCGGGACCGAAAAGCTCGTCCATCCAGGCGCGCTCCTCGGGAAGAAAGCCCGAGTTCTTCTGGTTCGAGCGCCAGTTTTTTATGTCGATGTTCTTATGGGCGATGTTCCAGTCGCCGCACAGCACATACTCACGCCGCGAGCGGCGCATCGAGCGCAGTTGATCCATAAAGCGTTTTAAAAAATCGAATTTTACCGCCTGCCGCTCCGGCCCGCTGGAGCCCGATGGAAGATAGAGCGAAACCACGCTGAGTTTACCGAAACGCGCCTCGAGGTAGCGCGCCTCATCAGCAATCGTCGCCCAGCCATCACCGACGATCAGACCGTCCGGCTCGGTTTTACTGAAAAGCGCGACGCCACTGTAGCCCTTTTTACCGGCGTTGTTATAATAGCAATGGTAGCCTTCGGGGTGAAACGCCCGGTTTTCTGAAATGTCGTCGGATAGACGCGTCTCCTGCAGGCACAGCACGTCCGGACTCTCCTTCCGCAGCCAGTCGAAAAAGCCTTTCGCCGCGGCCGAACGCAGGCCGTTGCAGTTAAGCGTGGTGATTTTCATCCGTCCCTTTCCTTCCCAAATAACTTTAATTCTCCTAAACGAAGAAAACCCGGCAGTCAAGCCGAAAGCAGGATACTATTTTGATCAACTGGTGTGGGTCCGACGCTTCCCTCCCTCCCGTCTGAAAAACTATTGATTTAAATCCGGCACCCGTAAATAGTGGAGGACGCGGAGAAAATCCGCGCCTTCCAGCAATCCCGGAGAGTGCGTTATGATTGTCACCCATAAAAAAGATCCCGGAATCGTAAAAAAGTATGCCTCGGACGCACGTAAAATAATCATCGTCGGGTGCTCCGAGTGCGCCGCGGTATGCCGTACCGGGGGATCGGAACAGGTCAAGGAGATGGCGGAGCTTTTCTCAGACCGCGAGGTGCTCGCGACCATATCCATAGAGTCTCCCTGCGACAAGCGCATCTCGGCGCGTGATTTCAGGCGGATAGCAGAGGAGCTTTCCGGCGCGGACGCGCTGATCGCGCTCACCTGTGGAACCGGCGCGCAGGCGATCGCCGAGGTAACCGGCAAGCGGGTGGTAGCCGCCCTCGATACGGATTTCGCGGGGATGGTCGAGCGATTGGGGCGTTTTTACGAGAGATGTTCACACTGCGGAGAATGCATCCTCAACGAGACCGCCATGCTGTGTCCCGTCACTCTCTGCCCGAAGGGCGTGCGCAACGGGCCGTGCGAGGGGATAAAGGGCACGCGCTGCGAGGTATACGAAGACCGGGACTGCGTCTGGCATACCATTTACCGGCGCCTCGAGGACCGCGGCGAGCTCGACCGCTTTACCGCCTATCACGAGCCGGTAGACTGGTCCAAATGTCATTCCCCGCGGGAGGTCATATGGGAGCGCCCCTGACCGCCAGGCTTGTATATATCGCGTCGATAGAATCGATCGAATTTGTCGCCGCTTCCTGCGCGAAGGTCCCTGCGGGTACGGGGATACTGCTGGGCGAGTACGGCCGGATCAACCCCCTCGCGATCGCCGGAGACATACGCAAATCGTTCACCGGGCCGATGTTTATCGAAATTATCTCGAAAAATAAAAACCGCGACCTCGTAGACTCAACAGTCGTCTCATCGTCTGCCTGCGGCTTTGATGGCGCGGTTTTTGCCTCCGGGCTTTTCAACGCCGGCGCGGGCATCGCCAAACCCGTCTACGATCTCGACCCCGCGCAGATGCTGAAACTCGCCCTCGCCCTGAAAGGGAACGGGAAGATTCCGGCATCATTTATCATCGCCATCCGATCGGTAACGGGCGAAGGCCCCGTTGCGCGCCGTGCCCGCTTCTATCTCGACGAGGGCGCGGATTACATCGCACTGGAGACTGACGCCTCCACGCCCTTCGAGCGGCAGACACTATTGATAGAACCGGTCGCGTGAACATGAATCCGCTCGCGCTTAACGAACCCGGCAGGACGATCCTCGCCATGGGAAACGACGCGATAGTCCGGGGTGGACTCGAGGCGGCGCTCGGCTATTTCAGTACCTATCCGGGAACCCCCGCCTCGGAGATCGGGGAGGGATACCGGTCGCTTAAACACGAGTTTCCCCACATCCACGCCGAGTTCAGCGTCAACGAGCATGTCGCCGCACACGGAGCGCAGGGGGCAAGCTGGGCCGGCATTCGCTCCATGGTCACGATGAAGCACGTGGGCATGAACGTGGCTGCCGAGGTGCTGCACTTTGCCGGATACACCGGCGTCGGCGCGGGCTTCGTTGTGGTCATCGGCTCCGATCCCGGCGCAACCAGCTCCACCAGCGAACAGGACGACCGCTGGTATTCGCTTCACACTCACCTCCCGATTCTCGAACCCTCATCGATCCAGGAGGCCAAGGACCATACCTCGCGTGCCTTTGAATTGAGCGAAATCTACAACCTTCCGGTTATCGTCAATGCGCCGTCAAAGCTCTGCCACAATATCGGTTCGCTTCGTCTCGGAAATCTACCGAACGTCTTTCCCGTAAAAGGCCGCTTCGAGCGAAACCCGGAGCGTTATATAAATCTGTTCGCCGGCTCGGTCGCAAACCACCGACGCGCGATGGAGGCCGTGAAACGGCTGCAGGGGGAGACCCCCTCGCTCGGGCTTAACAGGGTGCTTCCGGGATCAGGCCGGACCGGTTTCATTTCATCCGGCATCAATTATCTTTACCTTCTGGAAGCGCTGTCCCTCCTCGGGATCGCCGACGCGCCCATACTCAAAATAGCCATGAGCTATCCTCTCAATCCTGATGAGATAGCATCCTTTACGAGGCATCTGGACCGCGTCTATGTCGTGGAGGATCTGGAGGGCTTCATCGAGTTCCAGGCGAAGCGCCTGTTGTACGACGCGGGCATCCGCATACCCATAATCGGCAAGGACGTTTTCCCGGCCCATGGAGAGCTCGACGTCGATCTCATCGCCGGACGGCTTTCGGAAGAGTTACGCACGCCACTGCCGAAACGCATGACCCGGGCGATCAAACTTTCCAATGAACTCACCGGAGACCTGCCCCCCCGGCAGGGTGCCTTCTGCACCGGCTGTCCGCACCGCGCCACGGTATATTCGATCGTCAAGGCCAGTGACCGCAATACCGTCTTCGCTGGAGACATCGGCTGTTACACCTTATCCTGTTTGCCGCCTTTCCGGGCGTTCGACTGGGTGACCTGCATGAACTGCGGCGTCGGCATCGCCCAGGGCATGCTCCAGAAAATCGAGGGCGAGAACGTGATCGCCTACGTCGGCGACTCCACATTTTTCCATTCGGGCATTCCGGGCCTCATCAATGCGGTACAGCAGAACGCCAGCCTCGTGCTCATCATCCTTGACAATAAATGGGTGGCCATGACGGGCCACCAGCCCAGCCCCACCACGGATATCGCTCTCGACGGCACCAGGATGCATCCGGTCGACATAAAGGGACTCCTCAAATCGATCGGTGTTTCCTACGTGCGCACGATCAAGCCTTTCAATATAAAGGCCTCGATGGCCGCAATAAAAGAAGCGATCCGTGTCGGAAACGGCGTGCGCGTCATCATCGCCGAAGAGGAATGCGCCCTCCAGTACGGCCGCCGGGTCGCGCGCACGCCGGTAGAATACGAGGTCTATTACCAGATCGATGAAGGGCGATGCCAGAAGTGCAATGAATGTTATGTAGAACTCGGGTGCCCCGCAATCAGAAAGGAGGAAACCACCGGGGGGTGGCGATACTACATCGAGGAGGCGACCTGCCTGCGCTGCGGGGCCTGCCACGACCTCTGCCTCAACTCGGCGATTCTCCGCACGGAGATACTGCGGACGGCCGGGATGGAGTCCCTGTGATCGCTTACGACATCCTCATCTGTGGAATCGGCGGACAGGGTGCAATTTCGCTCGGCACCGTGCTGAAACTCGCCGCCATCCACGAAGGGCTCGACGTTGTCGGGGCCGAGCGACGCGGCGGCGCGCAGCGTGAGGGCATCGTCACCAGCAACGTCCGGTACAGGAAGCCCGAAAGCGGCGAAACGCCCGACGAGCGGCGAATGGCCGCCTCGGGGCTCATCCCGACCGGAGCGGCCGATATGATGATATCCATGGAGCCATTGGAAGCGCTCAGACACGCGCGCTATCTGAACGAGCGGTCCGTCGTTATCATAAATAATTTCCCGCTCACGCCGGTATCGGTGCGCATGGGGGAGCGCGAATACCCGCAGCTCGAAACGGTCCATTCGCGCCTCAGGGAATTCACCCCGAACGTCCATTTATTCCCGATCGACGAACTGTCCAGAGGCCATTTCAATTCACTGCGGCAGGTCAACACCATCGCGCTCGGCATTGCCAGCGCGCTCGGCGGCCTGCCGGTATCGGACGAATCAATACTCGCCGTGGTCCGCGAACAATTTTCCGACTTCGAAACGAACAGGCGCGCCTTCGAGCTCGGAAAAGAAACGGCGCGCAAATAAACCCCGCAGGTGCGCGACGCGAGACGGCGCAGCCGCCGCCCTCAGACGGTCGCGCCGCCTTCCGGCGAGCTGACCTCGTCGATAACCTGAATCAGGTCCTCTATCGTATATGGCTTCATGAGTACGCCGCGGAATCCGTGCGCCCGGAAATTTGCCATGACCGGGTCGTTTGAATATCCGCTCGAAACGATGGCGACCACGTCCGGATCGACGATTTTAAGTTCAACCAGCGCCTCGCGCCCACCCATGCCGCCGGGGATGGTGAGGTCCATGATCACGACATCAAACCTTTTCCCATCCTCCACCGCACAACGATAGGACCGAAGGAGCTCGTCACCGTTACGAACGCCCGTCACCTCATAACCGAAATGCCCCAGCATGTTCACCGCGAGGTCGAGAATGTATTCCTCATCGTCCATCACCATGATCCTACCCGCGCGCTGCGGGAGCGTCGTCGATGCAGGATGCACTTCCTCCGGAACGCCGTCGATCTCCGAGGCGCGCAGATACACATTGAATGTCGATCCGACTCCTTCACTCGACTCGACGTCGATGTGCCCTCCATGCTTTTTAATAATGGAAAAGGTGATGGCCAGGCCGAGTCCGCTGCCGTATTCCTTGGTCGTGAAATATGGATCGAAAATCCTGCCGAGGTGTTTTTGGGGTATCCCCACGCCCTCGTCCGAAATTGATATTTTCACATAGCTGCCGGCCGCCAGCGGCAGCCATCGTACATCCGCGACGTTCTGTACCCTTATGGAAACATTACCCCCGCCGGGCATGGCCTGTATCGTGTTTATAATAAGGTTGTGCAGCACCTGGCTTATCTGGTCTGGATCGATGTCGACCGAGCGTATGTCGCCCTCCACGAAAAAATGGCTTCTGACGTTCGATCCCGCCAGGAGAAACGACACGCTCTCCTCCAGAAGCTCCACGATCGAGGCGGACTTTTTAATGGGATCGCCGCCCCGGGAAAAGGTAAGGAGCTGCCTTGTCAGATTCACCGCACGATGGGAAACGTTCTCGATCCTGTCGAGGATCTCGGAGCACGCGCTGTTTTCGCCCGCCTCAATTTTCGCCAGCGAAAGATTGCCGATTATGGCGGTAAGAAGATTGTTGAAATCGTGCGCAATCCCGCCGGCAAGAAGCCCGAGCGATTCGATTTTTCCGATCTTGGCGAGTTCTTTTTCCAGCTTGTGCTTTTCGGTGATGTCCCGTACGGCGAGCACCGCCCCGAGTGTTTCCCCGTCCGTGGTCCGGACCGGGGATCCGGAAATCTCCACTATCCGCTCTTCGCCTTCCCTGTTGACAAGCGCCAGCGGAACGTCGCTTATTTCAAGCCCCCCTCTTCGGGTAACTTCGGATACCGTTCCGCTTATTCTCTGGCTTTTAACCTGAGCTCCTCCGAGATTAAACAGCTCGCCAACCGGGCGGCCGGCGGCCTCCGCCTGCGGCCATCCCGTCAGGCGCTCCGCCGCATGGTTGAGCATCACGATCCGGCCGTCCGTATCGGTGGCGATCACGCCGTCGCCGATGGACACCAGCGTCGCCGCAAGCTGTTCCTTCTCCCTTGCAAGCCGCTCGTTGAGGTCCACAAGCTGGTTATGCGTACCCATGAGCTTCCTGTTAAGGGACTCGACTTCAGCGTACTGCGCATGGATCTCCTGGTATTGCCGCTGAATTGTGTTTTCGGCCTTTTTCAAATGCGAAATATCACTGATAATCGCGATGACTACATCATCGCCGCCCATCCGGATCCGTGACGCCGAGATGATCACATCAAGCAGCCTCCCATCCCTGGCCAGCAGCCGGGCCTCATAATTGGATGGCAGTTCGATCCCGCGGACCCTCTCGCGATACCGGGACAGCACGAGATCCTTACCCATGGGATCATCCGGCAGGAAATCGACAATCGTCTTTTCGTAAAATTCGGGCTCCCGATAACCGAGCATGGAGATGAGCGAAGGATTGGCATACAAGGGCCTTTCATTTGCCAGCAAAATGATCCCATCGCGCGCGCTTTCGACCAGGGTTCGGTACTTCTCCTCCGACTCGGCGAGGCTGCTCAGCGCCCGCTCGCGCTCGCCGCGCATGGTGTTGATTTTATCGGCAACGCCCAGTGAGAACAGAAGGACCATCACCGACGAGCCGATCTGGTAGGTCCACGCCGTGACCGGGTTTTCAGGCAACAGACCATACGCACGCAGCACCATGAGCAATACACCCACAAGAAAGCACAGGCAGGCAGTCAGGTAAAAGCGCGCTTCGCGCAGGCGAAGCAGGAATCCCGCAACCCCCGTTATGATGAGCATTGAACCCGATAGGCCCGACATGATCACCGAAATCTGGGTCGCATAATAATACTCCATTATAAAGGGGACGGCAAGCACAGGCAGGTTCGCCGCGGCCAGGAGACGCACCGGCACATCGAGACGCGGCATCCTTTCCGACGTTGAAAGAAAATGCCGCGTGAACTGAAGTGCAACAGCGTTTACAAAAAACATTAAAAAGGGATGAGCCCGGTTCTGCCATCGCACGCTCTCGGGCCAGAGATACTGAAAACCCAGCCCATTGTGCACCATGGTAAAAATGGTCACCCCGATAATGAAAAGGAGCAGGTACAGATAGCTCCGCTCCCGGACTGAAATGAACAGGAACACATTATACAGCGCCAGCCCGAGCATGATGCCGTAATAGATGCCAAGGAGAATCATCTCGGCGGCCTTCATTTTTTCGAACTCTTTGGGGAGCCATGCGACGAGGGGTACGGTAAGGGAGCCCTGGCTTTGTACGCGCAGATAATAAGCGGTCGTACCGCCTTTCTGTGCAAGCTGAAAAACCGGCGAGCGATATTCGACGGGACGCTCCGCGAAGGGTTTGCAATCGCCGGCCGCGGTTCTTTGAAACCCGGATCCCTCGGGAATGAAAAGCTCGACCTGGTCGATTATGGGATAATTATATTCGAGATACCATTCCACCGGGGTCGGCGAGGGATTATTAACGAGGAACCGCACCCACAGTGCGCCGCGGCTGTAACCAAAACTCGGGC
>JALOTJ010000114.1 GCA_025457965.1 Spirochaetota bacterium | reverse complement strand
TAACGCAAAGAACAGAAGAATAACCGCGGTTGTCAGTGAAAATCTCACCCGTCTATCCTAACGCATTATTATCCTTGTAGTCTCGGCCATGTACCGCTTGTTTACGTTCGATACCATTCGTTCGACCGTGGTGATGAGATCCCTGTCCGTCGAACGTTTCTGGATGTACTTCACGATTTCGGCAAGGTCTTCTCTGACCACCCTGCCGATATCGTCCATCGCCTGCGCGTATTCCACGGAGCTTCCGACCTTCTGCTCGTTTTTTCTTTTCCGCAGCTCCACCTCTATCTGCATCTGGGCCATGAGCCGTTCCTGGTCCGACTTAATGAGCTCCGTCACCATCGTCTCGGCCAGCTCCCTGAAATTGACGGGGCTTATCAGTTCAAAAAAACGGGCCGGGAAGGCCCCGCTGCTGGTTATGACATCGGCGAACGGGACGCTGTGATATGCCTGCTCTACCAGGTTCGAGGTCGTCTCATCGACAATCACCCGGCCCGGGGCTGAGAGGGAGCGCGCATGCCGCATCGCGTGTTCGGGGAGATCCATCACCTCGCCGTTCATGATCTTCAGACCTCCGGTCATTAACTGTATGTTCAGGAACAGATGGTCTCCCGGAAGTCTGACCTCGTTGAACCTCCGCATATTTTCGCGTATCCGTAGGCCGGCCTCCGCCGCCGTCGCTTCGTCATCGAACACCGCCACGACCCGGCCCCCCACCATCTGGGAGACGAAACCCTTCAGGCCGGTCACCACCGATGTCACCAGCCTCTCGGCCACCCTGCTTCCGATCATTATATCGACGAGGTTCAGATGACCGGCAAGCCCGCGATACCCGGGCATTTCCACATTGATGAAAGTCTTCCGCGGAAGCGATTCCCTCGAAAGCGAGCTCGGGTGGCGCCGCTGGGCGCCCTCCTTTCTCTCCTGCGTATCCAGCGCGGCCCCTTCATATTTTTTAAAAATGTTGACAATAAAATGATCGATCTCCTGCAATTCCTCGGGGGGCATAAGCGCAAGGGCCTGCAGGATGTCGTGAGAAATCCCGTATTCCTCTTTTAACAACGATATTAGAAAATACGCGAACTCCCCGGACCGCTGAACACCGATCGCCGCGAGGATCTCACGCTGAATCTGCCTGTTCTTTATCACCATCATGTCCCGCAGCGACTTCATCGCCTCCTTGTTCCCGAGGCTGATAAGCAGCGCGCAGGAATAAATCCGCACCTTGATCGCTGGGTCTTTCAGGTATTCCAGCAGGTATTTAATCACCTGACGACGGTTCACCGTGTTATTATTCAACACGATATAACCGATCGCCTGGACCACCGCTTCCTTCAATTCGTTGGATTCCAGGCCCATAAAGCGCTCGTTCAGATACTCGATGTCCGCCTCCATACCGCCCTTTCCCATGCAAAGGATGGCCAACCGGGCGATCTCCCCGTTTTTATTAACCTCGAGCACCCGTTTGAAGACGGCGTTCGCGGCCACATTGCCGGTAACGTCCCTTCTCAGGAAAATATTAAGCGTCAAATCGACATCTTCCGAATCGACCTCTGTTCGATCCCGCAAATAATCGAGGAGTATATTGAGCGACCGCTGGTCCGAGAAGAGCGAAAGCAGGCGAATTGCCTTCCGCTGCTCTCCCAAATCTCCCGACGCCAGCAATACCTCGAGTTCCCCCAGCATGTACGAGTAGTTGAGAATGGACAGGCTGCGCGTGACCGCTGATGAGATGTCCTGGTCGGGATATTTTTTCACGTAATTGAATATTTTGACAAGAGTCGAGGCAGCTTCCTCGATCCTGAGCCTTCCGATGATCTCGCACAGGCGCGCTATCCTGTTTCGCAGATAGCGTTTTTCAAAATTAATCCCTTCGACCCTCATCGCTGAATTTTCCCGCGACTTCTGGTCCAGGTCATATAACACCTCTACCAGCAGCTTGAGCTTTTCCACGTCCTCCTTCCTTATATACGGAAGCGAGGCCGAGAGGTACTTGATTAATTCCTGGATCATCGTCCTGTCCACGTTCCGTAGAAAATGGACGACCTTTTTTTTCATTTCGGGTGTGAACTGGTCCAGCATGAACCTGCGAAGTATCCTGAAGCTCTCGGGAAAATCCTTCTCGATGACCTCGGTCACCATAAACTCCTTGCGATAGGTCTCGAAGTAAGTCTCGAGCGTAACGATGATATAATTGAAAAGCTTGTCCCTCAGAAGATTATTGATCCTGCTCTCCTTGAGATTCATGAAAAACCGCTCGAAGACCGCAACGATCATCTCGTTTTCCCGTTCATCCTCGACCGAGAGCGCAAGCAGGTTACGAAAGAGCTTGTCCGGATCGCGGAGTTTCTGTATGGACGAATGGAGCAGGCGGAGAATCATGTCCATCAGGTCGCGGTCGCCGGAGGTAAGCGCCTTCATCGTGTAAATCAGAAATTCGCGGTGATTGCCGCAGATCATAGCGTTGATGAATGCGGTTTGCGCCCTTCTGGAATACGTATCGAACTGTGAAGTCATCTTCCCGAGCAGCACCCTTACGTTCAGGATGAGCCTGTCCTCGAGCTCGGGAGCATAGGTGTACGAGACGTCTTCCTCGCCCCTGCTATCCTCCGATTCCTTCATAATTTTATCGCTCAGCATCGAGAGCGAGTTGTACACACTGCAGGTTATCGCCTCGTTTTTTTCCTTTAAAAGATCCTCGTACAGAGAGATGTCCTTGAATGAAGATAGTGCCTCAATCGCGAAACAGCGGATTGAGACATGTTTCTCTCGATCGGCGGCGATTAATTTTAAAAATTCAAACACTTCCGGAGAATCAGCCCCGTGAATACGCAGGATCGTGAACGCCTTTTCAATCGCCTCTATCTGGGCGCTGTCTGTTTCGTATTTTTCGATGATCCGGACCACTGAATCCAGGGCCTCCTGGGTGCCGAATCTTTCAATGTTTTCCAGGGCGCACAGCTTCTCCAGAACCGAGGTCTCCCCCCCGTTTACGAAATCGAGCAGCGCCTGACCCACCTCCTGACGGTCAAAATCCTTTAGTACCAGCAGGGCGCTTTCGCGAATAAACGGTTCCTGCTCCAGTTCGCGCAGAAGGATCCGCATCCCGTTCTCGGACTTGACGATCCCCAGAAGACGGTGGAACGCCATCCGTTCGTAGGGGACCAGTTTGAACGACCGGCTGATATCCACTTTCAGCGACTGTAAAAAATCCTTTTCCATTCTCTCCTCCCGACAGGGGAACGGCATAAACGCATAAGCCCCGAACGCCCCACAGCATACCGACAACCGAAGGCAATGCAATAAAAAAAGCTCCTGTAGCGATTCGTTTATGTCTTTGCGGCGGTGAAATGCGGCCAAACGGTAAAAATGGTTTGACGCGCCTTAAAAAAATCGGTATCATTCCACCATGCGTTCCCTCCGGGCAGGAGTGAACCGTTAATTCACCAAGAGACGTATGAAGTAAATCTATTCCCAGGAGTATTATTCATGAAAAGCAACAGGCTTGTGTTGTTCGTCGCGCTTATGTTTCTCGCGGCGGCGGTTTCATGCGGTGGCGGGTCCAAAAAGCAGGTAAAGGGTGAATCCGGCAAGGCCGGATGCGAGCTCTGCGGCGAGGCCACGGGCTATGCACAGATATTCGACAACGACCAGTCACTTGCCCGAGACAGGGCCATCGACGATGCCATGAACAAGCTCGTAGGCAGCAAGCTCGGCACCTTCGTCGCCGGCACCTCGGTGGTCGAGGATTTCGCCCTCGTCTCTTCCATAGTCGAAGCAAAGACCAGCGGCATGGTCCGCAACTGGAAAGTCCTGAAAGAGGGAGCGCAGGAAGGCTCTTTCGTGATTACCATCTACGGTGAGGTCTTTCCCCAGGCGGTCAACGACACCATCGAGGCAACCCTCAAAAACTACGGCCGTCCGAAGTTCATGGTGCTCATACGCGAGACCTTCGAGGGCAAACAGAACATGCCCGGCTTCACGGTCACCGAGCTCACCATGATGGAGATCATGGGCAACTCCGGTTTCGAGTTCGTCGACGCGGGCCTGACCCAGCAGTTGATGCGGCGCGACGCCGCCAAGATGCAGCAGGCCATGGCCGGCCAGGTGAAGGGCGCCGTGCAGGACTTCCTGATGGACGCCGCCGGGGCCGAGGTCGTCATCGTCGGCGAGGTGAAGACCAGCGACCAGAGCGGGGCCATAGCGGCGTATTCGAAGAACATGAAGTCGAAACAGGCGATCGTGAACATCAAGGCGATCGACATGTACACCGGCGCCATACTCGCGACGACCAGCGCCAACGCCCCCGGCGTTCACATCGACGGCGACACCGCCTCCAAGGCCGCCATCCAGAACTGCCTCAAGCGTGTACTCGGCAAGACCGACGAGGACACCGGCAAGTTCCAGTCGGGCCCCTTCATGAACCAGATCACCCGCAAATTCCTCCAGTCGGCGACCGGAAGAATGATCATGCTCACCATCACCGGTCTCGATTTCGCGGAGCTCACCAAGTTCCGTAACGAGGTGCAGAACCGCGTGCGCGGCGTCAAGAAGGTCTATTCGCGCGGACAGGCCGGGCGAGCGGCCAAGATCGAGGTGGAATTCGCCGGCAAGACCGACGACCTGGCCCAGGAGCTCAATGCCAAGTCCCAGGCGCTCGGTTTCGAGATCGAGATCAAGGAGACCTATCCGAACAAGATCACGATAACGGCGAAGAAGCTGTAAACCAATTCCTTGTTGATCAACGACGAAGGCGAGAGTTTATGCTCTCGCCTTCTTTGTCGGTTAATGTAAAAAGACGCCTTGTCACCTCCACCATGATCGGAGGTTTACAGATTACCGTTAACGACGACGAACAGTTCACGGGTGCCCCCCCCTCCCGTCCGGTAATCAATACGGAAAGTGTCGGACTCCTCTGTTGTCCCGGTGAAATCGATTGAAAAATCATACGGTGGAATCTGTATAGCGGGAAATCCTGGCAGGGAGGAAAATGATAGCTCGATAAGCGGCCCCTGTATCCATGCTATGGACAGCAGTTCCACCATTTCGCCGGATACATTTATCACTCTGGCGTAAAGTAGCCCCGGTACTTCAATTTCAATTCTGCCATCTCTGAGCTCGCGGACAAAGGTTGCCGGAGGCTGCATGAAGGACGGATCATCGGAATATATCAGACTGATATCATGGTCCCCCACCAGTTCGAAAAGCTCCTCCCTGCACGACACCGTCGTCAGCAGCGCCAGGCAGACCGCAACGATTATTGTGATTATTGATCTCATGATCGATCTCGATTCATCCTTCTTTAATGATCTCCCAGCCTCACTCTACCGGGGGCCGCTCGGGCCGGAGGCTCCGCTTAAGATCGGACCCCTTGATGATATAGGTCACAACGGCGTATCCGTCCGCCGTATCGTACCGGTCCACCGTCCCCTGCCGCACCACATCCACCGAATCAATAAAAAAATCCTTCGCTACCATCTGCGCGTTCATCAGCGCCGCCTCCTTGGCGGTCTCCATTGCCTGGACTCCTTCGAGCCCCTCGCGCGGATAGCCCTTGCAGACGATCATATAGCTTGTATCGTCTATAAAATGATTTTTAATGAGAATGCTTTGCCGGTCGTTCGCCTTTCGCGGCCAGCAGCCCGAAAACATCAGCACTATGGCGACGACGGCAAGTGCTTTCTTTATCATAATTCCTCCATGGATGGCCCGGACAAGCACGGTGATTTTACTTCATTCCTGTCACAGGCCGCGCCTTACAGCCCCAGGTCGTCGGAAATCCCGCGCATAGCCGAAAGCGAAACCTCAACGAAGCGCGGAAGCTCCATTCCTAATTTTTCGCATTCCAGAATGATGTCCCGGTTTACCGAGCGCGCGAACGCCTTTTCCTTCATGCGCTTCACCACCGACGAAGCCTTCACGCTCGAAAGCTTTTTGTCGGGATAAACCATGGCGGTGGCGGTGATCAGCCCCGTAACCGTCTCTCCCGCGGCGAGCGCGTGCTGGAACAGCGTGGAACGCGTCTCACCGGGAAAGGCCTCCTCGTTGTGCAGGCGCACCGCGTCCACGATTTCCGAATCGAGGCCATGTTCGTTGAGAATGCGCACCGTTTCCCGCCCGTGGACGGTAAGATCGGCGTCGGTGAGCTCGACATCAATGTCGTGCAGGAGCCCGGCAAGCGCCCATTTCGCCTCGTCCTGCCCCAGCTCGCGCGCAAGCGAGCGCATCACCGCCTCCGAAGCCAGGCAGTGCTTCAGCATATTCTCGTTTTTAACATATTCTCTTAAAAGCCCTATGGCGCGTTCTCTTTCCATGGTCGATTCCCATTCCCTCACGCGAACGTCCAGTCGCGGCCGCCATGAGGATTACCGCTTCAGTCTGATCACTGGAAATATATCGGAAACGCGGCAAAAAGAAAAGCCTTTTTCGCGGCTAGAGGAGATATAACTCACCGTCGGAGAGGATGGAAAACCCCGCGTCCGACAGCAGTTTTTCGGTCTTCCGCACATCCTGCACCTGGAAGACGAAAACGGCATCCTTTTTACGCTCGACGGTGAAGCCGTAGGCGTCTTCCACATTGACGGCGCTTTTCGTAAGGATCGACGCAACTTCATACAGCCCGCCCGGCTTGTCCTTCACCCGAATGGCCACGATATCGCGCAGTGTCGCGGCGATACCGTCCTCCTTGAGCGCGTCAACCGCCTCCTGCGGCCGGTCCACGAGGAGCTTGATGATGCCGTAATCCCCCGAGTCGGAAATGGTGATCGCCCGTATGTCGATGTCCTTCCTGGACAGAACGCCGGTGATTCGTTCGATTTTCCCCGGCCTGTTCTCCGCAAAAACCGATACCTGGTGTGGCATATGGATTCCTCCTTTAGAGCGACCTGTTGTCGAACACCCGTTTGGCCTTGCCCTGGCTCGGCGGCAGCGAGCCAGGCTCAAGGAGCTCGATCTTCGGATTAATCGTGATGATAGCGCGCAGCGCCTCGCCCATTTTCTTCTTAAGCCGTTCGAGCTCCTTGATATCCCCGTGAAACATCTTGGAATAGAGCTCGACCTTTATATGCATCCTGTCCAGGTTGTTCTCGCGCTCGAGCACGATCTGGTAGTTGTTCCCAACCTCCGGAATGTTCATTAGAACGGTCTCGATCTGAGACGGGAACACGTTCACGCCGCTGACGATCATCATGTCGTCGGTGCGCCCTTTTATGCGCTCGATGCGCCGGTGCGTCCTTCCGCACGGACAGGGCTCGGGGATGAACCTGGTCAGGTCGCGCGTGCGGTAGCGGAAAACGGGCATGGCCTCGCGGTTGATGTGCGTGAGCACCAGCTCGCCTTCCTCGCCGTCGGGCAGGTTCTCGCCGGTATCCGGATTGATAATCTCTGCGATGTAATAGTCCTCCCACAGGTGCATGCCGTTTTTATGAACGCACTCGAACGCCACGCCGGGACCGTTCATCTCGGACATGCCGTAGCTGTTATACGCGCTTATACCGAACTGCTCCTGTATCTTGTCGCGCGTGCCCTCGGAATAGGGTTCCGCGCCAAGGTATGCTTTTTTTACGCCGAGGTCCGGAGGATTGACGCCATGGGCGCGTATCTCCTCCACGAGGTGCAATGCGTAGCTCGGCGTGATGTGAATAACCGTGCTGCCGAAGTCCTGTATGAACTGGATCTGCTTGAGCGTGTTCCCGGTCGACATGGGTATCACCATGCAGCCGAGCTTTTCCGCCCCGTAGTGGAGCCCAAGCCCGCCGGTAAACAGGCCATAGCCCATCATGTTCTGGAAGACATCGTCCGCCGTGGTGCCCGTCGCCACCATACCGCGCGCCACCTGGTGCGCCCATTCGTCGACGTCTCTCATGGTATAGAAGATGACCGTGGGCTTGCCCGTGGTGCCGGAGGAGGCGTGCATCCGCACGATCGAGCGTTTAGGAACGGCGATCATGCCGTCGGGGTAGCTCACGCGCAGGTCGTTCTTCGTGGTGAACGGGATGTCACGGATATGGTCGACCGAGGTGATCTTTGCCGGTGCCACGCCGTGCTCCGCGAAGACCTTTTTGTAAAATGGTGTCGTCGCACCCGCCTCGAGCGCTTTTTTCAGCCGCTCCAGTTGGATTCTCTGCAGTCCCGCGCGATCGATGGTTTCGATTTCCTTGTTCCAGTACATTGTCCGTTCCCGTATAGTATAAAATGTCCTCACCGGTGCGAAGGATCAGCGGCATCCCGGTTTCGCCGGAGGGCCTGTGCTCCGGTCACCCCGAAAGGTGGCCGCCACTTCCGGGCCTGTCAATGATAAATTTGGATAAAATGATATATCTGAACAGAAAAAAGAAAATGCTTAATGCATGGTTTCGCGGTCATCCGGGTAATAATGACGCCTCGCCCATTCAAGCCTCCCGCGCTCGCCCTCGGAGAGAGAGCTCAT
>JALOTJ010000113.1 GCA_025457965.1 Spirochaetota bacterium | reverse complement strand
GAGGAGGTAACGATGGTGGCGACGTCGCTACGGGTATTTGAACATGTTACGGCAAGGGCGAGGACCATAAGGATCAAGGATGCGTGTGTTTTTTTCATCGGGCGTCTCTCTATTTGTTTATATCGTGCACGACAAATCTATTTCTATTGAATTGTCCCATGTCATGCTGAATTCAGGGATGAAGTACAGCAATAGAAAACAGTAGCCTCATGGGCGCCTTACCCATAGGATTGAGTCGACCAAAACACCAATCCAGGAGAAGGCAACCCATGAGACCATATTCACAAATAACAAGAGAAGAGCGGCATGTCATCCAAAAAATGCTCTATTCCGATGTATCGAAGAAGGATATAAGCAATTATCTTCAACGAGACCGGTCAACTTTTTATCGGGAATATACGCGGAATAGGACGAAAGGATATAATTACAAGGAAGCTCATGATTGTGCCCATGCTCGTCGGAATGTACGGAAAGCAACGCTTGATACGAATGGAGCGTTGCGGCTAATAATTTGTTTTTTACTGATGGAGAAGAATTCCCCAGAAGTCATATCGTTTTATCTGAGAGATTCATTCCCGGACGATTGTACTATGCATCTTTCGCACGAAGCGATATACCAATGGGTATATAAGCAGCGAGATGCAGAGGGAAACGCTCTGTTGACGCAGTATCTTTTTACCAGGAGGAGGAAACGTCAAAACCGTGCACTGGTATATAAAAAACGGTCATTAATCACTGGAAAGCGAACAATCCATGAGAGACCTGTTGAAGCACAGGAAAAGAGCGAACATGGTCATATTGAGGGCGATCTGATCGTCAGCGCGGGCAATGATGCATATATGCTGACACTGGTCGACAGAAAACTGGTTCATACATGGGGAGTACCCGTTTATTCAAAAGATGCGGAACTCGTCTCACGAGCCGTAGTGGAAGCCCTCAGCGCTTTACCGGACGGATTTGTAAAAACCATTACATTTGATAATGGTACTGAATTTTCATCATTTGAAAAAATTGAAAGTGCTTTGAATTGCCACGTATTCTTCGCCGATCCCTACTGTGCATGGCAAAGGGGATTGAATGAACATATCAATGGCCGAATCCGTCAGTATATTCCTAAAAAAATGAGCTTTGCACACTTGACAGATGAGGATGTAGACGACATTCTTTACTCGATAAATAATCGGCCGAGAAAATCCCTCGGGTGGCGTACTCCCAGCTCGCTGCTAGAGCAGTCTATTCGTTGCACTTGAAGCTTGAATTCAGGGAACGACTGCCAGCACTCCCGATGACTCCAGCGGGCTTTTAACTCTCAGGGAACGTTTTTCCCATCCTTTTCTTATACTACCCTACAGAGAAGCAATCCCATGAATGCGCTAAATTCTGTTTCACGATCGAAATCCCAGCACCTTCTCCTCTTCGGCGACGCACTCATCGATAACGGCGAGCGCCCCATCGATATCCTGCCGGGTGATTATTAACGGCGGCGCAAACTCGAGGGCCGACCCCATGAATTTCATGATAATCCCCTTTTGTTTTGCCCGCGACACGATGCCCGCCAGGTTCTCTTCAGGGAAAGGTGAGCGGGTTCTTTTGTCCAGGGTCATGTCCAGGGCGAGCCACAGCCCTTTGCCCCTGGCCTCCCCCACGGTCGGGCGCGTTTCCAGGGCCTTAAGCCCGTCAAGGAAATACCGTCCTGTTTGCTCCGCGTTTTCGACCATCCTTTCTTCCCGCAATATTTGTATATTTTTTATTCCCGCCGCGCACGCGACCGGATGATTGCCGTAGGTGTGCAGATGGTTGAAGATATCCACCGGCGCCAGCACCTCGTCGGTGCATCCAACAGCGCTTAACGGCACGCAACCGCTGGAAATCCCCTTGGCCATGGTTATCATGTCGGGGCTTACGTCGAAGTGCTCTGTCCCGAACATCCTGCCCGTCCTCCCGAAACCGCATATCACCTCGTCCATGATCATCAGAATTCCGTGATCGCGGCATATCTTCTGAATGGCGGGCCAGTACCCATCCGGCGGGACCGCGACGCCGAAGCCCTGCTGGATAGGCTCGCCGATAAACGCCGAAATGGATTCGGGTTTTTCGAATTCGACCAGGCGCTCGACCTCCCGGGCGCAATGAAGCTCGCACGCGGGATAACTCATCCGGTAGGGACAACGGTAGCAATAGGGCGATTCCGCGAAGAGGCCGCCGGGGGTCAGGGGCTCCATCAGCTGACGCATCGGGTTCATGGTCCCCAGGGCGCGCAGGCCCAGACCGTTCACGCCGTGATACGCCCCCTTCCTCGAAATGACCT
This sequence comes from Spirochaetota bacterium, assembly GCA_025457965.1. GTDB lineage: Bacteria > Spirochaetota > UBA4802 > UBA4802 > UBA5368 > MVZN01. The sequence goes on along the minus strand of JALOTJ010000113.1, from coordinate 6,675 downwards.
TGTAGCGTGCCTCTTCCCCGCGGCAGACAAAATGCTGTTTTGCAAGTTTCATCGCCGATTCCACCGCCTCGGATCCGCTACACTCAAAAACGAAGTTGTTGATTCCCCGGGGCGCGATAGTTGTAAGAACACCGGAAAGTTCCAGTGCCGGTTCGTTCGCGTACCCGCACGGGGTGAAATATGACAGTTTTATAATCTGATCATACACCGCGCGGGCCAGGTCTTCCCGGCCGTGTCCCACGTGCACGGGACGGGTCACTCCCGAGTCCAAATCCAGGTAACGGTTGCCCCCGCGGTCCCATACATAAACCCCTTCGCCACGGATAATAATGTTGCGGTCATCGACGGCCGCGCTTCGCGGCGTTTTATGCAGTATCAGGTGAGATGTGTCCATCGCTTCTCCCTGCTGTCAAAACCTGGGTTTCCCCCAGAGCTTTAAAACCCTGATCAACACAACGCTGATCAGTATAATCCCGAAAAAGATCGCCATTACCCATTCGATTCCCCAGCCCCACCAGATCGGCGCGTTCAGTAAAACCATACCCGCGGCGGTCACAGGAGTCACAAATACGCTGAACAGCGCCAGCTCCTTGGCGACACCGGTTTTGAACTCGGGATCGACTATCCGGAGCAGAAGCAGGCCGCTGGATATATTGCCGGTGGAGGTGCCGTATATCGCGAGCATTCGTTCCAAATTGAGCGATGGGATTCTTTTCCCCAGAAAAAGCGCCAGCAGAATGGTAAGAACTCCACAGGCCAGAGAGATGAGTGACACGGGAAGGATGTACTGCCATACAATGATGAGCTGAATCGCGCAGATTGTCGAGACAATCAGGTAATCGACACTCCAGCCGGTAATCCGGCGCTGCAGGCCCGGGTCAAGCAGCCGTCCTATGCCGATTTTATCCATCACTGCCTTTACGAGAACGGCGACCACCATCCCCCAGAAAAAGAAGAACCCCCACAGTGCGCCGGCGACCCCGGCACCGGCCGCCCTGCTGGCAAAATCCACCAAGAAGTAGGTAATAACATACACCATTCCAATTATGGCGGCCTGAAACGCGAGCGTTTCCAGGTTCCCCGAATGAAATGTCAGCCGCCCGGCGATTTCCTGTTCACGGTTTGCCGGGACGATCCCCTGGCGGAAACCTTCCGGCATATCGCCGGATCCGAATGCGGCGAGTCCTTTTTTAATGCCGTAATTGGCCAGCGGGACCCCCACGATGAAAGCGAAGAAAAACCCGACGGCGGCAAATGTCAGGCCGATGGTGGCGGCATGCTCGAAACCAACGCTTTCCCAAGCCTTGCCAAAGCTGAGGGCCTGGCCGGGGCCTTCATTGAAGCCCAGCGGAGCGAGAAAACCGAATGTTTTAAACAGAGTGGTCCCGAACAGGCCGAAAAGCAGAACGAACAGCCCGCCCACGATGGCCTGCATGGGCAGAGAAAGTCCCTGAAACAGCGACATCCAGAGCGCCCCCCTCGCCAGTTCCCCGCGATTCCCGGGTTTTTTTTCGCTTTCCCCGGCCGTCAGGCCCACGGAGATAAAAGAAATATTGAAAAAGTGGAACGCGAATGTTTCCAGTCTGTCGGGGGCGATGGTGATCACTCCGCAGTTTATCAGGACCACACCGATGACGCCGCCGATCATGCAGCTTGGAAAGAGATATTTCTGAAAAACCGGCACACTTGCCCGCAGGAATACGCCGGCAAGGATCATGATGGACAAAAAGCCGAAATCAAGCAGCGATTGAAACGGAAAAGGACTGTGCATGGCTTCCCCCTTTCGGTTATATTTATAGCGGACGCCTGACGGCGCCCCCTTTCCCCATTAAACCCCGCGCCCGGGGCTGACGCCACATGATACCGCGTCACAATTCCCTGTCTGCCGGAGATGAGCACTCTCGCTGGACAGTCAGCTCTGCCGCACGGGGACTACGAAGAGGTTGTTCAGGTATTCGATAAGCAGCCGTTCGCGCAGTTCCGGCGGGAAACCGTTCAGGATTTCGTTGACGTCGGACATTTCCCCGGGCAGGTCGCTTCCGGAGCCCAGGAGCAGGGCGAGATCGTCGTCGGTGACGTCGGACGGATTGACGCCGGCCATCTCGTTGCGGACAAGTGTCGCCAGCTCGCTGGGAGGCGCCTTTTCCGCCAGTTTCACGCACTCACTGAGGTCGGCGAGAAAAGCGTCCACATGCTCCGTGTTCATGTAATTCACCGTCATATGAATATGCTCTCGGGAGCTGCCATAAGCGAAGGCCGGCTGGATATACCAGCCTTTTCCCTTCATTTCCTCGATGATTTTAAAAACATTAATTGTATCGGAGGTAAAGGCCAGTATGCACATTTCCGGGCGGGCCATCATGTACAGACCGTCTATCGCCTCAATGCCGGCCGTGATTTTTTTAACCGCTTCGATTTTTTTTCGGGTAATTTCCAGATAACCGTCGTCCCCGATATAGTTCAACACGGCCCAGGCCGCCGCCAAGGGGCCGCATGACTTGGTGCTCTGGATGCCGTTATTGACGATTGCATAACCGGTCCACTGCGCGCATGCGAATAGCTGGTATTTGCGCAGACTTTTATCGCGGTACAGGACCAGCGACGCGCCGAAAGGAGTATAGGCGTATTTATGCAGGTCCATGGAGATGGATGTCACTCCCGGTACACTGAAATCAAAGTCTGGGACCGGTTCCCCCAGGCGTTTGTAATACGGCAGAAGGAATCCCCCCATGCACGCGTCGACGTGAAGCAGCAGGCCGTGCTTCAACGCCAGATCCCCCAACCTCGCTATGGGATCGATCACCCCCTGGGAAAACGACGGGGCGGACCCCACAAGCATGATGGTATTCGGCGTGATGACCGCCTTCATGAGGTCGGGTTCGGCCCGGCAGGTTTTCGGGTCGACCGGCACCTGGACCACCCTGAGGTTTAGGTATCTAGCGGCCTTGTGAAACGCGGCGTGCGCAGTGATCGGCAGTATAATTTCCGGTTCTCTTATCTCCGGCCTGCGCGCCCGGGAAAAATCCCTCGCCGCTTTAACGGCCAGCATGATGCTTTCGGTCCCGCCGCTGGTGAAATTTCCCACTGTCCGCTCGTCACCTCCCAGATGACGCGCGCCGATGGCGATCAGTTCGGTCTCGAACCGAAGGGTGCTTTTAAACTCAGTGAAATCTAGCCCGTTCTGGCTGAGAAACATGGAAAAAGCTTCCCGGCCTACCTCCATGTAATCTTTGCCCGCGTTGAAAACCATGCCGAAAGCCCTGCCGGACTGCCAGTTAAGGTCGCCGGCGCGAAACTCCTCCAGTTTTCTGAAAAGCTCCTCCTTCCCCATACCTGTCGACGAAAATGTCATAACACCTCCCGTGGCGGCTCGAGGACGGTTGCCGATGTTTCGCCGGAGAACGGTGAGCCTGTCGTCTAACTGCTTTCCCGCACAATTAACTCCGGTTTCAGTACGATGCGCTCCGGCTCTTTTTCTTCTTTCAATTCCAGCCTGTCGAGCAGGACCCGGACAGCGGTTTGCCCTATCTCACGGGAGGGGTTTCGCACCGTCGTCAGCGGAGGCGTCAGGTAGGCGGACGATTCGACATCGTCGTACCCGACCAGCGCGACGTCCCCCGGTATCCGCAAACCTGCATCGGAAATCGCCTTGATTGCGCCGAAAGCAAGCCGGTCGTCCCAGGTAAAAATGGCGTCGATAGTATTGTCTTCTTTCAGTAAATCCTTTGTGACATCGTAACAGGAACCGATGTGGTCCCGGCAGACCGCCACCCGCAGGCTCTCCCGGGGAAGGCCGAACTCGTCCATCGCTTTTACGCAACCGGCGATCCGCTCCCTGCCGCTGGAAGGCCTCGGTTCCGGGCAGACGTAGACCAGCCCGCGCCTTCCCCGCTCAAGCAGATGACGCGTCGCTGTGTACGCCCCCTCGACATTGTTGCTTATCACATAATCACACGCCAGTTCGCCAGCATGGCGATTGAGCAGAACATAGGGAACCGGACTGTTTTTCAGTTCATCGATATAGCGATGATCGGCCTGCAGAGGATAGATAAGCATGCCGTCAACCCGTTTCTCCCTTAGAAGCCTGATAAGTTCCAGCTCCTTATCGGCGCTGTCCTGGCGGTTGCAGAGCATTACGCTGTAGCCGCGTTTCAGGGCTTCGGAACTTACTCCGTCGACGATGGAGGCGCAGAACGGCTCCATATCGGGTATCACCATCCCGAGCGTCCTGGTTCTCCTGGTTACCATGCTCCTGGCGAGGCCGTCAGGCCGGTAATCGAATTCTCTCGCTATGCTCAGGATCTGCTCGCGGGTTTCACTATTGATATCGGGCTTTTTGTTCAGCGCCCGGGAAACCGTCACCACCGAAACTCCCGCCTTTTGGGCAATGTCTCTCATCGTAACTGCCATGAATCCGGTTTTCTCCTTTTATGAAAACGCAGCGAAACTCTCGAATCCCGCTAAAACCACCATCCGATCATTGAATCGATATATCATGTACGTAAACGATAACGTTAACGTTTACGTACAGTATAAAAATACAGAATATTTTGTCAAGAAATAAAAGACCCGCGTTCAGCCAGCGCCATGGGCAATTAAAATAGCTTGTTATTTCCGCTAACAGGCATGCTCTTTTACCCTAGGCGGACGAGCACACATACCGATCCCCGTTCGATCGGAACTCAAGGAGGTCATATATGAGGCGTAAAAAAATTCTGATCGTTACGGCCATTGCGATCGCTGTTACCCTACTCGCCGGTTTTCTCATCGTGCGGAGCTGGACCATCACGCCGTACGGAAAGCTCGACCCGAAGGTGGCGGTCTATTTGAAACTCACCGGCGCCGCCGAGAAAAGCGTCGCGGAACTGAGCCTGCCGGTCGAGGAAACCCGCAGGCGCCTCGCCGAAAAGGCGGCCTCGGTCAGCGGCGCCCCCATCCCGCTTGCGGACGTTAAGGATATGAAGGCCGTCGCCGGCGCGCTCTCCGTGCCCGTGCGGGTGTACACGCCCGAGGGTGAGGGCCCGTTTCCGGTGGTGCTCTTCTACCACGGTGGCGGATGGGTGCAGGGGAGCGTGGACACCCACGACGGCCTCGCCCGCACCATCGCGAAGAAGAGCGGCGCCGTGGTGGTATCGGTGGAATACCGGCTCGCGCCGGAGCATCCCTACCCCGCCGCGATCGATGACGCCTACGCGGCGCTGTTGTGGGTGAAGGCGAACGGGAAGCTCCTCAACACGGACCCGTCGAAGATCGCGGTTTCGGGCGACAGCGCCGGCGGCAACCTGGCCGCGGCGGTGTGCCTGATGGCCAGGGACCGCGGGGGACCGGCCATCGCCCTCCAGGCCCTTATTTATCCGGGGCTCGACTCGGCCAACCTGAACACCGAATCGTACGGGATGTTCGGAAAGGGATACATGCTGGACAAGGCCGGCATCGAGCGCTTTATCCGCCTGTACCTGCCGAATAAAAAAGACCGCACGGCCTCCTACGCGTCGCCGCTCCTGGCCGCGCACCACCGGAACCTGCCGCCGGCGCTCGTCATCACCGCGGGCTTCGACGTGCTGCGGGACGAGGGCGAGGCCTACGTGAAAAAGCTCAACGCGGCGGGGGTGTCCGCGCGGTCGATACGCTACCCGGGCGTTATACACGGCTTCGTTTCGGCGCCGCGCCTGCTGCCCCAGTCGGGGCGGGCGACCGACGAGATAGCGGCGGAATTGAGGAAGGCGTTTGGCGGGTGACGGCGGGCGGGTTTTCGTTTAACCCTGTCCCGGCCGCGGGGCCCTTTACTCCCTGACCTCGTGGTCCCTGCTCGAGCGGCCGTTCCCGGTGATCGGGATCCGCTCGCCCATGAAGCGCGGCGCGGGCTTGAGCACGACGGCGTAGAGGAAATCCTTAACCCGCGCCGGTATTTCGCGCGCTGAATAGCGCGAAAGATGCCGATAGACACGGCGTCCCGCGTAATCGGTGAAAATATCCTCCTGGGGCACCCCATAGCGCCGCAGCCAGTGCAGGATGGTGTTCACCTCGTCGTAGTAGCGCGTTCCATGATCACCGGTTACGAGGATCTTCTTGACCCTGCCCGAGCGGTACAGGGCCAGCGCGGACACAATACGGTCGTATAAAACGGCCGACACCCGTTTGCCGCTGTACACACCGGCGCCCAGCAGCACGGCCGCCTGTGCCGGGGCGCATTCGTCAACTGAACGCCTGACCAGCGGCGCTGCCCTGCGCGTCATATGCGCGCTTATGGACCAGGCCGCGCCTCCGGCGGACAGTGCAACGATAACCGCCGTCGCGCATATAAGCTTGAGCACTTTCATAACCGGAATCTCTCAGGGCACTCATCAATAAATGACCGCGCGGAGGCGGTCAAGCCATTTAATGGCGGCGCGAAATACGCTTGCGCTATTCCCGCCGCCGCTCTATTATGCGTGCATGGAAAAAATACGTCTGGGCATCAGCACCTGTCTCCTGGGCCACAACGTCCGCTACGACGGCGGCCACAAGCTGGACCGCTATTTACGGGATGTCCTGGGGACCTATGTGGACTATGTGCCGGTCTGTCCGGAGGTCGAAGCGGGCTTCGGGATCCCCAGGGAGACCTTTCGGCTTGTGGGGGACTCCGCCCGGCCCCGTCTGATCACCAACAAGACTAAAATTGACCATACCGACCGC
>JALOTJ010000112.1 GCA_025457965.1 Spirochaetota bacterium | reverse complement strand
GCGGGGACCTTCCCGGAAGCAGCCAGGGATTTTAACCGTAGAGGCATGAACCCGACACGGAGATCAAGCCGTGGGGCGTAAGGGGCTCAGTCCCGAGGCCGCCGGATAACGCCGGGTATCGAGAAAAGCTTCGCATGGTCCTCGAAAAGGCGCTGGCCGCGGGTGTTACCGACACGGCCGAGATCCCCGGCTTTATCGATTCGCTCCCCGGTCATCTAATGCATTTTTACGGTGGAAATGCCACCAGCGCGACGGTCACCTCCGAAAAAGGCGGGCCGTATATAATCGACTGTGGGACCGGTCTCCGTCCGCCGGGCGAAGAACTCATGAGGGGGCCGGCCGGATCGACCGGCGCTGATATCAGTAGATCCTAAACCGTCCGCACGGGAACCATATACAGGGCCTCCCCTTCTTCAAGCAGATCCATCTGCCTTTCATCGCCCTCCATTTTTATTCGCCGTACAGGGATCTGAAGGAGCGGCTTGAATATCAGCAGGACGGCCGCTTTTTCCCGGTTACGCCGGATTCCATGGCGTCGACCAGGCGTTTTTATCAGCTCAAACCGGGGAAGCCGCTTGTCTTTGACGATTCGATTTCGGTTGATTTTTATCCGCTCAAGCACCCGGGCGGCAGTTTCGCGTCCCGTTTCAGGGAAAACGGTCATACGTTCATTTTCGCGACCTGTTCGGAGGTTACCGGGGATTACCTCGAAAAGACCGAGGAGCAGACCGATTTCTTCCACGGGGCCGAACCTCTGGTGCTGGATGCGCACTATACGCTCGACGGGTTATTCAAGAAGTTCGACTGGGGACATGCCAGTTACACCATGGCGGTGAATTGCGGCATCAGGTGAAAGGCCCGGGATCTGGTCCTCACCCATCACGAGCCCGCCTATGCGGACTTTACACTCGCCGGGATCCATCGCGAGGCTCTAGCGCAGCGAAGCGTGATGGATCCCGAAAGGCTCGTCGTTCACCTTGCGACTGAAGGCGGCACCTTCAGGGTAGGGTGCGCGTAGCGGGGCCATTCACCTCCAAGAATCGATCTTGTCCAGAGGATAGATCGGCCTCGGTATGGATGCATAGGGAAGCGCGAAGACGTCAATGTTCGAGAGCCCCGGAGTGACGACATCCACGGTCCCCCGATTGTATAAAAGATAAAATATTCTGAAGGGGAAGAGGTTCTTTACCACCACGATATCCGCCTTCCATAAGCTGAGGTCCATTTCGCCGAAGTAGCCCGGCCTGGCTGCCGGGTCGGGGAGCTCGGTCAGGATGAGGTGGATGCCGTCGCGTTTGAGTACTACGGCCTTGCCCAGACGCCCTTCCTTCTTCCGGACAAGCTTGCCCGTGAATTCGACCGGCCGGTTGAACACCTTGTCCAGTTTCCCGCCTACGGTTACGGTCACCGTATCGCCGATTGCATGCTGGTATGCGATCGACGCCGATTCCTTGTCTCTCAGCGGCACGTACGATACCAGGTCCTTTGCCTCATTCATAAGCGCTGTAAGGATCCAGGTGCTTTCCCCGGGAGTTCCGGTACCCACCGAGTCGGAGGCGTCGCAGAAGACGATACAGCCGAATTTACGGCCAATCGTCTTGGTGCGTGCGATGGCGATCGCCTCGGACGGCGTGTGCGTTTCGAGCTGCGTCGACTCCCTGGCCGCCCAGTTGATGTCGGCGAGTTCCTCGACGATTTCCGCCGCGAGCTCGGGTTTGTTGTCGGTTATGACGACCGTGCTCCATCCGAGCTCGGGATCGTCCTGCCAGATGCTGGAGATGAACGTCGAGACACCCAGTACGCCGTTTATTTTCAGCATTCTTTTCATTTCCCTGAAGACCTTCTGCATCGGGGGCAGAAAGTCAACGACCATCCCGCCGCCCCTGAGCAGGCGCATCTTCCTGTATTCCATCACCGGTTTTATCTCGCCGCGCGCGGTTTTAAGCAGCAGCTCCCCGGCGGAGTATCCGGTATCGAATTGATCGCGGTTGGGATTGGTGCGGTAGCCGATTATAAACGTGGCCAGTTCCACCTGCCGCCTGGTTACGTTGGCGTGGAGATCGAACGTTACGGCGATGGGGACGGTCGGGCCGACTTCGTCGCGGACCGCGGCGAGGAGATCGCCCTCGGGATCGCGAAGCCCGTCAACGCCCGTGGCGCCGTGAAGGGCGAGATACACGCCGTCCAGTTTACCGCTCTTTCTCAATCCCGAGATGATGTCGCTTTTAAAGCGCTCGTAGAGGTCCCGCTCCAGGGGGCCCCCGGAACTCGATCGAGCCTTGAGTATGGGCAGTATCTCGACCGAGCCCCTGCCGTGTTTCTCGATCGCCTTTATAAAGCCGCCGATCTCAAGTTTCTCCTTTTTCGCGAAGGGGAGTATCTCCTCGCCCATAAGCAGTGATTCCGAACGAAAATTCTCCTCGGCGGTGAGGACGGTCGAGAAATCGTTGGTTTCCTGGATCATCTCCGCCACGGCGATGCGCTTGGCCTTGAACGGCACCGCGCTTTCGAAAGGATTTCCGCAGCCCGTTGCAATCATGATGATGACAGCCGCCGTCGATGTGAGAGCCGCAAGGAGTCTATTCATGGCACCGCCTCCGGAGATGGATGGATATTTTTATATAAGTGGAGGGCCGGGTATTGTGATATTGCAACAATTAATTTATTACGGGGTGTCCGCCGCCTTCCCGGCATGCCGGAAAAAAAAGGCGAAGGCGAGGGTGAGGCGGATGATGGCGGGTAGCATTGCAAGGCTGAGCGATGCGTCGCCATGGGAGATGAGCGGAGTAAGCTCGAGTATGGTCGGTACGTTCAGTCGGCGCAGTTCCCGGTGAATCATGGCGGACTCGGAAGGTGGGATCACGTTGTCGTCGGCACCGTGGATTAGCGAGACCGGGGCACGGAGTCCATCCAGTTTTCTGACAACCGAGAGTTCGGCGATCAGTTCGCGCATTTCCCCGGACCTGTCGAGGATACGCTTCCAGTGGTACAGGCGGAATGAGGGTTCGTTTCTGAGGCGCTGGAAGACGTCCCGCTCCTCCGCGGGGAGGTTTTCGAGATAGGCGGGAAGCTCGGGATGTTCCCGGTGGAAGCCGTTGTCCCGGTAGCAAATCTCGAACGCCTTCTCAAGGGAGCCGTTCGCCCCGATGGAGAGGCGCAGGAAATTCTTCAATACGATCATCCTGCCGTACTCGTCGTTGTCCTGCCGCTCGAGCAGGAATTCGACGGCGGTCTCGACGCTGCCGAATGTCCCCACGGAACAGATCGATCCGACAATATCGGCCGTGCCCGGGCGGGAAGCGGCGATGATGCACATGGCCGCCGAAAATGAAGGCGAGAAGAGCGAAACCATCCCCCTCGGGCACAGTCCGGGATCGCCGGCGATCGTACGAATGGTGGAGGCGATGCTTCCCACCGTGCGGCCGTTTATCTCGAATTCCCCGATGTCGCGGTAGGACGGCGATACCACGATAAAACCGCACGCCGCCATCGCCCTGCAGATCGTTGCAAACCGGATGTCGCGATAACCGTGGACGGACATTCCCGACACGGCCAGAATCGTGCCGATGGTCCGGCAGGTTTTCGTCTCGGCGCGCCGGTAAACGATCGCGGGCAAACGGTCACCTCCCGCATCGAGTTCGACATCGGCTTCATCAATCTTCGGAAACACTTTCAACTGCGACTGCAGCATGAATTGTGCCGCGCGGATAAAAGACCTCATCGCACCCTCATCTCCGAAAAACCTGTAGTTCCCGTCCGCGAGATTGCGTGCCATGTATCGACCTGGATAATCTCTTTCGCCGGTGACCGGTAAACGAGATCCTCGCGTCGGCATCTTCCCCTTCCCGCGGAACTTCGCTGAAAGAAGCAACGGTATCCAGGAGAATACCGGTATGCGTCAAGAAATTATAAAGATCATCTTAATTGTTGCGGATGTGGATGGTCCGCCGCTCGACCCCAAGGAAAGGCCTGATACCGATCATGCTGAAGAAAAGATCGTCGCTCTTAATTGACACCACGCTCCGGACCTCCCTGAGCCTGAACGAGAAAAGGGCGGTAACGATAATGCGCATGACGGACGAGATGACGAGGATCGTGAGGATCCTGTATCCCATGATCGGCGGTACCTGGGTGGCAAGAAATCCCCCGAGGAGCGCACCCGCGCTCAGCATAACGCCGTTGAGCACATTGAAATAGGAAATGTACCGCACGCGCCTGTCCGGGGCCACGGCGTCGTAGATGAAGTTAGATGCGCAGAGGTTGAATCCCGCCCACGCGAAACCGGACACCAGCTGCACGCCGATCAGGAAGGCCGGGTGGCGGCTGATGAGCCACAGCAGAGGGATAATGGAGATGATCGGGGCGGTGAACTGTACAACGCGCACGTTGCCGATAGAGTCGGCGAGCCGCCCCCACCGGCGCATCATCAGGTACATCACGAGCGTTGCCGTAACCAGTACCACCGAAAACTCGAAGTAATTGAAGCCGAGGTCACGAAGCATGAGCACGGTGAAGAACGGAGCGGCGATGTTCACCGAAAAGTTGAGGAGCGACACGAAGATCACGAAGCGGGCAAAATCGCTCGAACGGAGCTTGCCGATGAAGCTCTTCAGCGCGACCCTCTTCGCCGGGCTGTGGCGAACCGGTGGATCGTACATGCGGCGCAGGTACGCCCACGAGAGCAGCCTGAAGACGAACGCGAGTGCGAACACCGCGACGAAACCGGCGCCCAGGCGCTCGACGGGCATGCCGTGCAGCAGCATCCCCGCCGCGAGCGAAGCGCAAACGATGATGACGCCGAGTACGCTGTTTCGCCATCCGAAATAGGCGCCGCGCCTGCGGACCGGTATTAGATCGGACATGAGGCTTCCCCACGCCGGAAGCGCGATCGCGCCCGAGGCGGTGAAGAGCACCGCCAGAAGGATAAGGATCTCCGTCGTGAGCACGCCGAGTGCGCCGGTAACGGCGATCGTCAAAAGCGATATGGCCTGTATCAGTACGAAGGTGGTGATGACGCGCCTGCGCGAGCGGAATGTCCGGATGAAGTCGATCGTTTTCATCTGGGCGAGCGAGGCGAGGAGGTTTGGAAGCGAAACCAGCACCCCCACTTCGCGTACCGTCCCGCCCAGGAAGAGAAGGAGCGGAGTGAAATACTCCTGCGTGAGGCCGATCATACCGCTCGCGAAAATGCCGTCCATAAAAGAAAAACGAAGTGATTTTCGGACTGCTCCGCGCTCAATGCCAGCCACGTTAAAACCCCGGTTGTAAAGAGTGGATGATCATGCCGGTTATCACAATGGCTTACTGGCCGGAGAGGAGCGAGACGAGCCCCTTCCGTACGATCATGACGGCGATCGCCGCGAGGAAAAGACTGGTGATCTTGGACAGGGCCTTCGATCCCGCCACCCCGAGGACCCGCCCGAGGAGCGCGGAGAGCGAGAAGATGAGCCCCGCGATGGCGATGTTCAGCGTCACCGAGACGAGGGTGGGGATGATACCGTACTCCTCGATGATGAGCAGCGAGGTGGCCAGGAGCGCCGGTCCGGCCAGAAGCGGCGTGCCCAGCGGGACCACGCCGAGCTGTTTCGGTGAGATCTTCCGGTCGCCCTGTGAGCCCATAATGTCGAGGATCGCGATGCAGAAGAGGATCGCGCCGCCGGCCACCATGAAATCGCCCACGGTGATGCCGAGAAAGCGGAAAATGAGCTTGCCGAGGAAGATGAAGCCCACCGCCAGGCAGAGCGCGGTAACCAGCGACTCGAAAAGGACGCGCCGCTTCTCCGCACGCTCCATCTTTTCCGTGAGCGAGATATAGATGGGAAGCGTACCGATGGCGTCCACCGCCACGAAGACGGGGATGAAGGCCAGGAGCAGGTTTCTGAAAAACTCTTCCATGAAGAATGGCTACCAGCGCGCGGCGTTTCTGTCAATGGATAATCGGCCGGTTCTTGCTGTCCGGTAAAAAGTGCATGACATTTTCGTGCTCGCGGCGACGATTCGAATCGTCGCTTCGGGGTATCGACCTCGCGGAAAAACACATGAGTGAGAATTCTTCCATAAAGACCACCCCGGCAAACAGGCTCCTGTCGCTTGATCTATTTCGCGGGCTCGCCATTGCCGCCATGATTCTCGTCAACAACGCCGGGGACTGGGGCCACGTGTTCGGGCCGCTCCGGCATGCGCGCTGGCACGGCTGGACCATGGCCGATCTGATATTCCCCTCGTTCGTATTCATCATGGGTACCGCGCTTCCCCTCGCACTGGGGCGTCGGCTTGGGGAGGGAGAGTCCCGACGGCGTGTCGTGGGTTCGGTCTTCCGGAGGACCATCATCCTGCTTCTTCTCGGGTTCCTTCTGAACCTCCTGCCCCAGTTTGATTTCCCGGCCGTTCGCGTACCCGGTGTTTTACAGAGGCTTGCACTCTGTTATCTGCTGGCTTCGCTCGTATTCCTGGGCTCGCGCCGGCCCGCGCTGTGGAGCGCCGCCGCCTTTGCGCTCATGGCCGCGCACTGGGCGGTTCTCGCACTTGTGCCCGTTCCGGGGTACGGCCATGGAGTGCTCGAACCCGAGGGAAACGCCGCCTGGTACATCGACAGCCGCCTGTTCGCGGGCCATACCTATCGGCTCGCCCCGGCGCCGGGCTTCGATCCGGAGGGCCTCCTCGGTACGCTCTCGGCCGCGGCTACGGCGTTTTTCGGTATGGCCGCCGGCGCCTGGCTGCAGAAGGAGCGCACGGCGCAGGAGCGCTTCCGCGGCCTTTTCGCCGCGGCGAACGGAATGCTCGCGGCGGGCCTGGCCATGAACGCTTTCATGCCCATCAATAAAAACCTCTGGACACCGGCATTCGCCGTGTTTACCGCCGGCTTCGCGCTCTATTTTCTGCTGGTGTGTTTCTGGCTGGTGGAGGTAAAAAGGCGGCTGTGCCCGGCGCTTCCTTTCGTTGCGCTCGGGTCGAACGCCCTGGCCGTGTATGTGTTTTCGTCACTTGCGGCGAAAACCCTCGTCGCGATCACCGTTCCCGCGGCCGATGGGGAAGCGCTGTCTCTGAAGACGGCAATCCACACCACGCTCTTCGCTTCATGGATGGAGCCGTACACCGCGTCGCTTGCGTACGCGATCGTCTACCTTTTCCTGTGGATCGGTGTTGCGGTGCTGCTGTACCGGAGGAAGCTATTCATCAGGGTGTAACCTGCGGCCCGGAGAAGAGATTCGGATCGGACGCTTCAGTTTTTCCCCCGATTCGCCGTAAATAATATTGACACCGCACGGGCGGTGTGCTTTGTTGACTACAATTACAAGGGAAAACGATGACAACCGCGCGAAACAGCTCCATTCTTCTACTGGCCCTACTATCAGACCACAGGAAAAGCGCGTGGTGCGTTTCGTGATGTAGAATAACTACATTGTGCCAGTCAAAGGCCGTCATGGAAACCACCATGGCGGCTTTTTTATTTTCAGGACGCTGGAGGTGAAGGGGTATGTATATCCCGCGAAGTCTACGGGACCGTAAAGGGTGAGATGCCGGACGGGCAACCGACTTTATAACAGGAGAAACGACAATGCAGGACAACAGGATTATCATTTTCGATACGACGCTCCGTGACGGCGAGCAGTCACCGGGATTCAGCATGAACATGGACGAGAAGCTCCACTTCGCCGACCAGCTCGTCAAGCTTGGAGTGGACGTCATAGAGGCGGGCTTTCCCCGTTCATCCCAGGGGGACTTCGACGCGGTGCAGCGCATCGCCGGGCGCGCAAAGGGCGCGCAGGTGGCGGGGCTCGCGCGGGCCAACTTCGATGACATCGACACGGCCTGGGAGGCGCTCAAGGGCGCGGAGAACCCGCGCATCCACACGTTCATTTCCAGTTCCGACATTCACATCGAGTACCAGCTCAAGAAGACGCGCGAGCAGGTGATGGAACAGGCCGTGGCCGCGGTGAAGCGGGCATGTTCCTATACCTCGAATGTTGAGTTTTCGCCGATGGATGCCACGCGAAGCGATCGCGAGTACCTTGCGCGGATGGTTGAGGCGGTGATCGACGCGGGCGCCGCCACGGTGAACATTCCCGATACGGTGGGCTATTCCATCCCCTCGGAATTCCACGGTCTTATCGCCTTCCTTTTCGAGCGCGTAAAAAACATCCATCGCGCCGTCATCTCCGTGCACTGCCATAACGACCTCGGGCTCGCCGCGGCGAACGCGCTGGCGGCCATCCAGGCCGGCGCGCGCCAGGTCGAGTGCACCGTCAACGGCATCGGCGAGCGCGCGGGGAACACATCGCTCGAGGAAATCGTAATGGCGGTAAAGACCCGCTCGAACATCTTCAATGTGAGCACGGGCATCAATACGAAGCAGATCATGGCGACCTCGAAGCTCCTCACGCACATCACGGGCGTCTCGGTGCAGCCGAACAAGGCGATCGTCGGGGCCAACGCCTTCGCCCACGAGTCGGGCATACACCAGGACGGCGTGCTCAAGAACGCCATGACCTACGAGATCATGAATCCCGAGGA
>JALOTJ010000111.1 GCA_025457965.1 Spirochaetota bacterium | reverse complement strand
GAGGAATCGATGAAACCATATATCAGATTAATAGTTGTGGCCGCGGCGGTGCTCGGCCTGACCGCCGCTCCCGACCGAATTTCAGCCCAGTCCAAAAACTCGAAAACACCCGCTATTGTAAAAAAGACGGTAAAACCCGTCGAAACGGCCGAACAGAAGGAGCGCAGGCAAAAAGAGAAGCAGGCTGAAAACGAGCGGAAACGGGCCGAATGGATCGAAAAAACCATACAGTACGGCATAAACAAGGACCGCCGCGAAGCGATCAATATGATACTCGGCATCAGGGACGATGGCCTGAAGCGCCGCCTCGGCGACAGGCTTGCCGACGTGATAAGGAAAGAGACCGATCCCGAGGTTAAGGCAAAGGCCATCACCGTCGCGGGCGACCTTAAAAACAATACGGCCGCGCCGGCCATGATGGAGGCGCTCGGCGAGGACTCCGAAGACGTCCAGACAGCCGCCATAAATTCGCTGAAAAACCTTAAATACGGCCCCGCCCGCAGCGTCCTTGCGGAGAAGCTGAAGGCGCGCGACCTGTCAAAAGATTCGAACATGACCGAAAGCCTGATAAACGCGATGGGAGAGTTCGGGGCGGGGGAGCTCGCCGAATTCGCGAAGACGGCGATCAAGGACACAAAGACGACCCGCTCCATCCGCGGATCGCTTACCATGTTTATGGGAAAACTGGGCGCGGCGGCGCCCAAAGATTTTCTCGTGGAGCTGCTTAAAGATGAGGACGAGGACAAGGACGTACGGGGTTACGCCGCCAACGCGCTGGCCCGGCTCGACGCGAAAGAAAAGACCAGAGACATCGACGCGGTGATCGCCACGATAGAGTCGTATCCATTCAAGAAACGCAAGGAGTACTACACCCTGTATATCTACTGTGTTGCCGCTCTGGCGAGGCTCGGTGACGAGAAAGCATATCCACGCCTCGTCGACGCGCTCAAAAGCGACAACTCGATGGTGCGCCTTCGCGCCGTCCGGCTTCTAAGGGACATGAAGGACCAAAGAACAATTGACATTTTAAAATACAAACGCGATTATGACCCGAGTCCGGCGGTGCAGAAGGCGGCCCGCGAGGCGCTGGAGGAGATGGGCGTCAAATCCGACGGCGGGGAGAAAGCCCCGGACACGGCCAGAAAGGACGAGCCCGCCGTGGACGAATCCTCCGAAAAATAGAACCCGGATACAGGTTATGGTCGGCAGAACCCCATTCGAAAAAAGTCGCACCGTCGACAGGCTTAGGGCAGCGGGGACGCTGTGTATCTTCATCCTCGCCTCGGCATTCATCTCCGCCATCCTCATGGACGTCATCGTATATCCGATCGCCCTGCTTTCGCTGAAGGACAAGCCCCTGTTCAATATCATCGTTGCCTGGTCCATACGTTTAGGACTTGCCGCCGCCCTTGTTTATCTTTTCGCACGAAGGATCCATTCGCTCCGAAAGGACGGGCAAACGCGCGGCGAGATAGCGCAATATATGATACTCCGGCCCCTCAAGGCCGCCGGGACCCTCCTTTCGCTGCTCTTCGTGTCCACCGCCGTTATAGCGTTCATATACGTGCTGTTCAGCTATAACTATTACTTTATGTATAAACTCTCGAACTGAACGGACACCGGACGATGCCCGTAACCGGCGATTTCGACCGCTTTTTCCTGCACCTTCCCCCTTTCGATCGCGAGCAGGATTTCGATGCCTTCTGGAAAAACTCGCTCACGGAGCTGAAAAAAATCCCGATAGAGCCCTCGTTCGCGCCGGTCAACACGGCCCGCTCTCCCTTCAATAATTTCGAGGTAACGTTCCGGGGGATGTTCCGCTCGTCGGTCTCCGGCAGTCTTTTCATTCCCGCGAAGGCCAGCAAATCCCGGGCCGTCATCATCATTCACGACTACAACCGCCCTGATCCGTATGCGGGCTTTCCGCTCGACGACTCCATCGCCTATTTTTTCCTGCGTCTTCGGGGGCATGGCACTACGCGAACCGAAGAAACCGAGAAAAGCCCCGGCTATATGGTAAACTCGATCGGTGACACGGCCGGCTACTATATGCGAGGGGTGTATCTCGACGCCTGCCGGGCGATAGACGTTCTCAGGCTCAACGACCGCCTTGACTGCAGCGCCATCGGCTTCATCGGTAAGGGTCTCGGGGGAGCGGCAGCCGTATTCGCTGCGGCACACTCGAGCCGCCCGACGGCGCTTGTGCTCGACACGCCCTCGTTCGCGTATCTGCCCGAAAGCCAGAACGTTTCGACGGGCGAGGCCACCGCCGAAATAAACGAATACCTGTCGCTTCAGAGGACGAAGAAAAAGATTATCAAGAAGAACCTTTCATACTTCGACTCCATCAACTTCGCCGACCGTATCTCCGGGCCGGCGCTCTTTACGGTGGGTTTCAAGGACACCATTTCGCCCCCGCAGTGCGTCTTCGCGCTTTTTAATCACCTTAAATGCGAAAAGACGATCGAGGTCTATCCGGACGACGGCAACGAAGCCGGCGGCGCGGCGCAGTTCGAAAAGTCCGTCCGGTGGCTTATGGAATTTTTCAACGGCCTGTAGCGTTCACGACGCCTGGCGACGTGAACGGTTTAGCCACACGCCCACCGCCGCGGTTACCGGCACGGAGACCAGCATCCCCATGCATCCCACGAACGACCGCAGCACTTCCACGAGAATCTCGTTGTGCGAAAAGATCATCGACACCGGCATTCTCGAATCGAAGCGCAGGTAAATTATAAGGATGAGGGACAGCGCCCCTCCGACGTACGCCATGATGAGCGTATTCACCATGGACCCCAGGTTGTCCCTCCCGACCTCGATCGCCGAGCGGAAGGCGGTGCGGGAATCAACGCCGGGATGCACGACATAGAACTCGTTGACCGCCGAAGAAATCGAAATCGAGACGTCCATCACCGCTCCCAGCGCGGAAAGGATCATGCCCGCGAGCGCGATATCGCGCAGGTTGATGTTGGTGCTGGTGGTGTAGAAAAGCGTGAGCAGTTCGTCGGTGATGATGCCTGAGAGGTGCATGGTCCATCCAAACGCGATACTGAAGGCCATCGAAACGAGCACCCCCGCGGAGGCGCCCGCAATCGCCGTGAGCGTCTTTTTCCCAAGGCCCGTTATGAGCGGAATGGTGACACCGATGGCCGCGATCGATACCAGCAGCACCGAAAGGAGGGGCGGATGGCCCTTGAGCGTAAGCGGTATAAAAACGAAGAAGATGAGCAAAACCGTAAACGAGAGGCCGAACAATGACAATATGCCCCGCCCCCTTCCGACAAGGAAGAGCGCAACGAGAAAGATCGCCGCGAGCGTAACGAGGCCGAACGTATTATCGATATCGTGCATCGTAATGTATTCGTCGGTGCCATCGTCGGAGAATATCGTGTTCTGCCCGATGAAGATCGTGTCGCCCTGGCGGTACTTCACATAATCGGGTACGTTTTCATCGCCCTTGAAGATGACTGTTTTAACGCCGTCTTTTTCCGGCCCGGAGAGCAGGCGGAGGGAAAAAACCGTTTCCAGGTAGGGCTGACCCTGTGCGGTTTTGCGGGCCTTCTCTATTTTCTCGATTTTTGCGTGAAAGTAATCCACGTCCTTCTGATATGTCCCGGCGCCGGAGGCGAGCGGGAAAAGGATAAAAACCGGGACTAAAAGCCGTAGTACCATCTTCATTTTTTGATGACCGCCTGTCGGGGTGTTACCGGATTATAGTCGTAGAAACATCGCGCGAAACGAGCCTGGAACGATTACCGACCCGGGCTCAGGGTACGAAATACCCGCCCCATTCGGTGCCCTTCTGGTTTCGGTAGTTGACCTCGATACGAATGTCCGACCACCAGCCCTTCAGCGTCGGCGACTTGAAGGTGGAATAGACAAGGACGTAACGGTACTCTTCGCCTTTCCGTATGCGGTCGTAAATGCTTCTGAGCCCGTCCATCTCGCGGGCGGTAAAGACGGCGCCGCCCGTTGCGGCGGCGATGCGCTCGAGTACCGGATTTTTTTCCTTCAGGCATACGATGTAAACGGGAATATGATGGCTGTTCGCGAAATCGATGGTGATTTTCTCCGAATATCTGACAAACGAATCATCCGCGACGACGCCGTCGGTGAGCAGAATGACTCCGCGGCGGTTTATCCTCGGCGCCACGTCGGCGAGCGCGTTGTACAGCGCTTTGCCAATGTTCTTGCCCTCACCGTACGGACGGGCCTTTAACGCCTTAAGCGCCCTTCTGCGGCTCCAGTCAAAATCGTTTTCGGTGCGGTAATCGTCGTTGAACCCGGCCACCTTGAGCGAATCGTCCCTGCGCATTTTTTTCAAGACGAACTCGGCGACCCAGGGGATGTCGTTGTGATATCCGCCCATCGTGCGAGAGCGGTCAACGCACAGCACCATCGAGGCCGAAGGCGATTTGTCTTTCAGGTAGTCGACATAGATACCGGAAGGGCGCGCTCCGTCCTCGGTGACGGAAAAGTTGTCGCGCGTGAGCCCGTACAGGGCCTTACCGCCGCGGTCACGCACGTTGAGGTACAGGGCCACCGCCGGGAATTTTTTCACATCGATCGACGCGATCTCGATGTCATAATTGGAATACCGCCGCTCGAGCGGGGAAAAGATAAAAAGCCGTTCCTGCAGATAATCGAGGCAGTAGAGAAAGCCGTCCCGGTCCACGAGCCCGGCGTAGGGCCGCCGGAAGCTCCGTTTCCCGCCCTCCCACGAAGCGAACGTCGTTGCGCTTTTACTCGTCGGATCAAAAAAGATAAGCCCCTGTTTTTCGTCTGCCACCAGGAGCGATGAGTTGTGCAGTGTTATCCCCCGCGGCTTTTCCGAGCCTTCAATTGACAGGTTGTCCAGGAAATTTCCGGAATCATCGAAAACGGCCACGCGGTTGTTGCCGGTATCGGTCACATACACACGCTCCCTGTCCGCGGCGCAGTCGGAGGGCTTTTCGAGCTGGCCTTCGTACGATCCCTGTTTCCCGAAGGTGAGGATGAAGGCCCCGTTATCATCGAATTTCTGCACGCGGTGGTTGCCCGAATCGACCACGTAGATGTTACCCCGCGGATCGAAGCACACGCCCTGCGGTCCGTGGAAAAGCCCTTCTCCGTTACCGGTCGAGCCGAAGGTCCTCTGTATCTTCATGCCCTCGTCCATCAGATAGACGCAGTCGCGCCCGAAATCGGTGACGGCGAGCCGTCCCCTGTAATAATCGATTCCGTAGAGTTTACTGTCCAGGGCCGGCGCGAACACATCGAGCCCCTGTTTGTTGGGGTCGATCTTCACGAGCTTACCCGAGGAGAACGAGGTGATGTAGGCGTTTCTGGCGGTGTCCACGGCAACGTCCACGGGGTGAGGAAAGCGAAAGCGCTTGAGGTCGGAGGAGGCATATTCACCGGCGAGCACGAATTCACCGGTGCGACCGGGCGCGAAAAGTCCGCCCTCGCGGAAGCGTATCGCGTCGATCCTGGCGCGAACGAGCACGTTGTCGGGCGCCTCGTCGGAGAGGATCTCCCACTCGTTGAGCGCCTCGTCGGTGAAGCCGGCCAGCCGGTACGAGCGGGCCAGGTACTCGCGCGCGGTGTAGTAGTCGGGATGGATGACGAGCGCCTTGCGGAAGAACTCGACCGAGGCCAGGTAGCGCATATTGTTGAAATGGACCATGCCCTGTCGGAACTGCTCCTTGGCGCGTTCGAATTTGACCAGATCGCGGGATTGCGCCCGGGCGGGCGTAATGGAAAAGAGCATCATAACGGCGATGGACGCGGCGGCGAGGCGCGGCCATGCGTTCGGGGCGGAAGGTGTTCTCATGATTCAAAGTCCGGAAAGATATTCATGGCGTCATCCCTCCTTCCCATTATCGTCTTATGTCACTTTTTTTTCAAGACAGATTTAAGGTATTTCCCGGTATATGAGCCCTTTGCCGCGGCGATTTCCTCCGGGGTGCCGCTGGCCACGATGAAGCCCCCGGCATCCCCCCCCTCGGGCCCCAGATCGAGCACCCAGTCGGCGTTTTTGACCACATCGAGATTGTGCTCTATGACGATCACCGTATTGCCCCGCTCCACGAGCGATGAGAGCACGCCGAGCAGCTTGCGGATATCGTCGAAATGCAGGCCGGTGGTCGGCTCGTCCAGGATATAGACGGTCCGCCCGGTCGCGCGGCGCGAGAGCTCGGTGGAAAGCTTTACGCGCTGGGCCTCGCCGCCCGAAAGGGTCGTGGCGGGCTGTCCCAGCTTGATGTAGCCCAATCCCACCCTGTTGAGCGTTTCGAGCTTCGAGCGGACGGCCGGGATATTTTCGAAGAACGAGAGGGCCTCCTCCACCGTCATATCGAGCACTTCGAAGACGTTTTTCCCCTTGTAGCGCACCTCGAGCGTTTCGTGGTTGTAGCGCTTGCCCTTGCACACCTCGCACGTAACGTAAACGTCGGGAAGAAAGTGCATCTCGATGCGCTTGATGCCGTCGCCCTCGCAGGCCTCGCAGCGGCCTCCCGGGACATTGAATGAAAAGCGGCCCGGACGGTAGCCACGCACCTTCGATTCGGGAAGCTGCGTGAAAAGGTCGCGGATCGGCGTAAAAAGGCCCGTATAGGTGGCCGGATTTGATCGCGGGGTGCGCCCGATCGGCGACTGGTCGATATCGATGACCTTGTCGATCTGCTCAACGCCTGTAATTTTATCGAAGGCGCCCGGGTGCTCCTTGGATTTCATCACCAGCGACGAGAGGGCCCGGTACAGGATCTCGATCACCAGGGTGGATTTGCCCGATCCCGATACACCGGTAACGCAGGAGAGCACACCCAGCGGAAAGGCGACATCGATCTTCCTCAGATTGTTCTCGCGCGCGCCTTTTATCTCAATGAATCCGCCCGGCTTTCTTCTCGCCGCGGGTACCGGAATGAGCTCCCGGCCTGAAAGATACAGCCCCGTAAGGGACTTTTCGTTCGCCTCTATCTCGGCCGGTGTACCCTCGGCCACCACGTACCCGCCCTCAAGCCCCGCCCCCGGCCCGAGGTCGACCACGTAGTCGGCCTCGCGGATGGTCTCCTCGTCGTGTTCCACGACGATCACCGTGTTGCCGATATCGCGAAGATACTTCAGTGTTGTAAGAAGCCGCTGGTTGTCGCGCTGGTGCAGGCCGATGCTCGGCTCGTCCAGGATGTAAAGCACGCCCATCAGGCTCGACCCGATCTGCGTGGCAAGCCTGATACGCTGCGCCTCGCCCCCTGAAAGCGTGCCTGCCGCGCGGTCGAGCGTGAGGTAGTCGATGCCGACGTCGTTCAAAAAGCCCAGTCGCTTGCGGATTTCCTTGAGCACCTGGACGGCGATCCTGGCCTCCGTTTCACCGAGCTCGATGTTCTCGAAAAATCCGTGCGCAGAGCGTATCGACATTGACGCGATCTCGTCGATCGGCCTGCCGGCGACCCGAACGAAGAGGCTTTCCACCCGCAGACGCTTCCCGCCGCACTCGTCGCACACCCGGTTGGACATGAACTTCTCCATCCACTCGCGCATCTCTTCGGACTTGGTCTCGCGGTATCGCCGCTCCAGGTTCGGGATGACCCCCTCGAACGAGCGCGAGAACTTGTACTCGGCGTCGTAGCGTTTGATGTCATAGTCTATTTTAACCGGGCCCGAGCCGTAGAGTATGACGTCCTTAATCTTCTTCGGGAGCTTCTTCCACGGTGTGCGCGCGTTGAACTTTAAATTCTTTTCGAGCGTCTCAATCTGCTCGCGGTACCAGTAGCTGGTGGTCTTGCCCCATACCTCAAGAACGCCGTCGTAGAGCGATTTATCGGGATCGGAAACGATGAATTCCGGATCGAACTGCATTATGAATCCCAGGCCGCTGCATTTCGGGCAGGCGCCGTAGGGGCTGTTGAATGAAAACATGCGCGGCGATAGTTCCGGGATGGAGACGCCGCAGTCGGGACACGAGAGGCTCGTGGAGTAAAGGCGCTCCTCGCCGTCAACGTCCGCAATAACCAGTCCCCCGGCGAGGTCTATCGCCGTTTCCACCGAGTCGGCCACGCGCGAACGCACCCCCTCCTTAATCACTATGCGGTCGATTACGATCTCTATGTTATGCTTCTTGTTCTTCTCGAGCTTTATCTCCTCGTCGAGCGCTTTTGTCTCGCCGTTCACCCGTACGCGCGCGAATCCGTTCTTGCGCGCCGCGGCGAACCGGTCCTCGTGTTCGCCCTTGCGCCCGCGCACCACCGGGGCGAGGATTTGAAGCTTCGTCCCGGCGGAGAGCGTCATGAGCGATTCTATTATCTGGTCGACCGACTGCGAGGCTATGCGCTTTCCGCATTTATGGCAGTGGGGAACGCCCACTCGCGCGTAGAGCAGCCGCAGGTAATCGTATATTTCGGTGACGGTGCCCACCGTCGAGCGGGGATTTCGGTGGGTCGTTTTCTGTTCGATCGAAATGGCGGGCGAAAGGCCGTCGATGAGGTCCACGTCGGGCTTTTCCATCACGCCCAGAAACTGGCGCGCGTAGGCGGAAAGCGACTC
>JALOTJ010000110.1 GCA_025457965.1 Spirochaetota bacterium | reverse complement strand
TTTTCCAGCCGCTTTTTCTCGGATTCGAGGCGTTCGATTGTTTCTTCCTTTTTCGGCGTGCAGCCAAACTCGGCCTTAACCATATCCGGGCTCTTGCCCTCGGCGAACGCCCTCTCGGCCCTTCTGCGCCGGTCATCGTCGCGTATGCGCGCGACGGTGCGCATGTTCTCATATCCGATCTTCGGATCGATATCCAGCGTGTTGATCTTCATCACCGTCCGGGCAGCGTTCCGGTGAAGCTTCAGTTCCCTGTCGACATAATCATCGAAGCTCGCGTGTAGTTCATTGCAGAGCTCCATGGCCTCCGAAAGAAGCCCGCCGAGCTCTTTCATGAGGTGGCCGTTTTTGACAAGGAACTCGTCCCTGATGCGGACCGTGAGTTCGGCGAACCTTCGATCCTTCTCGAAAACATTTTCATATATGCCCTTTTTCTCCGCCTCGAAAAGAAGCCGGTGAAGGATATCCCAGAAACGGTTGGTATGCGAGCGGCACGATGCCGGAGCGGCCGCGGTGGTAAACTGTATGTGATGCGCAAATTCGTGTATGGCGGTATAGATAAGGGCACTGTCACCGTTGAAATTATGATTGTGAATGATTATTTCGCGCTCCGCCGGCTTGTAGAGGCCGTCCACCTTATTGCTTTTTTTGCCTGAAAACGTGACCTTGAATTCATCAACATCGCCTTTGAGAAGCAGAAGCTTCTCCTTCACCTGGTCCTGATTCATGCCGGTCTCACCATTCCCCGTTATTCAGCCTGTCATCGATGAGCCCCTTGATTTTGATAAGGATTTCCTCACCCTTGATCCGGTCAAGCTGCTCGAAGAGAAAACTCACGCGGTCCAGGAGCTCGGCATCGGGAAGCATTTCGAGACGGTCGGCGACTTTCCTCATCATGATAATGTCGTTCATCGAACCAGCCATATCACACCTTCCTCCCGGGTCGCGCCGGAGTCATCGTATCCGAATACCATACGACTATATGCTCGTCAATTCTTTGTTTTACCGTGCCACCGGACGTACGTTGATTCGTCATGGGGTATTCGCTTAGAGGTTATTATCGCCGCGAGTGCTTCCTGAAAAGGATGAAAACCGTCAGACGGTCGACAGCATAAAAAAGGGGCGCGGTCCATGAAGAACACGCGCCCCCTGCGACCTATATGTGATGCCCGCTATGAAGCGAAGCTCTCGTCGAGGATTTTAAGACAGGTGAGGTCTTCGCTCTTTATGGATTTTGCAACCGCATAAGCCTGGGGAAGCACGTGTTTGACATAATACTGCGCGGTCATAACCTTTCCCTGGTAAAAGGCGCCGTCGCGATGTTCCTTAAGAAACGCCTTCACTTTCTTCTTGTCCGCGGCGTCGACATTGTTCTCCTTGAGGATTGCCTCGAGCTTCTCCTCTGCGATTCCTGCCTGCCAGAAAAGCAGCCACGCCAGGCAGATCGTTCCCATCATATTCAGGAAGGGATATGCGTTCGATATCGGTACAAGGAACTTGCCCTCCTTCCCGCACTGCGCGAAGAACATGCCCATGTCGGCAAGCAGGTTAACCGCTTCCTGTACGTCATTCGAGATGTCCGCAAGGCTGGCGTTGTCCTTGTAGCGGGCGATGGTCTTGTTCATCTCGCCGAGGAAATTGATGAAGTTCGCGCCCTTGTTCTGGGTCATCTTGCGTCCGACCAGATCGAGCGCCTGGATGCCGTTGGTGCCCTCGTAGAGCGAGGCGATTTTCAGGTCGCGCATGAACTGCTCGACCGGATAGTCCTGGCAGTACCCATAGCCTCCATACACCTGTATTGCGAGCTCGGTCACCCGGAAGCCGATGTCGGTGCAGTAGGCCTTGGTGATGGGGACAAGAAGATCCATGATGCCGTGCCAGCGCGCGGCCTCCTCTCCCTCGGCGGCCTCTTTGCGGTCGATCGCGAGCGCGCACAGGTACACGAGTGCGCGCATTCCCTCGACATGCGCCTTCATCCACAGCAGCATGCGGCGAACGTCCGGGTGGCTTACTATCGGTACGCGTGCCGCCTCGGGGTTCTGCATGTTCACAAGGTCGGCGCCCTGTAAACGCTCTTTTGCGTAGTTGAGGGCATGGAGATAGGCAATCGACGCGGTACCCGTGCCCTGGAGGCCCATGCCGATGCGTGCCTCGTTCATCATCTGGAACATGATCCTCATTCCCTTGCGCTCTTCGCCGAGAAGCTCCGCATAGCATTCACCGTTGTCGCCGAAGCTCATGGAGCAGGTCGCGCTGCCTTTCAGGCCCATCTTGTGCTCGATCCCGCTGATGGTATAATCGTTGCGCTTTCCCAGCGATCCGTCGCCGTTGACGAGGTATTTCGGAACGAGGAATATCGATATCCCGGGGGTTCCCGCCGGGTCGCCCTCAATCCGGGCAAGAACGGGGTGAACGATGTTTTCGAACATGTCGGAGTCGCCCCCGGAGATGAATATCTTTGAGCCGGTGATGCGGAAGCTCCCGTCCGGCATGCGTACGGCCTTCGCCTTGAGGTTCCCCACGTCGGAACCCGCATCGGCCTCGGTAAGCACCATCGTACCGCCCCATTTACCCTCGTACATCTTCAACATGTATTTCTTCTTCTGCTCCTCGGTGCCGAACACCTCTATAAGATGTGCCGCCCCCACGGAGGCCTCGGGATAGAGCAGGAAACCCATGTTAAACACATAATACTCGCGGGCCGCGATATCGATGACGTAGGGAAAGCCCTGGCCTCCCGACTCGGGAGATACCGCCATGGTGAAAATTCCCGCCTCATTCATGATTTTATGGATATTCTTATAGCATTCCGGAACCCTGACCTCGCCGTTTTCAAGCCTTGCGCCGACCCTGTCGCCCTCGGCATAGAACGGCAGCATCTCCTCCTCGGTGATCTTTCTGGTCAGATCGAGCGCCATGTCGAACATGTCCTTCGAATAATCACCATACCGCGTGGTGCTAAACAGCTCCTGGATATTAAGCATTTCATACAAACAGAATTCCTGGTCCCGTGCGTCGACTATTACGCTCATAGCTCCCTCTTTATACTTTTTTTATGTTGAATCCTGTTCATCCACGGGCCTTAGACGCCCGCAGCGGATATACGGATTCGAACCAGCCGCCGTTGTCAAAAAACAGCAAACCCCGTTATCGCGGCAGTGCCACTGAATGCGCACTCAACAACACTGCAAGGAAATATAGCCCACAAAAAGAGTGCAACAATAATATAATAATTTATATAATAATTATGATACTTAATTTGCCTTATTGTAAGGCAAAAGCTGATCGTCCTGCCATGTTCGTGGCGGGCCGCGGGCGATTATGATTTAATGCCGGGGCTGATTGTTTCTGGATGTGGAGCAATAGGAATCAGCACAGCGATAGTAGCGGCGTACGGGATGTTTCGGTTTATCCATACCGGTCCGCCCTGGCGTTGACTCAACGCCGGAGCGTCTCCGCGGCCGCACCGCCGGCCCACAGCCCCTCGAGGGTTTTCCCTCCTTCCTTCACCGTATATATTACCGGATCGGGCGCCCCCCAGTATACGGTCATCACGTCGCCTTTGAGCGTTCCATGCCCGTAGTATTCCGTCCCGACTTTCCAGTGGAACCGGTACATATCGCCGTCTCTGCTGATCGTCACCACCCCGGCATAGGAGGATCCATCGGGATTCGTTCCTGTCGCCTGGTATTCACCCTCTATTATCATAGTTTGCGCGTTCACGGTCCCGTTATGAACCATAAGCAGTGCGGCGGCCGCACAGGCCAGCATCATACCCGCGACCCTGTAATTGTTCATAAATGCACCTCCTGATACTGTTAGAGTGTTAATCTTTTCCCGCCGCCACTCCGGGAACATTTCAACCGGGAGTAAAACCACTCCCGCAGCCTCCGCAACGACGCGCCCCGCGGAAGAGTTTCTCCCCGCACGACACGCACTGATAGCGTCGCTCCTCGGCCTCCACCCATTGCTCCGTTGTGAGTTCGCGCCATAATGGAACGGCCCGCAGTATCTCTTTTTTGCCCGCCTCGACCGGAAACGCAGTGACATGTGCGCAGGGGAAATCCGCGCACTGGTGACATCCCTCGTAACCCTTCTCAATCGCACAGGTCTTGACGGGACAGACACGGCAGTATACGAATGGATTCCCGGAGAGGCATCCCCCGCAGGAGAGCTGTTCCACGGGCACACCGTACACCGGAGAAAGTTTCTCCTTTAATCTGAGGTCGTTATTTCTGTCGGCGATCAGTATCGAGCATACGCCGCAATACAGCCCGCAGGGGGCCAGCCATTCCCGATTAACTTCCATGTCGATGTCTCCACTTTTATATTTTTCCTGTGTTAATTCCCGCTCACGGCGGGAATTATACCCCTCACGTGCCGCCGTATCCGACCTTGACCTCGGAACCTTCGATAATTACCGGTACCTGTCGGCGTCCGCCGGAATATTTCAGCATTTCTGCCATCCTCGATGCATTGGTTTTTACATCGTAATAATCCGCCCTGTCTCCATAGGCCGACCTGGCCTCACTGGTGTACGGTCAACCCGCCTTACCGTAAATCACGACTTTTGACATATTCCTCCTCCTTTCCCGCGCTGGAGCTCCATTAAAAAGCTCCAGGGCTTTCAGTATAATATGCTGTCATGCAAAACCTCCGATTAAACCAGTATACCGGATACGATATGAAGTCAAGCGTTCGTCAATACCCGGGTACGGCACATATTCCACGACAGGTCATTCTCAAAGCATTCGAAAACGCTGTCCCGGTATGCAAGTCGATAAAAATGTACTTGCCGAGTATCTGTCATGGAGGCTATTCTGTGTCCGTTGCAGCGGGATTCTCCGCGACCGCACACCCGATTCAGGCGGCCAATATGAATGTAATGATACTCGGAGCCGGAGTGGTCGGCTTCCAGCTCGCCGAACAACTCGTCAGCGAGGGAAAGAACGTAGTCGTTATCGAGAAGGACCCCGAACGTGCGAAGTATGTTTCCTCTCACCTCGACTGCCTGGTGATAAACGACAGCGGAACCTACCTCTCGACGTTTAAAAAGGCCGGCGCCGAAGACGCGGACTCGTTCATCAGCGTCGCGAACATCGACGAGGTGAACATGATCGCCTGCGGTATCGTCTCGAGCGAATTCAACACCCCGATAAAAATCGCCAGAGTTCGGAACGCCGATTACTCCCGGGCGCGCATCTTCGAAAAAGGCTTTCTTGGCATCGATTATGTTGTAAACCCGGAGGTTGAGACGGCGCGCCATATAGCAAACACCGTGGCGCTGGGCGCCGACAGCGATGTAATGTTTTTCGAAAATACCGAGATACAGATGCGCAACCTGGTCATCGATCATTCCTCTTTCTTCGCGAACCGCTCACTCAAACAGATCCGCAAAAGCATAAAAGAAAAATTCCTTGTGCCCTGCGTGATTCGGGACGATTCGTTCATGATTCCGTCCGGAGATTTTATCATACAGGAGAATGACACCATTTATCTGCTCGCCACACGCCATGACCTCACAAGGATATTCATGGAGGCCGGCAGAAAGAGCGAGCGGCTCGACCGCATTATTATCGCCGGCGGCGGCCGTATAGGCTCCCTGGCCTGTCAGTACCTTATCCGCACCGGGCGAAAAATCACCATCATCGACAGCCTGCATGAGAACTGCAAATTACTCTCCGAACGCTTTCCCGACGCCCTTGTTCTTCATGCCGACGTCTCCGATGAAAACATTTTCGAGGAGGAACAGCTTGACCGATACGACCTTGTCATCACCACGACCAACAACGAGGAGCTCAACATCCTGACCGCGGTATACGCCAAAAGCCTCGGCATAAAAAGGGCGATCGCCCTGGTCACCAAGTCCAATTACATTTCCATAGCGACCAGGCTCAAGATCGATTCCATCATAAGCCCCAAGATCAGCACGGTCGACGCCATACTGAAGTTTTTACGCCGGGGCGACATACGCAGCGTCCATAGCATCTTCAACGGCATGGCCGAAGTCCTCGAGTTCAAGATATCCGGAGATTCTCCAGTATGCGGAAGCAAGATAATGGACATTAAAATGCCGCAGAATTCGCTTATTCTCAGCGTGATACGCGGCCAGAGCCAGGATACGATACCCGACGGCACCTTTATCCTCAGTCCGGGTGACACCGTAATCTCGATCGTCGATAAAAAATCTCTTTCAGACCTGGAGAAGGCCTTTATGACGGCCGGCAATTAAGGCGATATGAATCCAGTCCTGATTGTCAAAACCCTCTCCTTCCTTATGCTCATCATCTCGGGCTTCATGCTTATCCCCGCCGCCATCGCACTGGCGTGCGGAGAAACACGGGAGCTGATTTCTTTTATCGTGGTGATCCTACCGCTCTCTGCGCTTTCCGGATGGTTCGTGCTGTCTTTCCGGAAACGTAAAACGGAGGCTTTCTCCACGCGCGACGGTTTTATCTTCGTAACGGCAAGCTGGCTTGCGGCCTCGGTGGCCGGCTCTTTACCCTTTATCATTTCCGGCGCGATTCCTTCCTTCCCAGATGCTTTTTTCGAGACTGTTTCCGGTTTCAGCACCACCGGCGCATCGATACTGACCGATGTCGACTGCCTGCCCCGCTCGATGCTCTTCTGGCGTTCTTTCACCCACTGGCTCGGCGGAATGGGAATCGTCGTCCTGGCGGTGGCCGTTCTGCCGCTCCTGGGCATCGGCGGACTGCAGCTCATCAACGCCGAATCGCCGGGACCAACCGTCGATCGCATCACTCCTCGGATCGCCGATACGGCGAAAATCCTCTGGATCATCTATATCGGGTTCACCGTCGCCCAGACGGCCCTGCTCATGATTGCCGGCATGGACCTTTTCGACGCACTCACGCACACTTTTGGAACCCTCGCAACCGGCGGCTTTTCGACGAAAAACGCAGGCGTCGGCCATTACGATTCGGCCGCCATCGAAATAATCATAACCGTTTTCATGCTTCTCGCCAGCATCAGCTTCTCGCTCCATTATCGCGCCCTCACGGGCAGGCTGAGGTCGCTGGCCGGTGAAACCGAGGCAAAGGTCTTTCTGCTCATCTTTA
This sequence comes from Spirochaetota bacterium, assembly GCA_025457965.1. Lineage (GTDB taxonomy): Bacteria > Spirochaetota > UBA4802 > UBA4802 > UBA5368 > MVZN01. The sequence goes on along the minus strand of JALOTJ010000110.1, from coordinate 7,922 downwards.
TCATCTCGACAATGGCGGTCGCGTTGAGCGTCTACGGTGAATCATACCCGTCATTCGGCGAGTCCCTGCGCCACGCGGCTTTCCAGGCCGCCTCTATTCTGACAACAACCGGATTCGCCACTGCCGATTTTGAACAATGGCCGTTTTTCGCCCAGGGCGTGCTCTTTCTCCTCATGTTCATCGGCGGATCATCCGGATCCACCGCGGGGGGGATAAAGGTATTCCGGATAGTCATTCTTCTCAAGCAGGCGTTTATCGAGATGCTCTTTCTGATTCATCCCCGCGGCATCTTCACGCTCAAGGTCAACAACGGTGTCGTGCGCAAGGACCTGGTGTACTCGGTGGCCGGTTTCTTTTTTCTGTATATCTTCATGCTTCTCTGCACATCCCTCGTGGTCGCTTCATCGGGATACGATCTTACGACCTCGCTCACCACGGCGCTCGCCACGCTCGGGAACATCGGGCCCGGGTTCGGGGAAGTCGGACCAACCAACAACTACGCTTTTTTCCCTGATTATGTTAAATGGTTCCTGAGTTTCGCGATGCTGGTTGGCAGGCTCGAACTCTACACGGTACTCATCATTCTCACGCCCGAATTCTGGAGGAGGAGATAAGCCCTTCAGAAATTGAAGTTGTCCGGATCCGGACCGGTTCGTTCGCCGCGATCGAGGGAATCGACCAGCCTGACGTCGTCGACCGAGAGCGTGAAATCGAATACCTGAGCGTTTTCCTCGATTCGCTCTCGACGCACCGACTTCGGAATGGTGATGAAACCATGGTCAAGCGCCCAGCGAATTAAAATCTGCGAGGGCGTCCTTCCGTACTTTTTACCGAGACCGAGTATCAGCGGATCGCGCTCAAGCCTGCCCCGCATTAGCGGCGCCCATCCCTCAACCCTTATATTCTTGGACCGGCAAAACTCGATCAGCCCGGCCTGATACAACCGGGGATGAAGTTCGAACTGATTGACCATCGGGATGATCGATGCGTTCAGCATGAGGTCTTCGAGATGATGGACCGTGAAATTGCTCACCCCGATCGCCCGGGCCGCACCGTTATCGAGAAGCTCTTCCATCGCCTTCCATGTTTCCACGTACCTGCCCTTTACAGGCCAGTGGATCAGGTACAGGTCAATATACTCCACCCCAAGCTTCTTTCTGCTCTGATCGAATGCCTTAAGGGTTTCCCTGTAACCCTGGTCCGCATTCCAGACCTTGGTGGTGATGAAAACCTTCTCGCGGGGAACACCGCTCTCTCTTAAGGCGCACCCGACCCCTTTTTCGTTATCGTACAGTGATGCGGTGTCGAGGCTCCGGTATTCCTCTATCCCGGTAAACACCTTCATCCTCCTTCAATTTCGATTGTCCGGCCTATACATGACGGAACGGCTCTCCGGTTTCATGGAGCGGGCGCCGGGCGAATACCGCGCTGTGGCGGCAACTGTATTTCCGGTACTCCGCTTCCGCGGCGGTAGGGAATGCGGAGAGTGTGTTCAACCATGCCCGGCGGCACGAACCTGGCGGACTGGTGATCACGGGTAAGTACCCTGCAATCCGCGCTTCCATTAACGAATTCGAATATATACGACTCGATGCCGCTCAACGCCGTAAGATGTATCGAAGCCACCTCCACGAACAAGGTACGGGGAAACGAGCGCGGCCGGGAGAATTTCGAAATGATCGACGAGGTCATGTGATTGTGTCCCGATATCCACAGATCGACCGGGAACTCTTTCAACACCTTTTCAAACCTTCCCGACGAGGCCAGGCGCATTGTGGGAAAGTGTGAAGACGCCAGCCCGCTTCCCGCAAGGCAGGCATGGGTAACTGTAATGATGATCTTATCCCGATTCGTGGAGACCAGGCCCCTCCACCACTCGAAAGTCGTCTGCGATATCTCGGACTGGGGTGTTCGTCTTTCATCTGACATCAGTATGATCAGGAGATTGTCTATTGATACGGCGTAGTGGAGCGGCTTGCCGATATTACGCCGGTATGCACCCAGGTCCCTCGCATCATGGTTCCCCGCTATCTCGAACCAGAGCGGTATGCCCGCCTTCTCCCTCGCGGCGAGAAACCACCGGTAATAACGGTCCGCGTCTTTCTTCGCGAATACGATGTCGCCGGCCACCAGTGCCATGTCGATTCCCGGAAGCTTGCGCGCTATATCTTCGATCGCTGTTTCGTAATGGAAGAATTCCTGTTCATTTTTTGGTTGAATATCCGAATGCGCCCATATCCGGAAAACATCCGAAGACCGTACCGCACCATGTTCACGCGTTGCCGACGAGTGGCAGGCCGCCACGGCGAGGCACAGCACCGCCGCGAATGCCATCACGACAATCTTTTTCGGGTGTATGCGGAATTTCTTCATGGCCGGTACAACCTCAACCTCGACGGGCACCTGATTTTTCCTCAAAACGCGCCGCCACGACAGGGGAGACGGCGCTTATAAACCTAAGGGCCGATTTCGCTTTTTCAGGAGAAAGCGCAGTAAGCCGCGCCAGAAATTTGCGAATTTCGGAAGCAGGAGGCGTGTTGACGGGGTCCATCATGTACATCAATACCATCCGGCGAAGATGCTCCTCTTCGCGGGGATCGAGACCCTCAATCCGCAGGGAACCCATCCGGCGTGCGAGTGCGTCCATGTAGTAATCGACGATTGCATCGTCCGAGATCGCTTTTTTTTTCCGGATCAGGCTCAGTACCGTACGGTAGCCCTGCGCCCTGGCGGGATATTCTGCGGTTTTAAACAGCCACATGGCGCACAAGCGCAGCGCCCCGTCTCCCGGCGTCGGTAGTTCTGCGTCGAATTGGCGCCGGGCCGATTCCGAGAGTGAAACCCTGGACAGGAACGCCGCGGTAATGAATTCCTCCGCGGTATCTATTGATGATTCTCCCTCGGTTCGCCCTACTTTAGATTCGATTTCGTAATCAAGCTGCATGTCGCCCGCGACAACCACGTCGAAACGCCCCGCTGGAAATCCGAACAGAAGCATGATTCGGTCAGCATCGAGAAAACCGCCTTCCCGTGCTGAAACTACGGACGTACCACCATTCATCAATAACATCAAAACCATCGGGGTGAGCAGTATCAACTTTAATGCCTTTCCGCCGGCTTTTAATGTAGTTTCCGGGACCTCAGTCATGGGAAAGTACCGTCCATTGATTGTATCGCGGGGAAGGCTGTGCCCCCGCTGTTGAATACCGATAGCATATCAGAAAAGGATAACAAGCACATTTTAGGCCGAAACGCGGGGCGGTACGTGCGTCCGGTTGCGTCAGCAGGTCATTTGTTTTTCCGTGATAGTATTTTCTTAACCGAAGCCGAAACTTCGTCAGCGCGAAATGGCTTGTGCAAAAAATGCGACAACCGGTCACCGATTTGGCGCTTGCCTGTCGAAGGAGAAGAGGATGCAAGGTACAGTACCGGGATTTTATAGCTTTCCATTATCTTTCTACCGGCGTCACTACCGTCGCTGTCATCGCTTATCAGTTCGTCGATGAGTACAAGGTCGGGCCTGCTGGAAGAAATCATACCCATCGCCTCATCGTAACTGTACGCCAGCGTTGTATGTGAATACCCCGATCCGCGCAGTATATGGTCGATATCCATTGCGACGATTCTTTCGCGCTCGACGACCAGAATTCTTTCCGACAGCATCTTTTTCACCATTTCCTCTAGGCACAATACAACCCGTCCCTACTGTCGGCATTATTCCATAATTACTTCATATGAAAACACCTGCCCGACGAAGAATCGTGAAAAGACTGGGAAAATAATCGGGTTAAGAATAAAATGGGGTAGCGGCGGGCGGCCTTGGGCCGCCCGCCGTTTACAGCTTTAAAACATTTTTGAAACGCGTGCCATATCGGCCCTTGCTTCGGCTGCCATGCGCGTGATGAGCTCTTTACAAGTCGGAATGTCGCGTATAAGCCCAATCGACTGTCCGACCATCATGGGAGCGATATCAACATCGCCGGTTTCCCATGCCTCTTTCACCCGTTTCCCGGAAATTAACGGCAGGAGCTCCTCGAAACTGCAACTGCGCGCCTCGAGCTCGAGAACGTCGTTAACGGTCTTGTTTTTCAGCGCGCGCCCCTGCAGCCCTATGGACTTGCAGATGAGGGTTGTCTCGAATTCCTGCCGGTTTAGTATTTCCTGCTTGATTTTATCATGGATGAGGCACTCCTTTGTGGCCATGAACCGGCTCGCCATCATGACCCCCGAAGCGCCCAGGGTCAGCGCGGCCGCCATCGTCCGTCCGTCCGCGATACCCCCAACCGTAACGACCGGTATCTTTACCGTCTCGACGATGCGCGGCGTCAGCACCATCGTGGTGACGTCGTCGTTGAGCGGGTGCCCCCCCTCCTCGATCCCCGCCGCGTATATACCGTCGTAACCGGCCTTCTCCGCGTGTACCGCATGCCGAACGGAGCCGACCTTGTGAAACATCTTTACGTTAGCTTTTTTTAACATTTCGACATACTCGGGACCGCATGACTTGTCGATCGGCGCCCCGGAAATCTCCAGGCCGGCAACCTTTTCCTCGGCGCAAACGCGCAGGTACATCCTGTGGTGATCGGCCGATATATGCACCGAGGGCAGAATCGTCACGTTAACCATGAACGGTTTTTCGGTGAGCTTTCTCGTCTGTTTGATCGCCGCACGGAAATCTTCCTCCGTTTCGTAATTGCCGGCGGTAAGGTTTCCCATGCCCCCGGCGTTCGAAACGGCCGCGCAGAGCTCGGGTTTGCATATCCACATCATTGCCCCGCATATAATCGGATACTCGATACCGAACATTTCGGTTATTGCCGTCTTCATTGCGTCCTCCTCCGGTCAAGGTGATTACCGCCCGCATAACGGCGGGCGTTTTCCGGAAAACCCTCCGGGTTTTCGCCATTTGCATAACACTGTTATGCTATAATTCTGGCAAGGAAAATTTCGCTCCCGTGGTTTTTTTATTTCGCTTTCTTGACTCCGCCTGTTTCGCATGCTACTCTCGCCCAGGAACAGGTTGACAGAGGGTTCGGTAACTCCATGGATGAAATGTCGCGCCGGTCGGCCCGCATAGCGGTCGTAGAAGACGAGATTATCATAGCCGCCGATATTCGGAACATTCTTCTTAAAGAAGGTTACGAAACCGTTGCCATGATCCATTCCGGCGAAGAGGCGATCGAGAGGATTCCGGAGCTTGAGCCCGACCTCGTTCTCATGGATATCATCCTCGGCGGAAAGATTGATGGCATAACGGCGTCATTGCTGATTCGAGAGATCATCGATGTGCCGGTGGTATTCCTCACCGCCCACTCCGACGAGAGGACGCTGGACCGCGCCAAGAAGACCGGTCCCCATGGCTATATACTCAAACCGGTAAATCGCAACGAGATCGTCTCAACCATAGAAACGGTCCTCTACCGGCACAACCTTGAAAGGCGGCTTCGCGAAAGGGAGGAGGCGCTCAGGGTTTCTGAAGAGAAGCTGTCGAAGGCCTTCGGTTTCAGCCCCAGCGCCATCAGCATCACGCGCATGACGGACGGAACATTCCTCGATGTCAATGAGAGCTTCCTCCTGCTGTACGGTTTCAGCCGTGAGGAAATAATCAATATCAGCGCCCTCGATGCCGGCATCTGGCCCCATGTTTCGGAAAGGGAAAAGTTCGTCTCGGCGCTGTCCAGAAAAGGCTTCCTCCGCGACCGCGACGTAACCATAACGACTCATAACGGCGAGAAGAGACTCGCCTCCATGTCCGCAGCGCTCATCGATATCGGCGGCGAAAAGCACATTCTGACGGTGCTGAACGATATCACCGAACGCAAGGCCGTTGAACAGTCACTCCGGGAAAGCGAGGAGAAATACCGGCTCCTTTTCTCCTCGGTATCCGACGCCATCGTAATTTTCTACGTCAACACGCTGGAGATCATCGACGCCAATTCCTCGGTCGTTGGCATGTACGGGTATACGATCGACGAGCTTCGCATAATGAAAATTACCGATCTTTCGGAGTCGCCGGATGATTTCCACGTAGAAGTCATCCGCCAGATGACCGAATCCGATAGGAACGCACACTCGCAAAACCACAGAAGAAAAAACGGTGTCGTCTTCCCCGTTGAGGTATCGGGCGGGATATTCACACTCAATCAACGCGAAATCGGCATAGCGATGATTCGCGATATTACGCGGCGCAAACAGCTGGAGGAAGAGCTGGTGCGCACACAGAAATTCGAGGCCATTGGAATACTGGCCGGTGGGATCGCCCATGATTTTAATAATCTGCTGACCGCCATTTCGGGAAACGTCGCCCTGGGAAAGATGATCGCCAATCCGGAGGATGAGCTGTACGAAAATCTTCTCGAAATCGAGAAGGCCGCCACCCTCGCCAAGGACCTTTCTTTCCAGCTCCTGCACTTCGGACGTCTCTCAAAACCGGTGATTGACAGCGTCCCGCTGGAAGATATTCTTCGCTACACCGCGGAAAAATTATTCCATCCCGACAACGTCGCGATCGCGATCGATATCAGCGGAGGCCTCTGGCCCGCTAAAATCGACACTGGACAGATCCAGAGAGTGATTGGCTATTTACTGACGAACGCCGTCGAGGCAATGCCCGACGGTGGCGAGGTGCGGATAGTCGCGGAAAATTTTACCATCGATGCCGGGAACGAAATACCCGTCAGGCCGGGCAGGTATATACGAATATCGATCAGGGACAGTGGAATCGGGATTCCGCCGGAAAACCTCACACGCGTATTCGATCCATATTTTACCACCAAGACCACCTACGCCGAGAAGGGTATGGGACTCGGACTCTCCCTCTCTTATTCGATCGTCAAGCGTCACCACGGTCACATCCGGCTCGACTCGAGGGTAAGCGCCGGTACGACGGCGGTGCTGTATCTGCCGGCCGGCGATTAGGCCCGCGTGATGAATCAGCCCGTTATATTGAATTCGGGTTTCCCCTTCATCCTCGAATGCTCTATTTTCAGGCATTTGGACTGAACCACCTTCAGTCCGACGGAACGTGCTTTCTCCGCCGCCTCACGGTGCGCCAGTCCCAGTTGCATCCAGATCGCACCCGCCCCCACCGCGATGGCCTCATCGACGATCCCCGGAATCGCATCGACCGAACGGAAAATATCAACGACGTCTATTTTTTCCGGAACGGATGCAAGGTCCGGATATGACCTCTCGCCAAGGATCTCCCTTTTCGCAGGGTTCACCGGTATAATTTTATAGCCGTGTTCCTTCAGGTAAGCCCCGACCCTGTTGCTGTCGCGGTCTGATTTGTCTGAAAGACCGACTATCGCGACAGTCCGCATGGAGCTTATAATCTCACGAATTTCCGGTTCGGGAGGATTCGAATCCGGCATTTCACACTGGTTTTTATCTTCCATAATGACCTCCTTGATATTTAACGATCTTTCGATTGATACTGATGTTTTCCATGCCGTTGTCAATCCAGTACGTAATCCTCGCGGACCGGGCTCCAGCAGTCGTAGGCGACGCAGGGACCACCTTCGGCAACCGCGGCATGCCTGGCCCCCGATGGAATCGTCACGGCCTCGCCGGGCCCCATGAGGGCCTCTTCTTCACCGAGCCTGAAACGCAGTTTCCCCGATATCACCACGGTGATCTGTTCGTGTGGATGACTGTGTTCGGGGACAACCGCGCCCTCGCCCAGGTCGACGAACGTAACCATCACCTTCTCCAGATGTGCCGAGCGCATGACAACGCCGGGAGCGATTTCCCTCGAGCGCAGATTGGAAATGATTGCGAAATTCGACATGGCTTCCTCCCCGGTTCCGTTACGGTGTTCGCGACTTCATTTATCTTCCTTCCGGAAACGCTGCAGGTATTGCTTTATTTTATTTCGTATGTAATCGGGCATCTTGATGCCTATGTGGCGCAGGCGCAGTTCG